>CAZBTM010000078.1:0-12093 GCA_964494425.1 uncultured Rhodothermales bacterium | reverse complement strand
ATGAACGCCGTTTTTCCGGTTTGGCGGTCGCCAATCACGAGTTCGCGCTGCCCGCGCCCAATCGGCACCATCGAGTCGATGGCCTTCAGGCCGGTTTGCAGCGGTTCGGTAACGGGCTCGCGGTAGATGACGCCGGGCGCTTTGCGCTCCAGCGGCATGTCGACGCTCTCGCCTTCGATGGGGCCTTTGCCGTCAAGCGGGCGTCCGAGCGGGTCAATGACACGCCCAAGCACGTTTTCGTTGACGGGGACCGAGGCAATTTTGCCGGTGCGGCGGGCTTCATCGCCCTCGCTGACGGCGTCGACTTCGCCGAAGAGGACGACGCCAACGTTGTCTTCTTCGAGGTTCAGCACCATGCCGCGCACGCCCGAATCGGGAAACGTGACGAGCTCGCCAGCTTGAACGTTCGATAGGCCATAGAGCGTAGCGATGCCGTCGCCGGCCTGGAGCACCGTGCCTACCTCGTAGACATCGGCATCGGCGTCGAATCCCCCCAGTTCGCGCTTGAGGACAGACGTTACTTCGTCTGGTCGAATAGCAGTAGACATAGCGGAGTGGTGTTAGCGGATAAAATGGTACAGGTGTGAGCGCCGTGCGTAAGGCCGCGTGGCGCAGCATGCGGTAAGGACAGGGCCGGTTAGGCCATTGCAGGGCGTGGCGCATGAAAGCGCGAACGCAGCGCTTCCAGCTTATGATGGACGCTGCCGTCGTAGACACGGTCGCCGACTTGAATGACCAGTCCGCCCAGAAGCGACTCGTCCACCCTGATGTTGAGGCGGACTGACGCGTCGGTGAGCGATTCAAGGGCTTCGATCAAGGCAGCGTGCTCGCTCTTGTCGAGCTCGTGCGAAGAGCGCACATCCACTTCCACAATGCCTTCCTGTTCGTCGCGCAGCGTACGGTACGCTGCAAGGATGTCGGTAACAAGCGTAGCGCGCTGTTTCGCGATAAGCAGCTTCAGAAAGCGGATCATCAGCTCGCTCACATGATCAGGAAGCAGCGCCGATACGACGCGCTCCTTTTGCTCAGCAGAGAGCACAGGGCTGGTGAAGACACGCGCCAGTTCGTTATTTTCGGTAAGCGTTGTGCGAAGCAGCTCCACATCGTCGTCGATCGTGGAGACGGCCTCGGAATCATGTGCTGCTTCAGCGAGGGCAGAGGCGTAGCGCGTAGCGACCGTGCGTTGACTCATAGCAAGAGGGGGAAGGCAGGCAGATCCAGCGAATGCAACGAGCGAAGACAGCTCGCACGGCTGGATGCATTAATTGGTAGGAAGGTCGTCAATGAAATTGTCAACCAGCTCGCGGTGGCGATCGGCGTCGAGGTCGGCCTGTACGACTTTGCGAGCGGCTTCGATGGCAAGATCCGCCACCTCATCGCGCAGGTCGTCAAGTGCGCCTTGTTTTTCGCGCTGGATTTCGGCTTGCGCCTGGTCGCGCATGCGCGAAATCTTGTCGCGGGTTTTGTCCAGCTCCTCTTCGCGGAGCTCTTCAGCAGCTTCGCGAGCCTCTCGTAAGATGCGCTGGGCCTCGCGCTCGGCCTCGCGGCGCTTCTTCTCGTTTTCGGCTTGCATCGCCTTGGCCTCTTCGAGCGCTTGCTCGGCGCGTGTCATCGAGTCTTCGATGCGTGCCTCGCGCTCTTCAAGAGCGTCGGTGATCGGCCCCCATCCAAACCTGTAGAGCAAGAACAGGAAGATGACAAAGGCGAGCGCTTTCCAGAAAAAGAGGCCGGCAGAGGGCTCAATGAGGCTTTGAGCAAGATAAAAGGCCATAGCACAAACGATAGGGCTTAGCGATAACGGGAGGAAGCCAAACAAGAACAGCGGGTCCTTCGAAGAGGCACTGTTGATGCTCAGCTTCTAAGTAATAGTCGAAGCAAGAGCCAGGGGCACAAGGGCAATAGCCTACCTGAGTGTACACATCTTCGTGGAAACGAGACTGTGACAGCATTTGGTAGAAAATACTGCGTAAGAAGAGCCATTCATGCGGCATTACGCAGAAAAATCCTTTCGTGGCACAGACTGTCACGAAGCGCGCAACCGGGCGGGTGCCCAAAAACAGGCAGCCACATCGTGCAGGGCCGCTTCGAGACATGCGCTATGCGGCGTAATGATGCCGCACGCACACGCAGTGTGAAGGGCCCTGCACACGCAGGCTTGCGGGGCGGGCTGCTTAGGCAAGGAAGACCAGCAGCAGGCAGATCACCACAGCAAAGAGGGCAACCCCCTCAATCAGACCCGCGGAAACAATCATGAGGCCGCGGATGTCGCCAGCAGCTTCGGGCTGGCGCGCCGCACCGTCCATTGCGGAGTCGGAGAGGCGGCCGATGCCGTAGCCGGCACCGATGGTAGCAAGACCGGCACCAATGCCGGCGGCGAGGTATGCAAGAGCAGCAGGGTCCATGGTAGTGTGTAACGTGTTGGCGTAGGGAAAACAAGCGATTAGTTACAGAAACTGCGAGGCCGTTGGTGCCCCGCCTGACATAGCGCAAGCCGCGCCGTCAGTGAGCTGGTTGAGCCCAGAGAGTGGGCGCATGAGCTCAGTGTGCCGATGCGGGGGCCGAGGCCCCCTCATCGTGAGCGTGGTCGTGCTCCTCAACGGCCATACCGATGAAAAGCGCCGACAAGATGGTGAAGACGTATGCTTGAATGAAGGCAACAAGCAGCTTGAGCAGCAAGACGAAGACCGTGAATCCTGTGCTAATGATACCGGCCCCCCATGCTGCAGCACCGGTGGTAAAGAGCACGTTCATTACGAAGACAACGCCAATCAAGCTGAAGATGATGAGCGCACCGCCCATCATGTTGGCAAACAGACGAATTGCGAGAGCTACATGTCGTGTGATAGCCCCCATAATCTCAATAGGAATCAGGATGATGCGGATGGGCCACGGGGCGTCCGGCGGGCCAAGAAGCAAGTGCTTCCAGTAATCGGCAGTTGCATTGACCTGGCCGATAATGAATGTGGAGAAGGCCAGAAGGCCCGTCACGGCGATGTTGCCGGTCGCTGATCCAGAAAAGGGAATCAGGCCCAGGATATTGGCGACAAGGATGAAGAAAAAGGCGCTTAAGAGAAAGGGAAGGAATTGCTTGTACTTCGGTCCGATGTTGGGTTTGGCGACCTCGTCACGCAAGAAGACAATGATGACTTCCATCATATTCTGTAGCACTCCGCGTGGGGCTTCGCTGCGGCCTATGCCACGCTTGTACCGGTTTGCTAAGGTGATAAATACGACAGCCACAATGCCCATCGCGAGCAGCCCAAACATAAAGTGTCGGGTAATGGAGAGATCAACTACGATCTCGCCCTGGCCAGCGGGGGCTACCGTGCCATAGAGGTGCTTCTTTTCAGCAATGAGGTCGTCCAGTTCAGCGCCGGGCATTACCAGTTCCTCCTTCCCCTCAGGGTAGATGCCATAATCACCTGATTTCAGCAGGCTCTTCGTGGTAACTGCTGCATCGAGGCCAAGATTGCCCTCGGCATTGCGAACAAGGAAGATGCGGGGAAGCTCAATACTTCCAAACGGGCTGAAGTCAAGGTAATACCCATCGGCTGCATGACCGATAATCGCTCGGTTCACAACATAGTCGAGCGTGAGGTCGTCAGCCGCAGCGGCGGCACGAGTTGTCGAGGTCTCCGAAGGAGCTTCAGATGCCTGGACAGTGGGGGCTACGAGCAGGGCTACCAGACCGGCAAGCAGGACCAGCATGGCCCAGAAGGGGCGACAACGAGAGGAGCAAACGGGTCGATTCACCGAAACGATACCTGGTCAATGTCAAAAGTGTGACGAAAAGGGAGCGAGGGGCAAAATGAGGTTAGCCCTCCTCGATACGTTGCCATACCGTGGCCAACTCTATGCCCATGCTAAGCAACAGAGCACCGAGTAGCGCGCCTGCAAAGGCAAGAGTGTGCACCGGGAGCCAGAGCAACGTAAGGATAAGTCCGGACGCTACAATGACAGCGCGCAATATGATGCCTCGCACTGTTGCCTGCATCGCGTCAGGGAGCGAGTCTGCCCGCAGTGCGAGCCGATGGCTCATCCCGCGAACAGCGCTACTCACAGCTATAATGGCACCGCCAAGTAGCACGCCAAACCACCACGAAGAGATCATGTAGTCGAGGCAATCGAGACCACGTTACCGAGGCATCACGCTCGCAATTCATGCAAGCCGCCTACGGGCCTGGCAGGTGCTTGTGGGAAGCATTTACGCAACACAGTCGTGAACGTAACGCAGCCCGCAGTGGAAGACTTGTGAATAGCGGTGAATAATAAATGAATGCACTATCGATGCGAATTAGCGCGCAATTTACGCGCCGATCTGTGCCACATTTGTTCAGTTCTTGTCTGCCGACTGATCGGTTGGGGGCTGCGCGGAGGAATACAGTGTAACGAGAATGTAGGCTGCGCTCACAAGTCCGAAGACCGTCCCCACAAGCATTCCCCACGGAGCAGTGGTGAGCGCGTAGTCGACGCCCCATCCAAGCAGTGGGGGTACTGCAACCGCACTTGCCAGGCGCCAGCCCAGGTCAAGGTGTGGAGCCATATCCTGCCATGCGTCGCGCCAGGGGTGCTCTGAGGAAGCCCTCTGTTTAGACGAACGGTCTTCGGAGGAAGCACCAGGTTCAGACACAGCGAATCAGGGAGCTAAGTCAGAGCGAGAGATAGACAGCGGGACGCAAAACAGATGGCTATTGCATGCCATTTGAGCTACCTACGACTACCTTACGACGAGGAAGCCGTGTCAGCACGAGAGGAGGCCGTCGTATCAGACGTAGACGTACCTTTCTTGGAGTTCTTTTCTTTTGCTGATGCTGACGCATCCGAATCCGAGCTGGTGCTTGCGCGGTCTGTGGTGGCGGCCTCGTCGCCCATCGTGCATTGACCCGTGAAGCGTGCGCCTTCCTCGACAACCAACTGTTTAGTGTGGATGTCGCCATCAATGCGAGCTGTGCTTTTAAGAACAAGACGCTCTGCCACGCGGATTTCACCCTCTACGTGTCCGGCAATATCCGCGTTAGTCGCGATGATTTCGCCTTCCACCCCGCCACTCTTAGCAATGATGGCCCGCCCATCGACATGCATGGTTCCAACAATACGCCCACTGGCCCGAACGTCATTTTGTGTGCGTAGTGTGCCTTCGAAGGTGGTGCCTTCGCCCACCAGATTGATCTGATCAGACATTGTTCGCTTGTTTTTGGCCATGGTTCGGTCGTTCGATTCGTTAGAGCTAAAAATCCCCATAGAGCATAATGGTTAGTAGATGGAGACGCTCGGCGTCCTGCATTCAAGTATAGCCGGGCATCGAAGGCAGTGGGAGGGTGTGGGGGAAGCAACGAGCATGTGCACGACTGTACCAGCGCGCACTACCAGCCTGCGACCAGTGTGCGCGGGTCTTGCGCCAAGCCGTGGTGCCAAAGCTCAAAGTGCAGGTGCGGGCCTGTTGTAATCTCGCCTGAGTTTCCGGTAACAGCAATGATTTCTTGCGCACGCACGTAGTCGCCGATGCGTTTCATGAGGCGTTCGTTGTGTTTATACACGGAGAGATAGCCATCGCCATGCTGGACCGCAACAGTATAGCCGCCTTCCTGGGTCCAATCGGCCAGTACAACATATCCGTCACCGACTGTACGAACGAAGGTCCCCTCTTGTACAGCAATGTCGACAGCGTAGTGTTCGTCGCGCGGTTCAAATCCACGCGTCGGATACCCCGTTTCGACGGGAGGCGGCACCGGAGCCGGAAGCGCGGGCAAGTCGGCAACCGAATTGGTAGGGCCGCCCCTCGAGGAATCCGACCCGCCAAACTGAGTGATCGTAAGTGCAGGCTGCTGGTGCAGCGTCCAATCGTTATCTTCTGAATTAGAACGTGCAGACGAAGCAGACGAAGAGGCCGGCCGCTCAGCTCCAGAGGGGGCATCTGTAGAAAGCCCCGTGTCAGTACGACCGGTAAGTAAATGTTGTAGGCGCTCAATGTATTGACGCTGTACGTTCAGTGTGTCTTGCAGAGCGGCTACGCGTACGGCATTAAGCTGGGCATTGCGTTCCATCGTTTCGGTGCCGTATCCGGGAATGAGCTGTCTTACCGGTGTAAGTGCCACGAGGGTGGCAGTGAGGACAGACACAGCAAGGAGTGTAGTGCCGCATAGCCAAAGCATGTGCCGAGGCGTAACCTGGTAGCGCCGGGGCTCACGGGCAGAATCCGCCTCAATGAGCAGTATGGTGTAGGGCGTATCAGAAGGGCGAACCAGGTCAGAAAGAAACGTCCACATACGGCAAAGAAGCTACAAAAAGGAAGCCAAGGAGGGAGCGCGCCGGAGCAGCCCCAGCGGCTTATTCTACTAACAAACCGGAGAACAAGGTAACAGAGCGCATAGGGTTGACATCTAATTGACGAACGCGAGGGAAACATCCTGTGGGGGTGCCGGTGGTGCGTACATAGGATTGAGTGCCACACGCTTAATGTCCCTTCATATTTGTTTACGTGAACTAACGGGCTACGTTTACCATGCCACAGAATAAATCTGCGAAGAAACGTCTCCGCCAAGATGACAAAAAACGTACGCGTAACCGGGCGCAGAAGCGCAAGGTGCGTACACTTGTCCAGCGGTTGAAGAACACGGAAGACCCCGAGGTGGCGGCGGAGCTGCTACCAGACGTGAAGCGCGGTCTTGACCGACTGGCCTCCAAGAACTTGATTCACAAAAACAAGGCCGCAAACAAAAAGAGCAAGCTCGAGAAGTACGTTAATAGTTTGTAGCTATGGGGAAATCTGGAGCTGGTATGGAAAAATAGGGCTTCCCCTTTGTTTTTCGGGTGCATCTTCATACATTCGTGATGGTGTGCTCTTGCTCCTTACCGCATCAGTGTGAATACTGAAGAATACCAGCACATGTGCGGCTGTACGTTACACCCTGCACGATGGTGTTTTGTACGGTCTCTTGTTACTTTCTGTTATCTCTGTATGCCCCTGTCATCTTTGCGTTAAGTATCAGTTCGCAAAGGTCTGCACGCTTCCGATTGCCACATTAGAAGAGGCTGCGTGTGAGTAAGGCTGTACATGTGCCCTATGCATTCGTCTCCTCACAGACCACAAGTTGCGTTGGTGTGCGCTCCCTCATACATTCTGTTTAGTGAGCGATGCACGATGCGTGTTAATAAATCCGTATGGGCAGTTTTGTCATTGGTATTACAAATACCAACATGCGTAATTGCTTTCGTGCATATGGATTAGCGTAACGATCAACCTGTCCGACACTGCTTCTTAAAAGCTTTTAGAGCTATGACCCGAACATTATCCT
The DNA here is from genome assembly GCA_964494425.1 of uncultured Rhodothermales bacterium. GTDB lineage: Bacteria > Bacteroidota > Rhodothermia > Rhodothermales > Salinibacteraceae > Longimonas. Next base: position 4,798 of record CAZBTM010000078.1, on the reverse strand, counting down.
TATCCCTCTTATCGTTCATCCTGGCGTTTGCCTTTACAGCGACCACCGCTGACGCGCAGACGAAGCGCGCCGGCGACACCTTCTACATCAGGGCGGGCGTCGGTATTGCTGACTACGCGGGCGAGTACAGCCCGGTCAACGAGTTTAGTGATATTTTTGACTCTGACAAGTTCGACGAGAGCTTCCCGTTTAGTCTCTCCGGCGAGTTCGGGTACAAGTTCAATCCTAACTTCGGAATAGGACTCGGACTCCAATACGGCGACTACCAGTTTGCCGGAGGCCCTCCACGTGGTGCGGGCGCTCCCAGCGCTGGTATCACAACCACCTACCTGACCGGTCGCCTGGGCCTTGGCGCCCAGAACTGGACTATTTCGCCCTATGCGGATGTGGGAGTGCACGCATCGTTTGGAGGCGAAAGCACCGCCTTCGGACCTACCTTTGCGGGTGGATTCGACGCGGTGGTCAGCCGCCATACTTCGCTCTTCATTGAAGCGCGGAGCCACCTCGTCCTCGACGGTGAGGCCATCGACGGTGTTGACCAGGGCGAATATTCTATGGACGCCCTTACGGTGATGCCTACACTGGGCGTGAAGTACGCCTTTGAGCCAGCCACCACCGCACCGGTTATCTTCTCGATCGACGGACCTGCTGAGCTTGACACCGGCGAATCGGGCACGTTCTCCGCAACCGTCAACGAAGACGAAGTGACATCGCCTGTTTCCTACCAGTGGAACTTTGGCGATGGAAGCACGGGGTCGGGGCTGCTCACAACACACAGCTTCGGCCAGAGCGGCCAGTACGAAGTAACCTTCACGGCCAGCAACTCGGCAGGAGACGTCTCCGAAACGCTTACTGTTGAGGTCACCGATCCGCCCGTCCCGGCGCAGATCGCAACCATCAATGCCAACCCCAGCCCCGCTACAGCAGGGCAGGAGGTTACCTTCACCAGCAACGTGCGTGGCGATACACCGATCACGTACAACTGGGACTTCGGCGATGGCAACACCGGCTCGGGTGATACCGCAACCCACACCTTTGAAGAGCCCGGTTCCTACACCGTTACGCTTGATGCCTCTAACGACGTAGGCGACGATTCGCGCTCCCTTACGCTGCGAGTCGATCCCGACCTGCCGCCGATCTGCGAAACGGTCAGCGAGCTGAATCCGGCGTTCTTCGGAGTCAACTCCAGCACGCTTACGGATGAAGCACGCAGCGCCCTGCAAGAAAATGCAGAGATCCTGGCTGAGTGCTCGAACCTCACGGTTCGCGTCGAAGGCTTTGCTGCCGCCGGCGAACGCAACCCGGATGAGCTGTCGCAAGATCGTGCACAGGCTGTCGCGGACTTCTACGAAGAAAACGACGTGCCGAGCGATCGCATCGAAGTGCAAGGACGCGGTGCTATCGAGGACGACACCACCTCGAAGAAGGCCGGTACCGAGCAGCAGCGTCGCGTGGATTCCATTCCGCAGCGCTAACGCTTCGATCCTGACTTCGTAACGGCGCGCATCAGTACGCTTTGATGCGCACCGTACAACCTGACTGCGAGCCTGCCCTCAGATGAGGGTAGGCTCGCTTTTTTGTTGGGATCCTTGCCGCCCCATGGTGCCAAAGGCGTACGTCGATCGGACTTTGTGCGCCAGATCCAGATAGCGGATGTGCGCGGCCAGGTCTATTATTAGGCTAAGCAAGACGCAGATTATATGATGCACAGACCAGGCCAACCGTGCAGCCTATACCTTTCAACCTATTTGTACGTATGGGGCAACTGTATCGCTCAATGCTCCCACTGGTAACCCGTTGGGTCGGCATAGCCCACCTCATTGTGCTGGGCGCTGCCGCAACGATTGGAGGATGCGCACGGCCCGTGCCGCCCGAAATTTTGGCAGTGGATGGCCCCGCGCAGGTTCGGCGGGATACGGTAGCCACCTTCACTGCGCGGATCAACGACCGGGCCACCGAACCGGTGCGCTTGCTATGGGATTTTGGTACGGGATACGAGGACCGGGGTCTGCGTGTACAGCATGTGTTCCCTGCAGAAGGGACCTACACAATTCGCTTTGCAGCAGAAAACGAGGCGGGGCGTGCTGATCGAACCTGGACACTGAGCGTGGGGCCTATTCCCTCCGATTCAATTGAGGGGATGCAAATTGCAACCGTGCAGATACAGCCCAACCCGGCACGCGTGGGGGAGCGTGTGCGCTACGAAACCCGTGTCGCGGGCACTGCTCCCACACGCTATCTATGGACGTTTGGTGACGGCGCGCAGTCGGAAGAGGCAATACCTACCCATCGATATGAGGCGCCCGGCACATATGCGGTAGAGGTGCAGGTGGAGCATGATACAGGCGCAGATGCACGTACCGTGCAGATTGAAGTAGAGCCTAACCTCCCTGACTTTTGTTCGCCACCGGTGGCTGGAAATGCAGTCTACTTTGCTCGAAATGCCAGTGTGCTGCCCGATGGAGCCAGCGAGGCACTCCGCGAGAACGTCTCGCTGTTCCAGGACTGCGCTCCGCTTCCTATTCACGTCCTGGGGTACGCCACTGCTGACGAACGCAACGCCGATGCACTGGCAACTGACCGGGCTGCTGCTGTCGTTGCAGTGTACCGGGCAAGCGGAATTGCTGCAGAGCGCATCCGGGCCACGCATCATGTAGAACCAGCTCGCCGGGGACGGAAGACGCCGAAAGCGGGGGGCGTTCAAGAGCGACGCGTAGATTCATCTCTGCAGACGCGAGCATTCGGACAGTAGCAGTCGGCTGGTAAATAGCATGCTGTAAACTCAACCTTGGGCGTGTCGTATCCACACCGAACTGGGCAAAGCCTATACCTGCTCGCAAGCCTGCCGACTCAAGCGTTGTACCTTATGCCTCATTTCGGACGTCACGCGCAGCAGCGCACGGCCCGTGCTCTAAAGGCAGAAGCTGCTCGGTTGGGATTCGATGCCTGTGGCATTGCTACGGCGGAGCCGCTCGACGAGGAGGCCCGGCGCCTTGAGCAGTGGCTCCTCGAAGGGCGCCACGGCACCATGCACTGGATGGAGCGCCACTTCGATAAACGGATCGACCCCACCCGACTCGTACCGGGCTCCGAAAGCGTGATCTCGGTATTGCACAACTACTACCAGCCCGACACGCAGCACGACGAATCCGCCACCACCGGCAAAATTAGCCGCTACGCATGGGGCGACGACTACCACGATGTGCTCAAGGAGCGCCTTTACCTGCTCCTGCACTGGCTTGAAGAGCACGTGGGACAGTCGGTGCACGGACGCGCCTTTGTGGATTCGGCACCCGTACTCGACAAGGCCTGGGCTGCGCGTAGCGGACTCGGCTGGCAGGGCAAGCACTCCAACTTGCTCAACCGCGACATGGGCTCGTTCTTCTTCATCGGCGAGATCATTGTAGATGTGCCGCTGCCCGCCGATCGGTTGCCGGGCTTATCGCCCGCCGGCCGCCGCGACCCGCCGCCTCTCGCACCCGTCGCGAGCGACGAAATCGTGCACCCACTCGGTGCGGCACTGGTTGCGGATGGTGTTGAACGCGGCTTCGTCGAGGCCGGACGCCAGCGCGCTGCGACCCCGGATGTTCTCGATTGCCGCCCGCTGCCGCGACTCGCACTCGCGGTAGCTATCGCTGCCCTCGGCGGCCGATTGCCCACACACGCCGCGGATCGACGCGTCGGCGGCGATGGGATCGATGAGCGGCGGGGCCTGGGCGGCGGCGCCGGCACGCTGCAGCCTGCGCAGGTCGGCCAGCGCGTCGTCGAGCAGCTTCGCCCCGCTCTCCGCGAGGCGCCGGACGTCGTTGGGGACCCGCGAAGCGCTGGCCACCGCCGTCTGGGCGGATGCCAGCGCTTGCTGCGCCTCGGCAACACCGCTCTCCGCCTTCTCGATGACGTCCTGCAGGCCCTCCACGCCGAAGAACATGGCAACGTTGTTCCGTGCCGTGTCGAGCGCGAACGCGAACCCCTCGAGCTGGGCCCGCTGCTCGTCGGAGTAGATGTAACTGGCGATACGGGGCAGGTTCTCGAGCATCGCCGCGAGGTCGCGGGTGGTGTCGCGGCTGTCGGTGAGGACCGCCTCGAGATCTCCGGACAGCGACGACCTGGAGGGGCCGGAGGTCCGCGCCAGCGACGAGCCGTCGACGACCACCGGTTCGCCCTCCGGCCGCTTGAGCTTGATGGAGCCTGCGACGTCGCCGAGGCTCTGCTGGGCAGCGGCCGGCATCGCGCCGATCACTGCGAACGCGAACAGAAGCACGAACACGCGTCTCATAGGAGACCTCCCGTCGACTTCAGCCGGAACTTCACCCTTTTATTGTAGCAATCGGGCGTCAGGCCGAGACCTTGTCGACGTAGCCGAGCATGATCGGCTGGTAGCGGATCCCGTTGTCGCCGGGAAACTCGGTGGTGTGGTCGTGCAGGTTGTAGAGGATCTCGACGGGTATGCCCTTGCGGTAGGCCTTGCAGCGGGTCCCGTCGGGGCTGCGGTGGGCGCAGAAGGTGCACTGGCTGACCCTGAGGTCGATCGGGTTGCCGACGATGGTGAGTTTGACTGCTGCCATGCTCCGCCCCCTGCTCCCGCGCCGGACGCGCGGTCCACATCAGGGTAGAGCGCAAGATTGATGCCCGATTTCTCCCACCCGCCGGAACCGCTTGAGACGCGGTCACCGTTTCGAAGCCGGACGCCCGTGCCGATGTGATACAGATCACACGACATTGGCACGTTGGAACGTTGCACGTTAGAACGTTGGCCTCATCCGAAATTTCATGGGCTGGAGGCATCGGATGGTACCCG
>CAZBTM010000077.1:4209-12133 GCA_964494425.1 uncultured Rhodothermales bacterium | reverse complement strand
ACGGTGTGCGCTACGGCCACCGCGCCGACCTTGACACCATGCAGGCCGCCATCAAAGAAGAGCACGAGGCGCTGCATGAGCAGTTGGGTACGGCGCAGTCGAATGGAGATGCCGAGCGGGTGGCCCAGTTGCAAGACCAGCTCGACACTCAGAGCGATCTGCTTCGGGCGCTGTACGTGCAGTCGCGCACCGAAGGATTCGGCGATGAGGTCAAGCGTCGCATTATGCTGGGCACCTACGCGCTGTCGGCGGGCCACTACGACAAGTACTACGAGAAAGCCCAGCGCGTGCGTACGCTCATCCGCCACGACTTCTTGCAAGCGTTCGAAGAGGTTGATGTGCTGCTTACGCCCGCGACTCCCACGCCCGCGTTTCAGCGTGGCGAAAAGACAGCCGATCCGCTCCAGATGTACCTGAGCGACGTATACACCGTGCCGGCCAACCTGGCGGGCGTGCCGGGGCTGTCGGTGCCCATTGGCACACATCCCGATGCCCCGCATCTGCCCGTAGGCGCACAGTTTTTGGCGGCCCCCTTCGACGAAGCAGGTCTTTTGCACGTGGGCGATGCCTTGATGAAAAACGTGCCCGCGTAAGCGCGTAGCGTTGCGGTTTGCCCGTTGGCCTTGTACCCTATGCATATCCCTTCACGATGCCCCGCGCCGCTCTGCGAGGCATCTCCGCCGTTACCGACCATCGACGCCGCACTGATCGCATGAGCATTCTCGTAGATTCTGACACTCGCCTGGTCGTTCAGGGCTTTACGGGCCAGGAAGGCACCTTCCACGCCGAGCAAATGATCGACTACGGCACCAACGTGGTGGCCGGTGTTACGCCCGGAAAAGGCGGCCAAACGCATCTCGACCGTCCCGTCTTCAACACGGTTGCTGAAGCCGTTGAGCAAGAAGGTGCAAACACCTCCGTCATTTTTGTGCCGCCGCCCTTTGCCGCTGACGCCATTCAGGAGTCAGTCGAAGCCGGAATTGAGGTGATCATCTGCATCACCGAAGGCATTCCGGTCAAAGACATGAAGTCCACCTACCACTACGTGCAGCGCCACGGCGCGCACCTGATTGGGCCAAACTGTCCGGGCGTGATTACGCCGGGCGAAGCCAAGATCGGCATTATGCCTGCTATGATCTTTGAGCCCGGGTCCGTGGGGGTCATCTCGCGCTCAGGTACCCTGACCTACGAGGCGGTGGACCAGCTCACGCGCGCCGGATACGGACAGAGTACCGCGGTGGGCATTGGCGGTGACCCAGTCATTGGCACACGCTTTGTTGACGCGCTGAAGCTCTTTGAAGACGACCCCGACACCGAAGCGGTCGTGCTGATTGGCGAAATCGGCGGAAGCGCCGAGGAAGAAGCCGCCGAGTACATTCAGGCGCACATGAGCAAGCCGGTCTTTAGCTTCATTGCCGGACGCACCGCGCCTCCTGGGCGCCGCATGGGCCACGCCGGTGCCATCGTGTCGGGCGGATCGGGCACAGCCGAGGCGAAGTTTGCCGCGCTCGAAAAAGCCGGTGCGGTCGTGGTGAAGAACCCTGCGCTCATTGGCGAGACGGTGAGCGAGCACTTGGGCTAAGCACGCGCCCTACGCTACAAACACGAAAAAAGCGCCCCGTACACTCCCGGTGGGATTGTGCGGGGCTTTTGCATGCCAGCTACATGACTTCGCATCCCCTACAACCTGACACGTAACCATACTATGAAAGTGAAATCAGCCGAGTTTGTGAAGGGCGCGGTCAGCTGGGACGGCCTCCCGAAAGACGGGCGGCCCGAAGTGGTGTTCTTGGGACGGTCGAACGTGGGGAAGAGCACCATGCTGAACGCGCTTACGCGCCGGAAGAAGCTGGCGCGCACGAGTAAGCGTCCGGGGAAGACGCAGGAATACAACATCTTCCGCATCAACAACCGGCAGTACTGGGTCGACATGCCAGGTTATGGGTATGCCAAGGTGCCCAAGAAGAAGCGGGTACGCTGGGCCGAGTTCATTGCGCGCTACGTGAGCGAACGCAAACCGCTGAAAGCGATCGTGCACCTGATGGACAGCCGCCATCCGCTCACCGACCTTGACCGTGAGCTGATCGACATGATACGCGGCGGAGCCGCCCCGCTGCTGGTGGTGCTCACCAAAGCAGATAAGCTTTCGGGCAACGAGCGCCGGGCGCGGAAGGGGGAGGTCGAGGCACAGCTTGAAGAGGTCGGGCTGCATGTGCCGCTCATGCTGACTTCCGCCGAAAAGGGAGACGGACTTGGCGAGTTGCTCCGGTGGATTGACACGCTTACGTAGGGGAAGCCGTTACGTAGCCGAGGGCACATCTGGTGGGCTCGAAGTGGGCTGCACATGGATCTGAAACGATTCACCGCAGTGCGGACAGGTGCATGCAGAAGACTGCGGAGATGGCGATGTGTTTTCGTGCACGTCATGGGGCTCCTCCAGCTCTGACTGGACAGCGTCTTCGATGGCGCGGTCCTTTTCCAACTCTTCCACAAAGCCCGACCCCAGAATGCTGGTCGGCAGCGCGAACAGTCCAATTCCAATCATGGCCACAGCAGCGGCCAAAGTGCGTCCGAGTCCGCTAATAGGCGTTACGTCTCCGTATCCCACTGTTGTAAGCGTGGCCACGGCCCACCACATGGCCTGCGGGATGCTGCCAAACGTATCGGGTTGATGAGCCCGCTCGGCGTAGTACATCAGCGAAGCCGATACCAGCAACATCATCAGCATGAGTGCGGTGGTGAAGATGATTTCGTGCCGCTTGCTCTTCCACACGCGTCCGAAGAGGCGGAGCGTATACAGGTAGCGCTTCAGCTTGGCCAGGCGTAAGATGCGCATCAGGCGGAAGAGGCGTAGAAAGCGTGCATCTACCCCGAGGAAGGGCAAGTAGAACGGCAGAATGGCGAGCAGGTCTACAATCGCCATTGGCGTGGCGGCCCAGCGAAGGCGTCCGGTGATGGGAGCCTGAAATTTTGGAATGAGTGTGCAAACCCACAAGCGCGCCCCGTACTCGATGCTAAACGCAGCCACGGCCACATACTCAAACGTCGTGAGCACAGAACCGTAGGTGGCATGCACACCCGATACCGACTCTAACACAACGCCCAGCACACTAAGCACGATGAGCGCCATAATGGCTATATCGATGCGATCGCTCCACGTTGACAGATGCGCTTCTGTATCACCAGCAAGGTGGGGCAGCGCATCCGTCTTGGCGTGGCTGGGGTAGAGCAGCTCATAGACGATACGCTTGAGGCCGGGCTGAATGGTATCAGACGCGTTGGCCATAAGGCGAACAGAAGAAAACGGGATAGAGCACGACAGGGGCGATACAAACGAAATGCATCAGACCATCGGTTCCAACAGGAGACATGCCTCTATAGAAAAAGCCGACCGGAGGGGCCTATGGGCTTTTCTGTGCCGCCGGTTATGGAATGGGGAGATTGCCCGTGTCGCTACACATAGAAGAAATAGAGCATAGCGGTGGTTACGAAAACAAACAAGACCGACAGCACGCTCCCGGCGCGCAAGTAGTCGGCGACGCGATAGCCGCCCGGCGTCATCAACAGCGCGTTGACGTGGTGGGTGGGGATGATGAACGAGTTCGCTGCGCAAATGCCCACCTGAAGCACAAGCACCTTGGCAGGAAGTCCGCCGATGCCTGTCAACTCAAGCACCAACGGCACCAGCAGCACGGTGGCGGCAACATTCGACATCATGAGCGAGAACAGCGTTGTGAGCACACCCAGCGATAGCAAGACTACAAATGGGGGAACCCCTTCAATACCCTGCACCAACATCTCGGCGATGAAGGACGCTGCCCCCGAGGACTCCATGGCGAGGCCGATAGGGATGAGACCGGAGATGAGAAAAATAACCTTCCATTCAACAGCGCGATAGGCATCCTCAATAGAGAGTACCCCCCCCAAGACCATGGCCATAGCACCCGTAAGGAAGCCGATGGAGATTGGAAGGTCGAGCAGCAGCACCGCTCCGAGAGCGGCGGCAAAGCTGCTGACAGCAAAGATCGCTTTTTCGGGGCGTTTTTCCTCACGCTTTTTCAGTGGTGTGACGGTGATGAAGTCTTCGCTTTCCTCGAAAAACCGCAAACTCTCCCACTTGCCCTGCAGAACAAGGGTATCACCGGCTTTAATAGAATGATCTGCGACCCCTTTGTCAATGACCTGGCTTTCGCTAAAGACGAGCACCACCTGTGCGTTATATACGTCGCGTAGCGCGGCCTCTCGGATTGTCTTGCCAACCAGGCTCGACCGGGCCGGAATAACCACCTCCAGGTAGCCGACCTCAGCATCTTGTGCCGACTTCTCGCCCTTCTGCAGGAGCCGAAGGTCGTTGTCGTGGGCGAACTCCCTTATATCTTCTTTCTGCCCCTGTACCAGCAGTTGCTGGTCGGTCTCGAACTGCAGGTCATCCCAGATTTTGTACTCGTCGGCGTCTCCATCGTACGCCCGCAACAGGTTGACGTTGTACTGCGCTCCCATCTTCGATTCTTCGACGGACTTCCCAACGAGAGGGCTCTCTTTCGGGATGCGAAACGTGTAGATCGAGTCGGAGAGGCCCCAGACATTGAGCATTTTGGCTCCGGCTGTCATTTCCGGATCTGTCGCTTCACCTGTTGGGAGCAGCGACGAGCTGAAGAGCAGAAAGTAGACCACTCCAACAATTAGAAGTACGAAGCCGATCGGCGTCACGCTGAAGAACGAAAAAGCCTCGATGCCGCGGCTTGCGAGCAAGTCGTTGAGCACGATCAATGAACTGGTGCCGATCATTGTGAGCGTGCCCCCAATCAATGCGGCAAACCCCATCGGCATCAGGAGGCCCGACACGGGGATATTCTCACGGTTGGAAATCCCCGTAAGAACCGGTAGAAAGAGGGCTGCCGCCCCGATATTCTGCATGAATCCAGACATCACGCCCACCGTGACGGACACCGTAGAGAGAATGCGTCGACGTCCTGACCCGGCAACGCGCAAGATAAAGTCAGCAATTTTGTCGGTAACGCCAGATGTAAATAGACCGCGGCCCATGATCATCACCCCTATGATTGCCAGGACGGCGTTGCTGGAGAACCCGGCGCGAGCGTCTTGTGGAGACAGACTTCCTGTCCATACCAGCGCCAGCATCGCCAGAATGGCAACAATGTCGATTCGGAGCCACTCGGTGACGATGAGAACGACGGTGACAGCCAGAATGCCGAGAACGATGATGAGTTGGGGGTCCATACGGGCGTGGTTAGTGGATACAACTAAAAAAAACAGCCAGACGTGCTGCTAAGATGTGCTTGTTGGGATGCGTCGCTGGCAAACTGACAGATCCTGGAGGATATACACGACTGATCGGGCCGCGTGTGCCGAATGCGGAGAGGCGTTACCTGTCATAGCGGACCGGATCGGGCGCCCGGGGCTATTCTCATGACGATATTCTCATGGTGAAGCGAGGGCTTCTGTGTTGCCAAGCACGCTTGTGTGTGGCCAGCAAGGCCAGGCAGCGCATCCGAGCATCGGTTTCAGCGGCAGCCTGCGCCTCCACAGAAAAAGCCGACCGGATGCAGGTCCAGTCGGCTCGTTGGGACTGTAAACTGCAGGTGCACGTTAGCCCAGTGCATCCACCAGTTCGCGGCAGAAGTCGGGGATGTCTTTTACCACGCGGCCCCACACGATGGCGCCGTCTTGGAACGCGGCCTCGTCGACCCAGGTGGCGCCGGCATTGACCAGGTCGTCTTTGATGCCGAGGCTGCCGGTAGAGCGGTGGCCCTTCACAATACCGGCCGATATGCCCACGAGCCCAGCGTGGCAGATGAGCCCCACGGGCTTGTCTTGCGCGTACAGGTCGGCCACAAGCGAGGTGACGCCCTCGTAGCGGCGCAGCTTATCGGGAGCCCAGCCGCCGGGGACTACGATACCGTCGAAGTCGTCGGCGCTCAGGTCGCGCGCGGCGACCTCGCTGGTGGCGGGCACGCCGTTTTTGCCGGTGTAGGTGCGGTCGGCCTCGGGCGCGGCAACGGTAACCTCGGCGCCTTCTTCGCGGAGGCGCATGGTGGGGACCCAGAACTCCAGGTCTTCGAAGGAGCGCTCCAGCAGTACAACGACACGTTTGCCTTGAAGTCGCATAACATTAGTGGATTGAATGAGAGAAGCAGCACGATGACAACAGTCTGTGGTGCAACGTACGTCACAGCACAGGGCGGATGCAACGCGCATCTGCAACAATGCTGACAGGGGCGATGCTACTCCGCGCTGGAATCAGACGAGGGGAGCGGGTCGACTTCGGCGCTGTCGGGCTGAGCAAACAGGGCAGGGTCGGGCGCGTCGGTGCTGAGCTGCACATCGGAGAGTGCAAACTCGGGGCCAAGCGGATCGCCGAGCGTGCTGTCGTTCCACGCGTGGTAGCGGCCTTCCACCGGAAGCGTAATGCCGTTGTCGGTAGCGAAGTCGGTGTACACGAGCGCGGTGTTCGGCGCATCGGGCGGACGGTCGCCGTAGGTGACGGAAAAGCGCACCAGGCCGAGTTCGTTTGTCTCGGCTTCGGTGTAGACGATGTACACATCGTCGGGGGAGTCGCCCACATTGTCTTCGTAGCGGATTTCCGTGACGCGGTAGTCGGTGCCGTTGATGGTGGCGGTGCCTGCATCGCTGGCAATGACGCCGTCATCAGCGAGCACAAACGGCATCGCAAAGAAGTAGAAGTACGTGCTCGTGTAGAAGCGCGGGCTATAGTCGTACGGAAATGCCTCCAGCGAGGGCTGCACCCACGCATTGTTGCCGTCAAAGCCAAGCACAAAATCGCCGTTGGTGATGCGCACGTTCCGCGTCTGCAGGTCAATGAGGTGGTCGTCGCGCGTGGTGTCGCTTCCGGCAATGCGCGCAAGCGTATACCGCATCTGTCGCTGGCTGCGCCAGGTGTTGAGTCCGCCATGGGCGGCCCAGGCGTCGTGGAGCGCGTCAGGCGCGGTTTGGGGCGCGCTTGGTTCGTTGGATTCGGGGGCGTCGGCGGTGCAGGCCGAGAGCACGGTCAGGGCGAGCAGGAGCGGGATCCAGCGAAGAAGGCGCATCAGAAGAAGGCGCATCATGGGTGGGTGAGGATTGGGAGAAAGCAAGGGGGCACCAATGGTGTACGTACAACGCGTGGCATAGGTGTTACACAAGTGCGTCCACAAGGACACAGTATCCGGTGCGCGCTGGCGATATGCTGTAACACCGGTGCAACCTGAGGCGTACAAAAACTACATGTTGGGTGGGGCCCAAACCTTCGTCTTGGCATCGCCTCTGCACTTTGATAGAACTCTCCGCATCCCCCTTTAATCTCTTTCGTTTCTACTGCTATGCGCCAACTCGTTTCGCTGATTGCCATAAGCCTGTGCTGTGTGTTTCTTTCCGCGTCGGTGCACGCACAGCGCATGGCGTCGTATTATTCGCAATACGACCTTCTTTCGGCACCGCCCTCGGTGGTAGGTGAGGGCCTCAGCGGATTTGCGAACCCGGCCCTACCCGCGCTTCAGCCTAACACCCTCCAGCTGCAATGGGCGACCGATGGCCGCGACCACGGCGATGTGAGCGACATCGGTCTGTTTTCGTCGGTGGGCGGACTCAGCGGGGCGGTTTCGCGTGTGGAGCGGGGCGGATTCCGAAGCACGGGCTACCACGTGGGGCTGTCGGGCGGCACGAAGCGATTTGCCACCGGCATTGCGTACCAGGGCTTTGCCGGCGACAAGCGGGTCTTCGGGCGCGTGAATCGCCTTACCACTGGTGCCATTGCGCGTCCCAGCCGCTACCTGTCGGTGGGCCTCATCTACAACATTGGGCTGGTTGGTGACCAGCGTAGTGGTGGGTGTGCCAGAGAGCAGTTCATCGTATTTCTTTTCCACACCGAAGTAGACCTCGCCATATTTGTTCATTTTGCCGAGGA
>CAZBTM010000077.1:0-4199 GCA_964494425.1 uncultured Rhodothermales bacterium | reverse complement strand
TTGGGCTGGAGACCGACGACCGCGAGTGGGTGGGCGAAGTCGGCCTTCGTCCGCTGGGCACGTCGCGGCTTACGGTGTTTGGCGACATGGCCGTGTTTTCGGGGGATGCGCTGCGCGACGCGCCATGGAGCGTGGGCGGCGCCATCCAAGTCGTGCCGGGCGTAGAGGCCGTGGGCCGCTACTTTGAGAGCGAAGCGTTCAGCCTGGGGCTCCGTGTAAACCTGGACCGGACGGGCGTGCAGAGCCAGGCACGGTTTAATCCGTCGCAGGAGTACGCCTCCAGCACCTACGGCATCCGCCTGGGCGGAGCGCAGCCCAGTGCCATTGGCGAGGCGGTGCAGCGTGGGAGGAAGCATGTAGCGCTGGAGTTGGGCGGTGCGCTGGCGTATCAGCAGAGTCAGGTAGAGGCGTGGACGCAAGACGGCGTACGGCGGCTGTACGAGGCGCTGCGCACCATCGAGCGGGCGGGTGCTTCGGAGCGCGTGCAGACGCTCGCGCTGAATCTGTCGGGGCTGCGCATCCAACCGGCGCTGGCGTGGGAGCTGCGCCAGGCGTTGCAGGAGGCACAGGCTGCGGGCACCACCGTGCTCGTGTACATCGACAACGCTGGGATGAACACGTATCACATCGCCAGCGTGGCCGACCATGTCATCATGGATCCGGTGGGACGCCTCACGCTCGACGGCTATGCCTCCAGTCAGACGTTTCTTGCGGGCACGCTCGACAAGCTCGGCATTGCAGTGGACGACTGGCGCCTCTTCTCGCACAAGTCCGCCCTCGAAGCGCTCGACCGAACCGACTTCTCCGACGCCGAGCGCGAACAGCGGCAAGCCTACATCGACGCCTTCTACGAAACCGTGCGCACCGATGTGACGGCGTCTCGCGGTCTTGACAATGCCACGTTCGATTCCATCGTCAACGATCAAACCCTGCTCTGGGCTACCGACGCCGAATCCGCCGGACTCATTGACGGCACCGGGCGCTGGAGCGATCTCGATGATCTGATCGACACGCATGTGGGCGGCTCTACCTCGGCGCTCTCGGTGGATGCACTGAACGAGCTGCACGCGGCTTCGGATGCGTGGAGCGCGCCGCCCACGATTGCGCTGGTGTACGGCATTGGCGGCACATCCATCGGCAGCGGGATGAAAGCTAAGGAACTGGCCGCAACCATCCGCAGCACCGCCGACCGCGACGATGTAAAAGCCATCGTCTTTCGGGTGGATTCGCCGGGCGGCGATCCGCTGGCCGCCGATCTTGTGGCCGAGGCCCTGCGCGAAGCCGCGGAAGACATGCCGGTCATCATCAGTCAGGGCCAGGTGGCGGGCTCAGGCGGATATTGGGTGTCGATGTATGGCGACCAGATTATCGCATCGCCCACCACGCTTACGGGCTCAATTGGCGTCGTGGCTGGATGGATCTACGACGACGGCTTTAGCGAGCGGGCTGGGTTCGACTACGATGTGGTCCAGCGCGGCGACCGGGCGGATCTGACCACCGGATACACGATTCCGCTTCTGGGCGTAGAACTGCCCGCCCGCGACATGACTGAGGCGGAACGCAACCGCACCGAAGCGCAGATCGAAGCGCTCTACGACGACTTCGTTGCTCGTGTGGCCGAAGGCCGCTCGCTGGACGAAACCGCTGTGCGCGAGGTCGCCGAAGGGCGCGTGTGGACCGGCACGGCGGCGCAGGAGCGCGGGCTCGTTGATTCGATTGGCGGGCTGCCGGCTGCTATTGAAGCGGCGCGCACCGCTGCCGAATTGGAGCGTGACTGGGTGCAGGTGCAGGAGGTCAACGCCATCAGCGGATTCTTCGGGTTTGAGGCCTTGATTCCGGCTCCGATTCGCGCCCTCGTATCCGACCGCGACCGAGCCCCCGAGACGTACGATCCGGTCCGCGACTTTGTGCGCACCATGGCCACGCACCAGCCGCATCCGTTAGTGATATTGCCGCCCGGCTGGGCCCCGGCCCCGCGTCCCTAATCAAGGGATCGAGAACGGCGGTGCTTTCTCTCCTTGAACAGCTGTTGAACGACCCTTGAAGGATGTGTGGGCTGCTGCATCGTCTGGTTGGTTCACGGACAGATGCTTACACGACGGGTGGGAATTTCCCCCACAGGAGCGTGCATCGATGGAATCAGATTTGCCGTATTGTACAGTGATGCGCTGCATGGAGGTGATGACCTCCATGCAGCGGGTCTCCTGTATTTTATTCATGGATGTACGTACCCACTATGTCACGCAAACTGGCCGATCTTGGCAATCAATTCGACACCGACCGCGTGCTGCGCAGCTACCTGAAGCGCACATGTCCGCCTGAAATGTACGCCTCCATAAAGCCCGATCTTCAGGCGCTGTGGGCAGAAACCGGCGGCGAACTCTACGACCTGCAGCTCCAGGACCGTCCCAACACGCCCCGGCTGGTGCAGTGGGACCCGACCGGCGATCGCATCGACCAGATTGAGCTCACGGACGTGTGGCAGCGCGTGCTCCCAATGGTCGCCGAGCACGGCGTGATTGCCACGGCCTATGAGCGGGAGAACGGTGCGCTGAGCCGTGTGCATCAGGGCGCACTGGCGTACCTTACGCTCCCGGCCTCCGACATGATGGGTTTCCTGTTGGCCACCACCGACGGCTCCATTGCAACGCTCCTGCGTTCGGGCAATGAGCCGCTCATCGACGAGGTGGTGCCGCACTTGCTAAGCCGCACCCCCGACACATTCTGGACGAGCGGCCAGTGGCGCACCGAGCAGTCTGGCGGCACCGACCTGAGCAAGGTGGATACCGAGGCACGCTACGAAGACGGCGAATGGCGCCTCTACGGACACAAGTGGTTCACCTCCTCAACGGCGGCCAACATGGCGATTGTGCTGGCGCGTCCCGAATCCAATAACGACCAGGGCCGGGCGGGGCTCTCGCTCTTCCACCTGCCGATTCGTGATAATCACGACGCCTCGCCCGCCGAAGGCATTCGCGTAAACCGCCTCAAGGAAAGCATGGGCGCGAAGAAGCTACCCGTCTCCGAAGTGACCCTCGACGGTGCGGTGGCGCGCCCGATTACCGAACTCAAAAACGGCACGCGGCATCTTACGCCGATGGTAGACCGCGCCCGCATGTGGAACGCGCTCATTGCCGTGAGCAGCATGCGGCGGGGCCTGGCGCTGGCTCGCGACTATGCCCGCAAGCGCAAAGCCTTTGGTACGCCCATTATCGAGAAGCCGCTGCACTACGACACCCTCGCCGACGTACAAGCCACGTTTGAGGGCGCGTTCCACCTCACGTTCCGGTTTGTAGAGCTCATTGGCAAGGAGGAGAACGACGCGCTGAGCAACGAAGAGCAGCACTTGTTGCGAGCGCTCTCGCCCCTGGCAAAGCTCATCACCGGGCGCCAGGCCGTAGAGGTAAGCACCGAGGTCATCGAAGCCTTTGGTGGGTCGGGATACGTGGAGGAAACCGGCATTCCTGCGCTCTTGCGGGATGCGTTTGCGCTGCCGCTGTGGGAGGGCACCACCAACGTGATGTCGCTCATTGCCCTGCGTACACTGCGCCGCGATGGGCGCCTGGAGGCGGTCCACAATGAAATCAAGCGCTGTGCCGATGCGGTCGATACGCCTGCACTTCAGCACGCCATGAAGCAGGCGCAAGACGCATTTAAGGCGGCGGTGCAGTGGCTTGCGGATACGCTTGAACATCGGGGCGAAAAAGCGCTGGAGGCCGGGGCCCGGCGCTTTGCCTACACCATTGCCCATGCGCTGGAAGCTGCGCTGCTCATCCGCCACGCGCAGTGGGCCATTCAAGACGAAGGGCGCCGCCCAATCGCCGTAGCCGAGTACTTTACCGCAAAAGGTATCAACCACATTGCCCGCCGCGCGCACTACGACGGCTACATGCTGGCGAAAGATTTCAACCGCCAGTCGCTTTTCCAGAGTGAAGCCCCCGTCGATACAGGAGCGCAGAAGGCGGCCCTCTGATGCATGCGCGGCACGCTGGATACAACAAATCACAAGCAGCCTGGAGGGGCCTTCCGCCCTCTGGGCTGTTGCGTTTGGGGCTCGTATAAGCTAAGCTGCGGACACCGACGCGCGCAGTTGCGTATGAATGCCTGTCGAACTGAATTCACCGGCCCCACGTTGCTATGCCGCCTCTGCAAACGCCCGATGTTGCGGCGCTACCCATCCCCAAGAAGGAGCGATACAC
>CAZBTM010000076.1:10365-12171 GCA_964494425.1 uncultured Rhodothermales bacterium | reverse complement strand
CCGCCCCCGATCGCTCCCCTGGAGAGGGGAACTGTCGCGCCAGCGACTGAGGGGGGGATGCGCAGAGTTTTCGGCCTGAGGACCGCTAAACAGGCACAAGCCTCGCGACGAAATGACATTCGTGAGCCGCAACTGCGTAAGTCCTTCTCATGTGTTTTGCCCCCAATCGAACAGATAGCTATGAACGTACTGTATCTCTTAGTTCCGCTGGCGCTTCTTCTGGCGGGTTCCGGGGTGGCCGCGTTTGTGTGGTCGGTGCGCAACGGGCAGTACGACGATGTGGAAACGCCCGCGATGCGCATCCTTATGGAGGATGATGTACCCGGCCCAACCTCCAAGAATGAACCTGGCACCGACGAGACGCCGCCTCCACGCTCGTGAACGGTGGTGGCCGGAGCGCCCGACCTTCGCATCCCCCTAACTTGATCTTGCACCCTGATTATGCCCAAAATAGAAGCCAGCAGTCCCGCCCCACGCACCAAATCGCCGCAGGCCCCGCGTCCGCAAGCGCCGATTGACGGACAAACCGTTGACGGGCGCATGGCGGAGTTCCACTGGAGCAGCGATCCGGGGGCCGGCACGTATCGCCTGCAGATCAGCCGCAGTGAAGGGTTTGACACGCTGCATGTTGACTTTACGGTCGACGACACCACGGTCACGGAGCTGTCGGGGCTGTTGCCCATCGACGGGTCGACGTGGCACTGGCGCGTGCGTGCCGAAGATGCGGGGAGCGACTGGAGCGATCCGGCCACGTTCGTTGCGGGCCGTTCGGCAGAAGACGCCACGCGTCCATCTGACTCCGCATCGGAGGGGGCGGCATCCGCGAAAAAGAAGACCGCAAAGGCCGAGTCGTCTGCCGAAGCCGAAGTGCCCTTTCACACGGCCCGCACCTCGGGCGCATGGGCGTTTACCGTGGGCCTGGTGATGGTTGTCACGTTTGTGATTACCTTGTTCTTCATTGCCTCGGCGGTATAGAAGCGCTTCAGGAAACCGCGCTGTAGGGATACGCAGGGGGCGTGCTGCGTGTACATAAATGCTGGTTTTTCGCACTCAACCTCGTATCCTGCTATGATTCAACGGCGCACTATTGGAATCGTCGGTATTGGCAATGTGGGCAAAGCTGCGGCTTATGCTCTGTTCAATCAGCGCATGGCCAGCGAAATCATTCTGAACGACCTGGACCACAAGCGTGCCGAGGGCGAGGCCATGGACCTGATGCACGGCCAGATGCTGGTGGGCAACGTAACCGCCCGCGCAGGCCACTACGCCGACATGGCCGACGCGCAGCTTATCGTGATTTCGGCAGGAGCCAGCCAGAAGAGTCCGGATGAGACGCGGCTGGAGCTGCTGGAGCGCAACGTGCGCATCTTCGAGCAGATCGTAGCCCAGCTCGACGAACACGCCCCCGGTGCGATGCTCGTGGTGGCCACGAATCCGGTGGACGTGCTGACGTACGTGACGCAGGAGCTGTCGGAGCGTCCGGCGGAGCGGATTATCGGGACGGGCACGCTGCTGGATACGGCGCGGTTTCGGGCGCTGTTGGGCCGCTACTACGGCGTTGATCCGCGCTCGGTGCACGCCTACATTCTGGGCGAGCACGGGGATTCGGAGGTGCCCATCTGGAGCAATGCGTCGATCGGCAACCAGCGTATCAAGGTACTCTGCCAACTCGGCAGGGGTCAGGCGGCCCTGGTGGGTGCCTCCCGGCCCGAACTTTGCGAAGAAGCGCACAGATCCGCGCGCGTTGCCGGCCGACATCGCTGACGGTACGCGCACTGGTTCGAATTGCGGCGCGCCGGTGACGGG
>CAZBTM010000076.1:0-10355 GCA_964494425.1 uncultured Rhodothermales bacterium | reverse complement strand
GCTCGACCCGATCAGCTCGGCGCCCGAGACCCCGCCCACGTCCCATTTCGGCTTGGTCCCCGCGTCGAGCGTGGCCTTCGACGAGCCCGCGATGGAGCAGCTCTTTGAAGACGCCCGCGACGCGGCGTATCAGATCATTGAGCGCAAGGGCCACACCGACACCGCCATTGGCGTGGTGATTGCGCGCATTGTGCGCGCGGTGGTTGAGGATCAGCGCAGTGTGCTGCCGGTGAGTGTGCGCGCCAACGGGGCATACGGCATCCGCGATGTGTGCTTGAGTCTACCCGCGGTGGTGGGCCGTCACGGCATTGCCGGACGTGTTACGCCCACGCTCTCTGAAGTGGAGTACGAGGGCCTGCAGGCTTCGGCGCGGGTGCTGAAAGAAAGCCGTGAGGGAGTGACGGTGTAGGAGAGATGACACGTCCCCATAAACGCCATAAGCGAGGGACGTACAGAAATTGAAATCGGATAGTCCGGGCTCCAGGCATCGTGCTGGAGCCCGTTTTTGTATGGAGAGCCCTGCTACCTACGACTGGCTCGCTTCGTACAGAATGCGTTTTTCCTCTTCGCTGAGGGAGTCGTAGCCCTTCTCGCTGATCTTGTCGAGGACGCGGTCGACCTCGTCGGTGTTGCCTGAGGCGCGGCCCGACGACGATCGTTCGCTGCGCTTCGAGGAACCACGGCCCGAGGCCTCCTTCACGTCGGTCGATGAGCCCGACGACGAGCCGACCTTCGGGTCGCCGCCAAGCCACTGCTCCAGGCGATCCAAGAAGCCCATCTTCGGTTCCGTGGCGGTACGGCTGCCGCGCTCGGAGCGGCGGCTTCGGCTCCCGCGCGATCGGCCCTCGAAGAAAAAACGCGCCCACGAGGTCACGTCAACGCCGCGTTGTCCGGCGCGAGCACACAGGAATCCCGCGAGTGCCCCGCCCCAGTGAGCGGTAACAGCGACGCCCGAGGATGACAGTGCAAGCAGCGCATCAATGGCCAGAAAGCCCAGCACCAGGTAGAGCAGCTTTACGGTGCCCAGGAAGATGAGCGCAACCTTCTTGTAGGGGTAGAGAATGGCCACGGCCATGAGCACGCCCAGTACAGAGCCGCTGGCGCCGTGAATGATGCTGCCAAAGAAGCCAGGCATTAGCAGACCAAAGAGCAGCGAGAGGAGTCCGCCCCCAACACCGCCCAGGATATACAGCGCCAAAAGCTCATGCGAGCCATGCATCCGTTCAAACTCCTTGCCGATCCAGTACAGCCAGAGCATGTTGAAGGCGATGTGCAAGAGGCCGCCAAAGCCCGCTCCCAGATGCAGGAAGTTGTAGGTAAGGAGTTGCCACGGCATGAGCACGGCGCCGGGCCACTCGGTATTGAGCGCCAGCACATTGTATACAAACCCGTTGATCGGATCAACCCATCGCAAGAACTGCCACGCAATATACACAACCACGTTAATGGCAATGAGCGTGCGTAGTGCAACGGGTTGACGACTATACCACGATTGAAACTGATTCACGGCAGCAAGGTGGCCATTGGGATGCCAGAATGGATGCAAAGGCAGCAGCACGTTACAGAACCTGCTGCATGGTGTCTATACCCCGCACCAAGATCAAGGTTTTACGGTTTGGGGGAGCGCTCTCCAATCAGGAGGGCGTTACGCATCGGATGTTACCATCGCATCACGCGCTTAGGCTGCGTGGGCAGCTTGCCGCGCCAGTACTGAATCAGGACAAAGCCGAAGATCATGCCGCCCAGATGAGCAAAGTTGGCGACACCGGCCTGCGTGCCCGAAATGCCCGTATACAGTTCAAACACGCCGAGTCCAACCACCAGCCACTTGGCTTTAATCGGGAAGAGGAAGTAGAGGTAGATGGGCTGATTCGGAAACATCATACCGAAGGCCAAGAGCACGCCGTACACCCCGCCCGAAGCGCCAATGGTGGGCACCGGGTTGCTTATGAAGAGCAGATGCGTAAGTGCGGCACCCACCACGCACACGAAGTAAAACGTGAGGAAGCGTTCCGAGCCCCACTTGTTTTCGATCTGTACCCCGAACATCCAAAGAATGAACATATTGAACAGGATGTGCGGGAAGTTGCCGTGTAGAAAGCTGTACGTAATCAACTGCCATGGCCAAAAACCGGGCACATCGCCTTGAAAGAAGAGCGTTATGCCCTGGTCGGGCGCGCCAGGCGGATACAGCGCCATGTAGTTAAGTACCGTTGTAAGAGCAGCATCCGTTGTAAGCGTGGCTTCGGCCACCAGTTGGGCCATAAAAAGCAGTCCGTTCAGCACCAGCAGGTTCTTAATGACAGGCGGAAACACCGAGAACTGCTGGGGCGGACGGTAGTAGTCTTGTTGTTGGTTCATCGAGGGCCAGGGCCAAGCGGATGGTCAGCGAATGGGCAACGATGTAAGAGACACATCATTCTGGCTGTACCGCCACAGTCCGCGCAAGGTTCAGGTCCCGCCCGACCATGCCAGGGCCCGCGTGGAAGCGGGCTACGCAGCGCTGCTCCCTCCTCCAATTTTCGCATCCTGCTATCTGCATTCCGGTACTGGCGTGGTCCTCTTTGTATCTGACATGCACCTGGGGCGTGGTTCGGCACGGGCCAGTCGCGAACACGAACGTGCCCTTATCGACTGCTTGCATGCCCACGCCGACCAGGCCACGCACTTGTATCTGCTCGGCGATGTGTTCGATGCATACATTGAGCATCGGTCCTACATTCCGAAGCAGGGCATCCGCCTGATGGGCGAACTGGCGCGGTGGACCGCCTGCCGAAAGCCGGTGTGCTACTTGCACGGGAACCACGACCCGTGGCATCTCGACTTCATGGATCGGGAACTGGGGGTGCGCGTGGTCGAGGGCCCGTGGACGGCGCATCACTACGGGCAGCACATTCATCTGGCGCACGGCGACCGCGTAGCCTCTACGCATGGGCGGTGGGGCCAGTGGATGCGGCAGGTCATGCACCATCAGGGCGCTGTGGCGGCCTATCGCACGCTGCTGCCAGCGGACTGGGGACTGGCGGCGGCGCAATGGGTAAGCCGCCGCCTGCATGGCGACCCCGACCCGACGGTCATTCGGGCGCTGCGCACGCATGCCGCGCAGGTGCTACGCACTACTGCCGCCGATGCTGTCTTGATGGGCCACAGCCACGCTGCCGAACTGCACGAGGACCGGGCGGGGATCTACCTGAATACGGGCACCTGGTACGAAAAACGAACCTTTGTGCGTTTGACTCCTGATCGGTGGGTGCTGATGCAGTGGAACGGAGCCAAGGCCCGCCCGATTAAAACGGCTCCGGTATCCCAGGGCAGCCTTGAGGCGTGAAACCCACACGCATGCTGCGGGTGCAGTACCGTCCCGCGTGTTGCCTGGCAGCCCACCGCTGCACGCTCACAGCATATGTACCTTCCCGAACGCTGACGCTTCATGTCAGACAAGTGGTCTTTTTCCGACGGCGAACTCGAAGAGTATTTCGAGGACCCCGAGGCGCGCAAACCCAAGCCAGATGCAAACAAAGACAGCGGGGGCTCCGCATCGCCCTCCGGTCGATCCGCCCACTCATCCGCTGAGCCAGCCTCTGGCGCTCCGAACGAGAGCACGTCGTCGAACACGCCAAACGAGGTGGCCGCAGACCGCGACGGGGGGGCATCGGTGCTGTGGACGGGCTGGGCCGGGAATTGGATCGACCACCCACAGGTGGCGCAGGCCACGTCTGTGCTTGGTGTGGTGGCCGCCGTTGGACTCGTGGGACTGCTCGTACTGATTGGGCTGTTTGCTTTCTTGCGATCTGACATTCCATCTACGCAGCGTCTTGAAAACCCCACGGTTGAGCTGGCCACCATTGCCTACACCGCTGATGGAGAAGAGCTGGCCCGGTATGCCCGGCAGAACCGGTCGTGGGTGCCATACGACAGCATTGGGGCCAACATCGTCAATGCGCTCATTGCAACCGAAGACCACCGGTTCCAGCGGCACTGGGGCGTAGACATTCAGGGGATTGCCGCAGCGGCGTTCAGCACGCTTACGGGCGACCTGCGCGGCGCGTCTACGATCTCGCAGCAACTGGCCCGCAACTTGTATGATGAGGAGGTGGGGCGCGAGGTGAGCATCATGCGCAAGATCCGCGAAATGATTACGGCGGTGGAATTGGAACGCCGTTACACCAAGACCGAGATCGTTGAGATGTACCTGAACACGGTGGCCTTCGGGTCGAACGCGTTTGGGATTGAGGCAGCCTCGCGCACATACTACGGCAAGGCGCCGCAGGAGCTGACCGTGCCCGAAGCGGCCACGCTTGTGGGGCTGCTGAAAGCCACCACGTACTACAACCCGGTGCGGAATCCAGGCAACGCCAAAGAACGCCGCAACGTGGTGATGGGGCAGATGGCCCGGTACGGGATGATCGACGATGAGGAGTTGGCAGCTTATCGTGAGGAAGACATAGTGGCCAGCTACCACTCAGCTGAGCTCTATGCCAGCCTGGCCCCCTACTTTGCCGAACATGTGCGCACAGAGCTCCAGCGCATGACGCGCGACCCAGAGCATCCACTGAACGCATACGACATGTATGGCGACGGCCTGCGCGTGTACACCACCATCGACAGTCGGATGCAGCAACATGCAAAGGCAGCGGTCGACTCGCAGATGACGCGCTTGCAGGCGGTGGTGGATTACGAGTGGAGCAGCGAGCGCACACGTCTTCTTAGCCGTGAGTTTGAGCCGTACATGGAGCTCGTTCGCGGCGAGGACTACCAGCCCTTCTCGCACTTCTGGTCCTCCAACACCGGAGTCGTCAACGAGTACATCCGCGACACGCCCCACTATCAGCGCCTTGTTGATGAAGCTGGGCAGACCGATGAAGAGGCGCTGCAGTCGCTGCGCACCAACGAAACGTTTGTCGACTCGCTGCGCACCCTGCGCACGAAACTCGAAGCAGGTCTTGTGTCAATGGATCCGCGAACGGGCCAGGTGAAAGCATGGGTTGGCGGACGCGACTTTCAAGGCGACAAGTACGACAAGGTGAGCATTGCACAGCGTCAGCCAGGCTCCACGTTCAAGCCCTTCACGTACATCGCTGCCATTGACAATGGCTATTCACCCTACGACACCTTTCTGGATAGCACATTTGTATACGAAGATGTAGGTGCAGATACCACCTGGAGTCCGAATAACTTTAGCGGATACAGCGGACAGGAGTTGACCATGACACAGGCCCTTGCGCGGTCTATCAACACGATTACCGCGCGGGTGGCGCTCGAAATTGGGCCGAGTACCATTGCGCAGTATGCGCGTCGGATGGGCGTCCAAAGTGAACTGCAAGCAGTGCCTTCTATTGCACTGGGCACCAGCAACGTAACGCTGCTGGAGATGGTCACGGCCTACAGCACGATAGCGAACGGGGGGCTGCGCAACGAGCCCCAAGTGATTACACGCGTTGAAGACCGGCTCGGCAACTTGCTCTGGGCCCCGCGCTCGGCACCCCAAGAGGTGCTGTCGGAGCGCACCGCCTACACGGTGGCCGACATGATGCGGGGTGTGATTGACTTTGGCACCGGCCAGCGCATCCGTACGCAGTTTGGCTTGGGCGACTACGACCTGGCAGCCAAAACCGGCACTACGCAAGACGGAGCCGATGGCTGGTTTATCATGATGCATCCTGATTTGGTGACGGGCTCCTGGGTGGGCTTCAACGACCAGCGCATCACCTTCCGCACCAATGCCTGGGGGCAAGGGGGGCGCAATGCGCTCTTCTTGGTGGGCGATTAT
The DNA here is from genome assembly GCA_964494425.1 of uncultured Rhodothermales bacterium. GTDB lineage: Bacteria > Bacteroidota > Rhodothermia > Rhodothermales > Salinibacteraceae > Longimonas. The sequence goes on along the minus strand of CAZBTM010000076.1, from coordinate 4,585 downwards.
ACCCAGCGCATTGCCAACATGGGCACCGACGAGGACGAAAGTCCGTTGCGCAGAGAGGCGGAGTTTCCGCTGGAAGAGTTCATGATCGAGTCGCCTGATGATGAGCGCGATGGCGGTGGTGTGGGCTGGTAACAGCTCTGCAATGAGCCTCCAATCGTGGCCTTCGCTTTGCTCCTTAGAATGACAAGATATGAGGGCTATCCCCTGAACTTGAGTTATCCAGATAGCAGAAACACAGAAACAGCAGGCAGTATACATGCTATGAGCTTACCAAAGGCTGTTAAAGCAGGAGCAAAGGCTCCTCCAATCGTTCCTGGCCGCTCCAGCAAAGTTGCACCTCTGTTGGTTGTATCGTAATATTCAGACCACGCGCCACCAGTCTGCGAACGGCACCGGTGCCAGTTCGTTAGCACATACCATATGTACCGTGTTACACGGCAACTGGGCGTGCAGCACCCCATTGCTTCCTGCTTACGTTTGCGCCCTGTTACGCTACCGCGTTGTGCATGCTGCGGCTCGAACACGCGTAGCTGGACGGTAGCGGGACCGCAGCAATGTTTTCCCTGTCACTCATTTACTGAATACAAGAACCCGTGGACATCCAATCGCGCACCGTAGATATTCCTCGCAAGGAGCGCACGACGAAAAGCGACGACCCAGTGGCCGTATGGCCACTCATCGAGGCGGCGCTCGACAAGATCGAGGCCGACCCGCCCACGCGCGAAGCGGCCGAGGCGGCCATTGCCTACAGCGATGGCTGCGCCGTACTGGCCAACTACCTGAATAGCCAGGCCAAGCGCGTTCACAAGATGGACTATCGGTTCAAGGTGCCGCTTCTGGTCCTTGGGGCCGAGCTGGCTCGCGAAGACGACGGCTCTGAAACCATCTACGATCCCGAAGAGGGAGCCATCTACTTCGAGACCGATGATCACCAGTTCTCGTTTCACGTCTACAAAGACTGGACAGTTGACTGGGAAGAGGTGGCCGATTACATCGAACCGGGCTACGAGTGGATCGGCGTCGATAACCAGGTATGGGCCCTCGATTGGCTCATGGATTACCTCGAAGTGCCAACTGACCAGTATATGGTCGACGATAGCGACGATGAAGACGACACCGAGCACTTTAGCCGTATCTAATATCACATAGGTCGAAATGCGCCAGTGGACATATGCTCCATTGGCGCATCCGATATACACCAAATCTGCCCCAGCAGGCGCGTGCAATCAGGTCGCCTTGCTGTGTGTTGCAACCGATATTTGCAGCTCCATCTGTTTTCTTGAGAGTGATCGGTTGTTATGAAACGCATCATTGGATGTAACGCTGCCTACGGAGTGGGGGGCATTGGGCAACTCCTGGCTCACATGGTTGAAGAAAGCCGCGCAGCTCGCACGTTGTGGCGCTATTTAACCCCAAAGGGCAAGCCCGATGATTCGCATGCCCAGACGGTGCAGGTACCATGGTGGACGCGGTATGTGCATGCCTGTCCCCCGGTACGATGGTCGCCATCGTGGCGCAACCACCTGAGCAACGAAGCATACGACCGCGCCTTAGCTGCAATGCTTCCAGCAAATGGGACGGCGTACATGGGATTCGTTGGCAAGGCGCTGCGCACGTTCCAGGCCGCACAGTCGATCGGATATGACCGCCTGGAACTGATTGCGGCGAACAGTCATGTCGATAATGTTGCGGTCCGACACAAACAGGCTGCCGAGCACACGGGCATGCACGATACGTGGCTGAACGGCGCTCAACAGCGAAAAACGCATGCTGAATACGACCGCGCCGACGCGATCTACGTGTTCTCAGAGTATGCCCGCCAATCGTTTTTAGAAGCTGGAGTCGCCGCTTCCAAACTCATTCGCATACACTCGCAGCCGGCCCCGCGCTTCCAGCCGCCCGAGACGCGTCCCGACGAGGGGGCTTTCCACGTCGTGTATGTGGGTCGGCTCGATGCAACGAAGGGCCTCCCGCTTCTTATCGACGCCTTTGCGCAGTGGCCGCATCCCAACGCATGTCTGACGTTAGTCGGGGGCTGGTCGACGTCTGCGATGCGCCGCTACATGCAGGCTGCGCTGCGTGCTGACCCGCGCATCACGGTTGCCCCCGGCGATCCACTGCCTGCCCTGCACACCGCCGATGTGTTTGTGCATCCGAGCTTCGAGGACGGATTCGGCTATGCACCTGCCGAGGCATTGGCCTGCGGGGTACCCGTCATTGTCACTGAAGACACCGGCATGGCCGAATACATCACCGACGGTGTGAACGGATACGTGGTGCCGACTGGCGACACGGATGCGCTCATCAAGCGGCTGGATGCGGTGGCGACCCAGCCGCTGGCTACGACCACCTCGCTGTGGCCCGAACAGGCATCGCATTCGGTGCCTGCTGCCAACTGACAACGCTGGCTATCGGTGGAGCCCCTGAAGCGGAGCATCGGCATCCAGAAACTGCCCATGAAAGCTCAGCGGAATGGCTTGCGGGGCGGGTGCACGAGCAATTTCGGTAAACGACTCCGCATCCAACACCAGTAAGAACGAGCGCTCTGCCTTGGTATTCAGCACCACCGAGAGCACGACGCCGTCGTCGTCCGCATTAGCTCCAGGAGCCGCTGCGAAAATCGGCTCGCTGGGAAAGCAACCGTCCGCGTGCCAGTGCTGGGCGCTGCCCGTGGTCACGTCAATTTTGACGAGCTCGTCGGTGAAGTGGCCGGGCGTACGGTTTCCAGTGCCATACACGTAGCGGTACGGCTGCCCGTTGCATGCAGCGTAGTGGATGCGTGGCACCTCGATGCCCGTGTCGCTCAGACGCTCGCGGGTGGCCGTGTGCTGATTCAGATCCACGCGGAGGCGTTCGGGGCGCGCCATCTCCACATCGTCCCAGCCGCTGCGCAGCGCATCCAGGTACATGCGGTCTACGATGGTGGCATCAGGATAGGCCGCCAGGTCGATACAGAGCGTATCGTCGTCATCGAACGCGTTGATATGGTGAAACGCAAACATCGGATCCGTAGGCACCGTCGTGACGTGCGTGCCGGTATCGCGTTCAAACACATGAATCTGCGTGCCCCGCTCGGGCTGCCACTCGAAGTTCTCGATGAACGGTTTGCCGCTGAGCAGCACATCCAGCGGGTCGAGCACCAGCGGAAACGCCACCAGCGCCACGTAGCGTTCGGTCATTGCAAAGCTGTGCATGTACGACGGACGCCGCACCGCATGCGTGCCCAATTCAATACGCGTAGCGGTGGCCGCGTCAAGGCGGTACAGACGGTAGGTGCTCGTGGGCTTCGAGAAATCGACCACGTAACTGTAGAGCGTGCCATCGGGTAGGTGGTGGGGATGCGCGGTCGTGAGCGGTCCACTGAGCGTATCGTCGTAGTCCACCACACCCAGCGTGTCGAGCGTGTGCGGGTCAAAGCGCACCGGCAGCGGCGTCTCCGTAAGCGCGACCCAGTCCCCGGCCAGCCGGTGGATGCTTACGTTGGCGTTGTCGGTAAGCTGCGGACGAAAAATGGTCATCACGCGCTCAAACAGCGAGCGGCACGGGTCCGTCGCAAACGCGGATTGCGTGATGCGGCCCTCAGATTCAGCTTCGGTGTAGGCACTGCTCCGCAGAAAGCGACTTCGGTAGGATACGCCGGCTTCGGTGATGGTGAAGGCGTGCAGTAGCGCAAGGCCATCGAACCAGTGGTTGTAAGCCTCGTCCCCGATCTCGAAGCGTCCGGGTCCATTCCGCACGAGCGTACCGCGCAGCCAGGGCGGCAGCGTGCCCCGTACCGGAAGCGCACGGGACTCGGGGTGCTCGTTTGCCGTGGTGAGGCCAAGGGCGTAGGGGGCAGACATAGTGCAGAGCGAAACGGAAGGCGCAGTGAGAAGATGTCTAACACAGAAATGTGCAGGCACTATGGTGCTGCACGGAGCAGGTCAAGGTCGGTTTCAGAACTACAAGAGAGCGTATCAGCTATTTTGCTGTTGGATATATTCCAGCCGCTGAATGTGATCCTCAAGAGCTTGTTTAATCGCCGAATAGAACGGAGTTATTTCAGAGCCACTTTCCCGTTTCAACCGTCGAAGTCGAATCTTAGCTTCGCGAGATGAGAGCGAGTAGTTTGGTCCGAGAGTGCCGCGCACTGCGCTGCGCCGGTACGAACGAAGGGTTTTGTGATTTAAGTTGAGTTGTCGAATTGTTGTTTGAGCCGCTATGTCGTCCTCAGATGTGGCCTCAACGGATCCATCTTCGTTGTAGCAAAACCGCTGTTCGCAATGTTGCGAAAGCGGAGACACGAACAGAGCCTCATCTTTGGGGGGCGGCCACGCACCTTTGCAAATAGCCCCATAGGGAATGTCTGATTCTGGATTGGGGCCTGGATAGCACGCTACCATATTGGTGTAGCTGACTTCTTCGTCGGGCGTGCAATGCGTTTGCGCTTTCAGGTGCTCAATGTGGCTATTATGCTTCCAGATGCGCTGTTCGGTGTATGCATCAATGCGGCCTTGTTCATCGAGAAGCGCCTGCTGTATTGTAGTACGAAGATCCGAGTCAATGAGGGTGTATCCAAAGTTGGGATCGTTGCTGTATTGGATAC
>CAZBTM010000075.1:9652-12219 GCA_964494425.1 uncultured Rhodothermales bacterium | reverse complement strand
CAGCCCCGCCGGAGACGTCCGCGCCGGGCGGCGCTCCCAGTCTCCGGCTACTGGTGTATATTTCTTCCATGACTTAGCGTTGAACCGCTACCAACGTTTCAACATACGTGTGGCGCTTGTCGGCATTATCGGCACAAGCCACGCCGTTTTAACAGCCCTTTAGCGGAAGAGGAGGAACCCCAAGCCCCCACCGCAGCTTTCTATTCCTCTGCACACACCGCCCGCCGCTTTATTGTTGTGACGCGGTGCGCGTCTCGCCTGATTTACGATTTGTACGGTATTACGCTCCTTCGACACATGGATGCCCCAACCCTTAACGCTGAGCCTCGCGACACCGGAAAGAAAGCGACGCGGGCCGTGCGTAACAGTAACAACGTGCCCTGCATTCTGTATGGACGCGACACCGACCCGGTGCCGTTTCAGGTGAGTGTGCACGACCTTAACCGCCTCATCTATTCGCGCCAGACCAGTGTGGTCGACGTGTCGATGAACGGCGACACCTGGTCGTGCGTCCTCAAAGACTTCGATCTGCATCCGATTTCGGATGTGCCGGAGCACGCTGACTTCCAGGTCCTCAAGGAGGGCCGCCGCGTTACGCTTACGGTGCCGGTGAGCTACGAAGGCATTCCGGAAGGCCAGAAGAACGGTGGCGATACGCAGATTCTGGTGCGTGAAATCACCATTTCCTGCCTGCCTGAAAATATTCCATCCGAAATCAGCGTCGATATTTCGGATCTGGAGATTGGCGATGCCATTCACCTGTACGACCTCGACCAAGAGGCGTACAGCTACAAGATGGCACAAGGCCAAACGCTCGTTACCGTTGTGGCGCCGCATCTCGAAGCCCTCGCTACCGAAGACGAAGAGGAAGAAGAGGAGCTCGAAGAAGGCGAACTGCCCGAAGGCGAAGAAGGCGAACTGGCCGAAGGCGAAGACGGCGAGGCCGAAGACGAAGAGGCCGACGCCTAATCTGTCACACACTTGCATGCGTAACCATCCGCCCGCACTGCCCTGCGCAGTGGGGGCGGGTGTCGTTTAGGGCATGGCGTCCCCTCTGTTCATAGCCCACCTCTCGCCTCACTGGCCTTGCATCTACTTGCTTCTGCACTCACATGGCTTCTCCTGATCTGCTCGTTGTCGGACTCGGCAATCCTGGCCCTTCGTACGCGAATACACGACATAACATTGGCTTTCAGGTTGTGGAGGCCCTGGCCGAACGCCTGGACGCGGCGCTGCGTCCACTTAGCGGGCTGGATGCGCGCGGCGGTCGCGGTCCGTACAAGAACCAGGTGATTGCCCTGGCCCAGCCGCTCACATACATGAACCGAAGCGGGCGCGCCGTCGCTTCCTTGCTCGACCACTTCGATGTATCTGTAGAGCGCCTGCTCGTCATTGTAGATGATTTGCACTTGGATACTGGGCAGTTACGGCTACGCCCCGGTGGGAGCAGTGGCGGACACAACGGGCTCGCCGATATTGCCAAGGCGCTGGATACAACCAACTTCCCGCGGCTGCGCATCGGAATTGGTAAGGATTATGCCCACGGCGAGCAGGCCGACTATGTGTTGAGTCCCTTTTCGTCACAGCAGCAGCCCGTTATCGAAGGGGCCCGTATTCGCGCTTGTAACGCTGTTCTGCGCATGGCTACGGACTCGCTGGATGCTGCGATGAACCGGTACAATGGCTAATCCCGCTCCCGAATCCACCCCCCTGCGCATCACCCTAACATACAGAGGACATAGGCTGCAGGAGCACGTACGCACCTAATTTTGTTGAATCATTGCAAGAAACGATGGGGGCCGTTGTTTGTGGACGGCGCGTCTGCTACATTGAGGCATCACATGAATCGGTGCGTATCTGCAATCCGGTGAAGCGCTCCCGTGGCAGCGCTTCCAGTGTGCAGAACCACGCCCCCCATCGACTCCCAGATGCTGAATAGCTGCACTCCGATATGGCGAAGGTAGACGTCTCAATGCCCAAAATGGGCGAGAGTATTACAGAAGGTACGGTCATTGTCTGGCATAAACAGCCCGGCGACGAGGTTGAGCAGGACGAAACGCTGCTCGAAATTGGCACCGACAAGGTGGATACGGAGGTGCCCTCGCCCGCTGCAGGCACACTCGACGAGATTCTCGTTGAGGAGGGCGACACCGTTGAGGTGGGCACCATCATTGCCCGCCTCGAAACCGAAGCTGAAGCCGCCAGCGAAGGAGCTGCGGCCGCTCCGGTTCCAGACGCTGCCGATGATACCGCCGACAACCCCGATGCGCCTGGCGAAGCTGCGGAGGATCTTGCTGCAGACGCCCCTGCCGAGCCGCCAGCGGGCGATGGCGCCGCTCCCGCAACCGCCGAGGACATTGCTGAAGACATTGAGGTGGTGATGCCTAAAATGGGCGAAAGCATCACCGAGGGCACCATCATTGCCTGGTTCAAAGATGTGGGCGATCCGATTGACCTTGACGAAACGCTGCTCGAAATTGGCACCGACAAGGTGGATACGGAAGTGCCCTCGCCCGCTGCGGGCGTGCTCGAAGAGCGCCTCGTGGAAGAGGGTGACACCGTTGAGG
>CAZBTM010000075.1:3767-9591 GCA_964494425.1 uncultured Rhodothermales bacterium | reverse complement strand
CGACGGTGGCGACGCAGCACCCGCGAGCGAATCTGAACCGCAGCCCGAACCGGCCCCCCAGCCCGTAGCCGATGACGGTCGCCCGATTGCACGTCGGGGCGAAGACGGCCAGTTCTTCTCGCCCCTGGTGCGGTCCATCGCTGAAACCGAAGGACTGAGCATGAGCGAGCTGGAGTCCATCAGTGGCTCGGGGCGCGAGGGGCGCGTCACCAAAGAAGACGTGCTCAGCTACCTCGAAACGCGCACGGCCCAGCCCAAACCGACCGAATCGAAGCCCGAACCGGCTGCCGACAGCGGCGACACCGCTCCCACGCGCGAGTCGGCTCCCGCACAGCCCACGCCCGCTCCGCAGGCGCCGGCATCTCGCACCCCGCAGCGCGGCAGTTACACCGTCGAAGCCGGACCGAGCGAGGAAGAGCTGAAGCAGCAGTACGGCGATCGCATCGAAGTGGTCGAAATGGACCGCATGCGCAAGATCACCGCCGAGCACATGGTGCGCTCGAAGGCGACCTCGGCGCACGTTACCTCGTTCGCCGAAGCTGATGTGACCGGACTCGTCAAGTTTCGCGAACGCCACAAGGAGGCGTTCCAGGAGCGCGAGGGCGTCAAGCTCACGTTCACGCCGTTCTTTGTGCAGGCTGCTGTTGAGGCGCTGCGCGACCATCCCACGCTGAACGCGTCGGTGGAGGGCGACAAAATCGTGCAGAAGAAAAACTACCACATCGGCATTGCTGTTGCGATTGGGCAGAAGGGCCTGCTGGCACCGGTCATCCGCAACGCCGGCGACCTGAACGTGTCGGGACTGGCCCGCAAAATGGCCGATACCGCCGAGCGCGCCCGTTCGAAGCAGCTGCAGCCCGATGAGCTGCAGGGCGGCACCTTCACCGTCACCAATATCGGTTCGCTGGGCTCGCTGATGGGCACGCCCGTCATCAACCAGCCGCAGGTCGGCATTCTGGCTACCGGAGCAATCAAGAAGCGTCCGGTGGTGGTAGAAGACCCCGACATGGGCGATGTCATCGCGGTGCGCCACATGATGTACCTCTCGCTCTCGTATGACCACCGCGTCGTCGACGGCGCGCTCGGCTCCAGCTTCCTGCACCGCTGCGTGGAGGTGCTTGAATCGTACTCGGCGGACGACGAACTGTAGGCCGCATCCGGTGTCTGTTGCAGCCTGCGCCGCTCTGTAGGCTGTGTGGGATGCCGTAGCCACGACGATTTCTGCCGCCCGGTGCCTTCCTTGCCATGCAGGGAGGGCATCGGTCGTTTGAGGCAACCCTGTGGGAGGTGCACTCCTGTCCGTATCCCCCAAACACGTTATAGTACCAACTCTGCATGCTTCGTTGGAGGTTGGAGGGATGGATGGAAGGTGGGAGGGCGGGAAAAAATCCACCCGTCCATTCATGCATCCCTACGTGCCATGATGCGTTAGCGACGCCCGTCGTGTCTATGCCTTTTCTTGCAATCTGCCCATGCCGCCTTCTGCTTCTGATGCGCCGCTCGAACTCTCGCTCCGCGAGCTGCGCCGCCACCTCGATGCCTTTCTGACTGAGTATTTGAGCGATAAGAGCGATGAAACGGTGGGCACCTACCGCCGCTCGCTGAACACCTTTCAGAAGTGGTTCATCCAGCGGCAGGGGCGCTTTCAGTTTACTGAAGACGATGTGCGCGCCTACAAGCAGTATCTCATGGAGGAGCGTGAGCTCAGCCAGGTGTCGGTTTCGACCTACCTGACGGCGGTGCGCCGGCTGTGCCAGTACCTGGTAGACGCCGGGCACCTCACCGAGAATCCGGCCAAGGCCGTGAAGGGCAACCGGCGGCCCGACACGCACACGCGCAAGGTGCTCACCGAATCTGACATCGAGGCGCTGCTCGACGTGATGGACGACGCCACGCCCATCGACAAGCGCGACGTGGCCATTGTGTACTGCATGCTCTACGCCGGGATGAGCGAGATTGAGCTGGTGCGTGCCGACGTGGGCGATTTCGAGCACACACTCATGGGCGATGTGCTGCGCGTGCAGGGCAAAGGCCGCACCGTCAAAGACGAGCAGGTGCCGCTCGATCCGCCTGTAGTGGCGCACATCGAGGCCTACTTGCAGGCGCGCGACCGCCCGAACCCCGATGCTCCGCTCTTTATCTCGCACGGGCGTCGCTCCAAGGGCAAACGCCTCAAGACGCGCTCCATTCGCGGACGCATCAACCAGCATATGAAAGCTGCCGAGATCAAGCGACCCGGCATCACGCCGCACAGCCTTACGCATACCGCCGCGCTCATCTGGCTGAACCGCGGCATGCCGTTGGAGCAGGTCAAAGAGCGCATGCGCCACGGCACCCTCGACACCACTATGATCTACTACAAAAAGCAGGGCCTCCTGAAGCGCGACCCCGAAGAGCTCGACGACATGGAGCTGTAGATGAGCCGGATAGGCCCAAAGGTTTAAGAAGCTGTTTTGAGTTCTTGCTTTGGGCCCTCAGGAGTACTTCCTTCGGCAGCGGTTCAAGGGCTGCATCTGGGCGTTGGATCTGGCAAAAAATGGTAAACGTGCCAGGTTTCCCGTATGCAGTGTAACTTATTCCGCTGCGCACCATTTCTATGGACCGGTTTTGCTCTGTTCGTTTCTCGGCTTACTGTACCGATTCTGTGCTTATGGATGACGATTCGATGCCGCGGGCCATGTGCCCGTATGTTCCTCACACCACGTACGAAGCTCAGTCGACCCCGGCACCGCTACGCGTGTGTGTGATTGATCTGGGCACGAACTCGTTTCATGCCATCATTGTGGATGCGTATGCAAACGGCAGCTTTAAGGTGGTAGACCGGATGAAGGAGATGGTGCGCCTGGGCGATAGCGGGCTGGCGGCGGGACGGTTGGCCGATGAGGCGATGGAGCGCGGCATGCAGGCGCTGAAGCGCATCTACCTGCTGGCGCAAGGGCAGGGCGCGCGTTCGTTCTTTGCGTGTGCCACCAGTGCCATTCGCGAAGCGAGCAACGGGGGGGCGTTCATTGAGCGTGTGAAAGACGAGATTGGGCTGCGCATTGACCCGATTAGCGGGGCGCAAGAGGCGCATCTCATCTTTCAGGGGGTGCGCCGCGAGGTGGAGATCCATGAGCCGTCGGTGGTGGTTGATATTGGTGGCGGCTCGGTTGAGTTCATTGTATGTACGGGCGATACGGTGCATCTGGCCACGAGCTTGAAGCTGGGCGCGGCCCGCATGACCGAGCGGTTTGTGTCGTCGGATCCGATGTCGGCAGCCGACCAGGAGGCGCTGCGCGCGCACTTTCGGGAGGAACTGGCGCCGGTGCTCGCGGCGATGCAGGAGCACGATGTGCGCACGCTCATCGGCTCGTCGGGGACGGTGAAGAGCCTGGCACGCGTGTGCCTGGATCGGCAGGGACAGGGCGACACCTCGGTCTTTGAGGTGGATGTGCCGCTCGAGGCGTTTCGCGCTACGCTGGACTTTATCATTGGCACCTCTGCAGCCGAACGGGAAGCGCTTCCTGCCGTAGCGCTGAAGCGGGTGGGGCAGGTTGGGGCAGGGGCCGTGCTCTTGCAGGTGCTCTTTGAAGCGCACGCGTTCAACAAGCTGCATGTGTCGGCGCACGCGTTGCGCGAAGGTATGGTGGTGCAGTTCATTCGCGAAAACCACGAGCGGCTGCAGCGCATTGCGCCGTTTGCAGATGTGCGGCGCCGTAGCATCCACGAGGTGGCATTTCGGTTCGAGTGGGACGAGAAGCATGCCCAACATGTAGCCTCCACCGCCCTCTTTCTGTTCGACCGATGTCTGCCGTGGTATGCGGGACCGCCCGAAGACCGCGAACTCCTGGAGTACGCCGCGCTACTGCACGACATTGGGTACTACATCAGCCACTCCGACCACCACCTGCATTCGCGCTATCTGATTCGCCATGCCGACCTGCGGGGCTTCTACGACGGCGAGGTCGATCTCATTTCGTTGGTAGCGCGCTACCACCGGGCCGAGCATCCGTTGCCGGCGCATCCGCACTACGGGCGCCTTTCGCCGCACGATCAGAAGCGCGTATCTCAGCTTGCGGGTTTGCTGCGCATTGCCGAGCGCCTCGACCGCAGTCACTACCAGAACGTGACAATGCTTACGGTGGACGCGAATGGGGAGGCGCTCCATATCGATGTGCGCACGAAGGGGGATCCGGAGCTGGAAACGTGGTCGGCACAACAAGCGAGCACGTTGTTTGCGGATGCGTTTGGTCGTTCCGTGCAGGTGAGAGGTCGCCAGAGCACGAACACCCGCCCGCCCGGCGAAGACGCCATGGCCTATTCGCTGATGCATGCCTCGACGGAGTCGTAGGGGGACTTGTATTCCGGTAGGTAGGTGCCAGCTGAGTAGGAGATGGTTTGACTCCTGCCGACCGCTGTCGGCATACGCTCACCATGACATGTTCTGGGGGTTGGGTTGTGAGCCCCTACACCATGCTGTCATCTTGAGCGAGGCACAGCCGAGTCGAAAGATCTCCCGCAAGTTCAGCAGTCCCCTACATCTTGGAAGGCCCCTGCCAACGAAGTAGGAGATGGTTCCTCCGGCAGCGGTAGGGAATACTCCCCATGACATCTGCTGTGAATGCTCGGCAAATGCAGGGGGCGAGATACGGGTGAGCCCGTCTGAGGCCGTATTCATCTGGGATTAACCGCTGCGGCGCTTGCCCATGCGGGGGGACTTCCCTACTTTGCGTTGCAGGTTGAATCTGGCCGTACCGCGTTGGCCGGGCCTGCCCGTGTTTCCCTCACCCGCTTGTGTGCATTCATGGCTCTTGCTTCGGTCACCTTTTTTGCGCTTGCCCTGATCGCAATAGCCTCGGCGGTGGGCGTGCTCATCGCACGGAGTCCGATTTACAGCGCGCTGTCGCTGGTGCTCAACCTGCTATCGGTGGCGGGGCTGTACCTCACCATGAACGCCTCCTTTATCGGCGTCATCCAGATTCTGGTGTATGCCGGAGCGATTATGGTGCTGGTGCTGTTCGTGATTATGCTACTGAACCTGGACGCGCTGCCGAGTCCGCGCAGCATTGGGTGGGGGCCCATCCTCGGGTTTGTACTTGGCACCGGGCTGCTGGCCCAACTGCTGTACGTTATGCTGACCACCTTTGGCATTTCGCTGGAAGCCGCCGAGCCGGTAACAACGGCCATGGCGGTAGAGAACGGCTCTGCCAATACGCTGGGACAAATCCTGTTCACGGAGTATGCCCTGCATCTGCAAGTCGCAGCCATTCTGCTGCTGGCAGCCACCGTGGGCGCTGTTATGCTGGCCCAACGCCGTTTTGCGTAAACCGAGACGTCTTGCCCCTTGGCGCATGAGGGATGCGCCGCTTTTGTATCCTTTACTCACGCTTCCGCCTGCTTCGCTATGGAAGTTGCTCTCGACTGGTATCTGGCGCTCAGCGCCGTCATGTTTACGATCGGCGTGTTCGGCGTGCTGCTGAAGCGCAACGCCATTGTGATCTTGATGTGCGTGGAGCTCATGCTGAACTCCGCAAATGTAGCGCTGGTCGGCTTCAGCCAGTCGCTGGCCGACCCCACGGGGCAGATCCTGGTGTTCTTTTCGATTGCCGTAGCCGCCGCCGAAGCCGCCATCGGCCTGGCTATCGTGATTGCGATCTTTCGTAAAAAGCGGACGGTCAATATCAACGACATCCATCTGTTCAAGCACTAAACAGTCGAGCCACGCCCCGGCGCGTGTGCCGCTTGCCTCGCCTCCACCTGACGTTGTCTGACGCCTCCGAGCATGGATTCTGAACTGCTGGTACGACTTATTCTTCTGCTTCCTCTGGCGGGTGCGCTGTTCAGC
>CAZBTM010000075.1:0-3757 GCA_964494425.1 uncultured Rhodothermales bacterium | reverse complement strand
TGGCACGGTAAGTACGGCTGCGGTGGCGCTTCCATTTGCCTTCGCGGTCTACCTCTTTGCTACCTTTTCGGGGGACCCGATCATCACCTCCTATTTTACGTGGATGGCGGCGGGCGATCTGTCGATTGACTTCGCCTACCGCATCGACGAGCTCTCGCTCATTATGCTGCTCGTGGTCACCGGCGTGGGCAGCGTCATCCACTGGTACTCAACCGGCTACATGCATGGGGATTCGGGGTTCTGGCGCTTCTTTGCGTACCTGAACCTCTTTATCTTTGCGATGCTCAACCTCATCCTGGCCAACAACTTGCCGGTGCTCTTCCTGGGCTGGGAGGGCGTGGGGCTCTGCTCATATCTACTCATCGGGTTCTGGTACACCGACCTCAGCAACAGCGCCGCCGCCAACAAGGCGTTCATCGTCAACCGCGTGGGCGACTTTGCCTTTCTGCTTGCCATGTTCTTTCTCTTCCGCGAGGTGGGCGCGCTTGACTTTGGCACGCTCCTCGCCGAAGGCCCCGGCATCGACACGACGGTGCTCGGGTTCATCGTGCTGCTGCTCTTCATTGGAGCCACCGGCAAGAGTGCGCAGCTCCCCCTCTTTGTGTGGCTGCCGGATGCAATGGCTGGGCCCACCCCGGTATCGGCTCTCATCCACGCCGCTACGATGGTAACGAGTGGGCTCTACCTGCTTGCGCGCCTCTCGCCCATGGTGCTGGAGGTGCCGCATATCATGATGATCATTGGCATTGTAGGCGCAATCACGGCGCTTATGGCCGCCACCATTGCCATGACCCAGAACGACATCAAGAAGGTGCTGGCGTACTCAACCGTCTCGCAGCTCGGCTTCATGTTCATGGCCGCAGGCGTGGGCGCCTTCTTCGTTGCGATTTTTCACGTCGTAACACACGCCTTCTTTAAAGGCTGCCTCTTCCTCTGCTCCGGCAGCGTCATCCACTCGATGGAGCACGTAGAGCACGACCTGGAGGCCAAAGGCCACAACATGGCTGGGTTCGACCCGCAGGATATGCGCACCATGGGGGGGCTCAAAGACTACATGCCGTCTACGCGGTGGACCTATCTCATCTCTACACTGGCCATTGCCGGGATTCCGCTGCTGGCGGGCTTCTTCTCGAAAGACGAGATTCTGTTTAAGTCGTTCGAGCTGGGCTACAGCGGCGCGTTCTACGGATACGTGGTCTGGGGCATTGCAGCCGTCACCGCGCTGCTGACCGCGTTCTATATGCTGCGCTCCTATATGCTCACCTTCGAGGGCGAACCGCGCTGGCCCGACGCCGACACCGTGCACCCGCACGAGTCGCCCGCCTCCATGACGATTCCCCTCTGGATTCTGGCGGGGCTCTCCATTGTGGGCGGATACATTGGACTTCCCGCAGTTATTCAGGGCGGCGATCTGAACTGGATTCACCACTTCCTGGGCGAACCGTACGGCGGTCCGGTCCACGAAATGAAGGACCTGGCCACGGTGCCGCTGGCCCTGAAATGGGGCCTGGTCGGATTCGGGTCGCTCATTGCGATTGTGGGGGCCTACATCGGATACCGCGCGTATCGTCCGGGCCAGGCCATGGCCTACGACACCGCGCTGCAAAACCGGCTGGGTGGGCTCTACACGTTCTGGGATGCCAAGTACCACATCGACGACTTCTACAACGAGGTGATCGTCGACGGCCTGATGGACACCTCAAAGAAGGTGCTGCAGCCGATGGACGCTACACTTATTGATGGCGTGGTCAACGGCGTGGCTGCGCTGTCGCAGTCGGTGAGCAACGGTGTGAGTCGCATCCAAACCGGGCTCATCCAGAACTATGCGCTTATGCTGGTGCTCGGTGTGGTGCTCGTGCTCGGACTGATGATGGTGGGCGCATAGCCCGATGGGCGTAGCACTAAGGCTGCGCCTCCCCCTGTACCCCTTTGTATTTGTTTACTTTCACGGCTTAACGTAGCGGAATACATGGACTTTGCCGCGCTCACATCGCTGGTCATCTTTCTGCCGCTCCTGGGGGCCCTGGCGCTCCTGGCGCTGCCCTCTGCCGAGTCCATCAAGTGGACCGCCCTGGGGACGACACTGCTCACGTTTGTAGCGTCGATCGGGCTGTTCATGGGCTACGACCCGTCCGTGAGCACCGCCGAGATGCCGCAGATGGCGCACGTGATTGGGGGCTGGTTTCCCGATGGCGTCGACGTGAAGTACTTCGTGGGCATCGATGGACTGAACATCCTGCTGGTGCTGCTTACCACGCTGCTTGGGCCCATTGTGGTGCTGTCGTCGTGGTACTACATCGAACGCAACCACAAAGGCTACTACGCGCTGCTCCTGCTGCTGCAGACAGGCGTAACGGGCGTGTTTATGGCGTTCGACCTGGTGCTCTTCTACGTCTTCTTCGAGCTTACGCTCATCCCGATGTACTTTATCATCGGCATCTGGGGCGGCGAGGATCGCATCTACGCGGCCATCAAGTTTGTGCTGTACACGCTGGTCGGCTCGCTGCTGATGCTGGCGGGCGTGCTCTTTCTGGGATACGCCGCCGGGTCGGCCCAGGGCATCGGCTTCACGACCGACTGGTACAACCTGATTGACTACACCATTCCGCTGGGCACGCAAACCTGGCTCTTCTTCGTGTTCGCCCTCGCCTTTGCGATTAAGGTGCCGCTCTTTCCGCTGCACACCTGGCTGCCCGATGCGCACGTGCAAGCGCCCACCGGCGGCTCGGTGATTCTGGCGGGCGTACTGCTGAAAATGGGGACCTACGGACTCCTCCGCTTCTGCCTGCCGTTCTTTCCGAATGCGGCGCAGAGCGCAGCCGTGCTCATTGCGGTGCTGGCCGTCATTGGCATTATCTACGGCGCGCTGCTGGCTCGGGTACAGCCCGATGCCAAGAAGCTCGTGGCCTACTCCTCAGTCAGTCACCTGGGCTTTGTAGTGCTCGGCATCTTTGCGTTTACAACGGAAGCGATGCAGGGCGCGGTCATCCAGATGATTAACCACGGCATCTCCACGGGCGCGCTCTTCCTGCTGGTCGGCATGCTCTACGAGCGGCGGCATACGCGTCTCATGGAGGACTACGGCGGGCTTGCCAGCTCGGTACCGGTGCTCACCACCTTCATGATTCTGTCGGTGCTGGCCTCTGCCGGACTGCCCGGACTGAACGGGTTCGTGGGCGAGTTCATGATTCTGCTGGGCTCGTTCAAAAGCACGGTGCTCGACAGCACAACGCTTGTTGCGTTGGCCACCTCAGGCGTTATTCTGGCGGCGGTCTACCTGCTCCACATGGTGTACAACACCTTCTTCGGCGAACTGACGCACCCCGAGAACGCAGAGATGACTGACATGACCATGCGCGAGTTTGTGCTCATGGCGCCGCTGGCCATCCTCATGCTGGTGATGGGCTTCTACCCGCAGCCGTTCTTGAACCAAACGCAGCCCACGACCGATTTCCTCCTCGAAACCATTGAGGCGAAGCACATCGCCGCGATTGAAGCCGAGCAGGAGGTCCCGGCGTCGGCTGCACATTCGGAGGATACAGAGGCCGAGCCCGCTCCGCTGTTCGATTCGATGCCCACTGCGCTGCGCACGGCTGCCTCCTCTTCGCCGGCATCTTTTTCGCCAACCCGCTAACTGACACGCTCTCCTTGCTATGGCTGATCGTACGCCCCTCTCTCGCGCCGACATCGACGCGGCCCTCGACGACATGGAGGGCTGGGTCTTCGAAGACGACACCATTACCAAAGCCTACACCTG
>CAZBTM010000074.1:11591-12304 GCA_964494425.1 uncultured Rhodothermales bacterium | reverse complement strand
AATCCGATTCATTGACCTGCACGATGACTTCGAATACTTTGGCGTCGTACCCGCTAAGCTGTTCGCCGATATTCGCCACCTTTATAACCTTGCCAGTGTACTTCCGGTCAGGGAAGGCATCTACCTGAATGGCAACATCCTGCCCTTCCCTGGAGTCGAGCGTGCACACCCTGTTGTTTCGGACCAAACGCGAACTGCTGTTCAACGTAGTCAAGCACGCAGACGTCGACGAAGCCCACGTCACGGTGACAGAAGATGAGGAGGAGTCGGTGTTCATTACCGTAAGCGATGAAGGCGCGGGGTTTGACCCGTCCGAGCTTACTGACGAAGTGGAGAGCGGCCAAGGGCTCTTTAGCATCCGTGAGCGATTGGAGATGATTGGCGGCTGGTACGACGTAGAGGCCGAGCCCGGCGCCGGCACGCGCACCACAATTGGCGTGCCCAGCGATGCAGGCACAACGCCCGCAGAGGAGCTAACGGAAAATGCACTGCCTGAAAGTGCGGAATGAGCTTTTGTATGGTGGTGCGTACGTCCTCATTGTGGTGGCTCTCCTGAAATCATCCGTCCACGAAGCATCGCCGCAGCGTTCAGTGAAGGCCGTTCGAGATGGTCCGGCCTGAAACCGTTTGACCTGCGTGGGCCCAGGCCACGCAAGACATGCAAGAAATCGGGGAACCGCTGCTGTGCAGCGGTTGTGTGCGGGTCCGTCCGC
>CAZBTM010000074.1:8988-11581 GCA_964494425.1 uncultured Rhodothermales bacterium | reverse complement strand
GATCATTATCTCGGTTGGGATGATCCCTTTGGTGAAGGCTATGGCAGGCATCCGGGCATGGATTTCAGTGAAGGCCGGTCGGGATGGCCTGGCCTGAACCCGCTTGACCTACGTGGGCGATGCCACGCAAGACATCCAAGAACTCGGGGAACCGCTGCTGTGCAACGGTTGTGTGCGGGTCCGTCCGCGTTGAGCGGTCCGCACTCTCCTTACCTTTGGCCTTCCGCCCCGGCATGACCGAATACAAGATTGAAGCCCGCACCTACTACTCAAAAATAACCACCAATAAAAACCACATCGTCGAATCCTCGTCCGAAGAGATCCAGGATCTGCTCAGCCAATACGCAGCCGAAGGATGGCGGCTCGCCTCTACCGATGCAACGTCATTCGGACTCGCCGTCTACGTCTATCTTTACTTTGAGCGCGAGGCTCCCGCGGCGTAATTGTAATTGGCACCCGCTGTCGCTGCTGCGGTCTTGCATTGGGCCTCAATGTTGTGAGGCGCTTCCCGTCTCCAGCTATGGGCTGTTTCATTAAACCCGTACCCGCTCATTTTTCAGAGCACCAGATGACTCTTCACCGATGACGCACCGCCTTCGCCGCATTGCCGAGCGTATGGTGCATCGCATTTCACCGGTGTGGTGGGCGAATTTGGGTCCGGTGAGCGATGCGTTGGCGCGTCGTATCCCCATGCAGTCGGGGCCTATCGTGCTCGTCGCCTTTCCGCGGAGCGGGTCGAGTTGGTTGGGGCGGCTGCTGGCGTATGCCGACAACGCCTGCTACCTGCGCGAGCCTATCACACAAGCGCGCCGCCGCTGGCATCCCGACGTGCAATACGCCGTATCGGATGTGGGCCTCCACCACGCCCCGAAGCACTACGCCCGCTACGCCGATCGCGCCTTTGCCGGATGCCCCGCGTTCTCCTACGCCACTGTGCGCGCCCCACGCGACTGGGCCCTGCGCCACCGCCATAAGCGCCGCGTGCTCATCAAAGAAGTCAACCCGTTTGCAGTCGGGTGGATGCAAAAGCGCTACGCCCCCACCGTCATTCATCTCGTGCGCCATCCGGTGGCGGTAGCCCAGAGCATGAACCGGCGCGGATGGACGAGCCAGACGCTGCGTGAGTACGTCAGCCCCGAGCGTCTGGCGACGAGTCCGCTCGACCCAAGCGCTGTGCCCAACGCATTCTGGGGACAGATCGGCGCGGTGCAGGGCCTGGCGCACCGGGCTGTGCGGCAGGCGTGCCCCAACGACGCCTACACCGCCGTGCAATACGAAGCGCTCTGTACCGATCCTGTGGGTACCGTGCGTCGCCTCTGTCGCGCTGTCGGACTTGCATGGGACGACGCATCGATGCCCGCGGCGATCGCATCTCATAGCGCGGCGTCTGGCGGCTCCTCCTCGAATCCCTACAGCACCACTCGCCGCAGTGAAAACCGCGCTACGGCGTGGAAAAATGCACCCGCCGAGTGCATCAGGGCCGTGCGAGCGGGATATATAGCAACCAAGCCGCCATACTATGCTGCGCCGTGGGAGACATAAAAACCCCAAGGTGCGAGGTTGGCACTCATCGTGCGTAGGGGGCGGCGCTGCGATATGCACGCACTGAGACATCCCGAGCCGCTGAACGTCGACCCTGTTTCATCCACTCAAAAACAAAGGAGCAGTTATGTACTTCAGCACGACAGACGACAGCATTCAGCTTCCCAAGATAAGGAAGGACTTCGTATATCTCCAGGATTGTTTTGTTCAGATGCTTCGGGCGTCGGGCGAGGACGAGATTGCCGCCCTCTTTGATGGCGAACAGCGTCCGCAATCACTGGACAGTTCAGAGAAGCTGAGCAAGGCGTTTACGCTGAGCTTTCAGCTCATGACCATTGCGGAGGAAAATGCCGCCGTGCAGCTTCGCCGCAAACTGGAAGACGAACATGGCCTCACCCGTATCTCAGGGCTCTGGGGCCGAACGCTCGACGACCTGCAAGCAAGCGGGTTTACGGGCAAGCAGATCGCCGAACGACTTCCTGAAATGCGGATCGAGCCTGTATTCACCGCGCACCCCACGGAGTCGAAGCGCTCGACGGTGATCGATCAGCTCCGCGAAATCTACCGGCTCATGGTTAAGCGTGAGAACCAGATGTGGTCGGAAAAAGAGACTGAACAGATCCGAGACGATATTCGGGCGGCTATGCAGCGCCTCTGGCTAACGGGGCAGGTGTTCTTGGAGAAGCCATCCATCGGAGATGAGCTTCGTAACGTGCTTCACTACTTGGTTAATGTCTTCCCCCAGGTGCTGCCGATGCTTGATCAGCGCCTCCGTACCGCCTGGGAGGAAACCGGGTTCGATCCGGCCCTGCTGGCAGACCGGGAGCAGCTCCCCAAGCTGCAATTTGGCAACTGGGTCGGCGGCGATCGCGACGGGCACCCGTTCGTTACGGACGAGGTGACGGAGGCGACCCTTCTTGAACTCCGGAAACATGCGCTTCAGCAGCTTAAATCTGGACTGAACGATCTGGCGCAGAAGGTGAGCGTGTCGGCCTTTGAAGTCGACGTGCCAGGCCGCCTGCGTGTGCGTATCGACCAGCTTGCCGAACGC
>CAZBTM010000074.1:3922-8978 GCA_964494425.1 uncultured Rhodothermales bacterium | reverse complement strand
GAGTGAGCCCTGGCGGCAGTATCTCAACCTGATGCAGCAGCGGCTTCCGATCGACAAAAATGGCGATCCGATTCGCGATCCTGACCCCGATCATCACTACCAGTCGGCAGAGGCCGTGCTCGACGACCTCGACCTGTTCGCGCAGTCGCTCAACGAGATTGACGCAGCACTTATCAGCGAGCGCGACGTGGAGCCCGTAGCGCGCAATGTAGAGGCGTTTGGGTTTCACCTTGCTGCCCTCGACATTCGGCAGAACAGCAGCTTTCATGATGCTGCAGTCGCGCAACTGCTCGTGGAGGCGGGCATCGAAGACGGCACCGACTTTGCTGACTGGACGGAAGAGCGGCGGCTTCGTTTTCTCAACGAGGAGCTCCAGACGATACGTCCGTTTGTGCGCCCCACGCAGAAGATCGGCGAGGAGGCCGACGCCGTGCTGTCCTGCTACCGGGTGCTCTACCGGTACATCGAGCGATATGGGAGCGCGGGCATCGGCTCGCTGATTGTGAGCATGACCCGAAGCCTCTCCGACCTGCTGGTCGTGTATCTGCTCTGCCGCGAAGCCGGGCTGCTCCAGAAGCAAGAGGGCGAGATGGTGTGTGTGCTTCCGGTGGTGCCCTTGCTCGAAACCATTCAGGATCTGGAGCGAGGCCCCGAGATTCTGGACGCGTTTCTGAGCCATCCCATCACAACGCGAAGCATCGACTATCAGGCCAGGCAGCACGACGGGCGCCGGTCGCAACAGATCATGGTCGGATACAGCGACAGCAACAAAGACGGAGGCATCCTGGCCAGCCTGTGGAGCTTGAACAAGGCGCAGCGCGCACTAAACGATGTCGCAGACAAACACGACATCAGCCTGCAGTTCTTTCACGGACGCGGCGGCACCATCAGCCGGGGCGCGGGCCCCACGCATCGATTCATCGCAGGCCTGCCGCCCGAAAGCATGCACGGCGATATGCGGCTGACTGAGCAGGGCGAGGTGATTGCAACCAAGTACGCAAATCCCGTTACCGCACTCTACAATCTCGAACTCCTGCAGGCCGGCACCACCGGGCTCACGCTCGGGGTATTCGACAAGACCAACGTCGTAGCCGATGCCTCGGACCGCACACCTGCTCCGAACTTGACAACGAGCAGAGCACACCTGGAGCAGGTCGTAGACCGGCTGTATGCGCACAGCCTGGAGAGCTACCAGGACCTTGTGAAGTCGGATGACTTTGTGCGCTTCTTTGCGCAAGCCACGCCCATCGACATCATTGAGAAGAGCCGCATTGGGTCGCGTCCGGCACGGCGCACCTTCGACGATCTTCGAGCCATCCCCTGGGTGTTTAGCTGGAGCCAGAGCCGCTACTTCCTCACCGGATGGTACGGCGTGGGGAGCGCGCTCAAGACGCTGCAAACCGAGCGTCCGGCGGACTTCGAGACGCTGAGCGCGAATGCGATCAACTACATGCCGTTTCGCTACGTGATCACCAACGCATCCTCGGCCATTGCCCTTGTAGATACCGGCATTATGAGCCAGTGGGCCGATCTGGTTGACGATCAGGAGATCGCGGATTATTACCTAAACAAGATTGTGGATGCGTACCACACCACCCGAGCCATGCTGGAAACGCTGTACGGCCATGACCTCCGGGAGCGCCGCCCGCGCGTGTACGAAATGATCGATCTGCGATCGAAGCGCCTGGCGCCTCTGCATCAACTGCAGATCGACCAGATCAACACCTGGCGCTCGCTGAAGAAGCAGGGCAAGACCGACGAAGCCGAAGCGATGCTGCCAGACATGCTGCTTGTTCTCAATGCGATAAGCAGTGGGCTGGGGAGCACGGGATGATTCGCGTGCGCCAAGAGTCCGTTCGTCCCAGAGGCAACCGTTGCAGGCCGACCATCAATTGCTTCGGTGTACAGTGCCGCGTCCAGCCACTAAAATCGACGCCGCTTCCCCCCACTTGCTTGCAAGAAGCCACCTATGACAAACGTGTTGCTGCTACTTTTGGGAGTCGCCCTGCTCACCGCGGGGGGAGAAGCCTTGATTCGGGGCTCGTTATCGGCAGCTCAACGCCTGGGTGTATCGCCCCTGCTTAGCGGGCTGATTATCGTAGGATTCGGCACATCAGCGCCCGAACTGGTTGTTTCTGTTGATGCAGCCGTAAATAGCCGCCCTGATATTGCAATCGGCAACGTGGTCGGGAGCAACATCGGCAACATACTCCTGATTTTAGGAATCTGTGCATCGATCACACCGCTCGTGGTCCGACCGCTGGCGCTACGAAGGGATGCACTTACCGTCGTAGCGGCAAGCATACTGTTCCTGCTCCTGGTTGGCGGAAGCGAGCTTGGACAGCCCGATGCATTTGTGTTATTGTTTGCTCTGCTCGGATATCTGCTCTGGGCGTACTACACAGAGCGCTCCAGTTCGGCCCTCTCAGGAGAGCTTCACCGGGCGGAGGCGGAAGAGCTTTCCATCGTACCGAAGACGGCAGTCGGAATTGGAGCCGCCGTCCTTTTCGGGCTACTGTTGCTAATTGGCGGATCCCAGGCGCTGTTGACCGGAGCTACAGGAATTGCAAACGCCTTGGGGGGCTCCGAAGCAGTGGTTGGGCTGATTCTGGTGGCCGTTGGCACGTCACTTCCCGAACTCTCGATATCGGTCATCGCTGCCATCCGGCAACACGCCGATGTAGCCGTCGGAAATGTACTGGGAAGCAACATATTCAATGTGCTGGGGGTTCTTGGCGTCTCTGCGCTTCTTCAGCCTCTTCCGGTCCATGAACGAATTCTACAGTTCGACCAGTGGGTCATGCTTGGTGCGGCTCTGCTCCTGGTCGTGTTTCTGTATACAGGACGTCGCCTAAGCCGGTGGGAAGGCGGCGTCCTGTTAATCGCTTACGGGGCATATGTCGCACTGAGCTTTACTGGATTTAGTGGCTGATCGTACGATGTTGCCTGTTCTCAATGCGATAAGCGGTAGATCGGAAAGCACAGGGTGATCCAGCAGAGAAGACGCCGCAACTACTTTTCGTCCGGTCGCTTTTGTACCTTGCGACAAGCAACTGAAGCGTCCTACTCAGTTGGTGCGTTCCAACGACCACAGCCCAACAGCAATGTCTACATCTGCATCCGCCCCCAACGTCCCTGACGCAGAAGGGGGCGCGTCGGTGCCACAGCGGTGCCTGAACTGCCAGACCGTGCTGCAAGGCGCCTACTGCCACTGCTGCGGGCAATCAGCCAGTGTGCGGCATATGAGCTTCCGGCGAGTGGTCATTGGGCTGATGCAAGGGCTGGTCGACCTGGATTCAAAGACGCTGCGCACCGTGCGTCATCTGTTCTACCAACCGGGAGCCATGACGCGTGCCTACATTCGAGGGCGCCGCGCCTCTTATCTGGATCCGCTTCGGTACTACATGCTTGTGGTCGCCGTAAGCATTGGGCTCGCTGCGCTGCTGGGAATTATGGATATCACCCGTGCCGGAGCCAACCAGGGCGACGTATTCTTGAGCGGGTCATTCGTTGCGTTTCAAGTCGGACTGCTGTATGCGCTGTTTATGCTTCCACTGGCGGTGGCGCAGTGGTACCTGCACCGCGCCGGTCTGTGGACGATTGCAGAGCACTACGTCTTTTTGCTATACCTGCTGGCGCAGAGCATTCTGGTGCTGGTTCTCCTTGATGGGGCTCTGTTCATACTCACGAGTAGCGAGTTGAAGGGACAGGCAGAAGGCGCTACCGGACTGGGGGTACTCGTGACGCACATCGTATGGGCAGGACCTCGGTTCTACGCGGAGGCGGTCTGGCATGTGATCTGGAAGACCGCCGTCGCGCTGTTCTTGAGTCTACTCGGCACTGCGTTTGTTTCTCTGTTGGGTATTGGAGGGTACCACCTTGCGCGCCTGCTGTTATTTGCGTAAGTCGTGGTCAGCGAGTGGAGGCGGCTTCTACGAATCCCCTCTGCATCCTTCTCGTATCAAATTCACTGCATACCCAGCACTCTGCAAATAGACTCCGGATACGGCAATGGCTGGACACAATAAATGGTCGAAGATTAAGCGGCAGAAGGCCAAAGAGGACAAGAAGAAATCGAAGGTGTGGGCGCGTCTCTCGCGCGAGATTGCAACGGCTGCCCGTGAGGGTGGTGGCGATCCCGAGATGAATGCGACGCTGGCCAACGCCATTGAGCGCGCCGAGGCCGAGAATATGGCCAAAGACACCATCGAGCGCGCCATCAAGCGGGGCACGGGCGAACTCGAAGGCCAAAACTACGAGCCGGTCAGCTACGAGGGCTATGCCCCCCACGGCGTAGCGGTGTTTATCGAGGCGATGACCGACAACACCAACCGCACCGTGGCCGACCTGCGGCACCTGTTCAGTACCCACAACGGCAATCTGGGGAAAGATGGATCCGTGGGCTACCTCTTTGAGCAGAAAGGGGAGATTCAGGTGCCCACGGATGCTGTCGATGAGCTGGAGCTGTTCGAACGGGTGGTGGAGGCAGGCGCTGAAGATCTGCGCACCGAAGGCGACATGTATGTCGTGACCACACCGGTCGAAACGTTCACCAACGTAGAAGACGCCCTCGAATCGGCTGACATTCCTGTCGACGAGGCCGACCTGGTGCGCATCCCCGCCACCACCGTATCGCTCGACCCGTCAGAGGCGGAGCAAGTGCGCACGCTCGTTGAAGCGATCGAAGACCACGACGATGTGGACGCGGTGTACACGACGCTCGCCGACGATGGCGAGGCGCTCTCGCTCCACTCCGACGACTAACGTCTGCGTGCTATAGTATTGGGTAGACGTTTAAATGATCGCTCCCGTCAGCCGCGCCGGAGACGTCCGCGCCGAGTGGCGCTCCCAGTCTCCGGCTACTGTCATATTTGGTCCATCACGTAGCGTTGAACCGCTATCAAAATGGGAAAAGGGGAGCATGTAGACCCTTGGGCTCCCCCGGCGGTTATAGAAAAACCGCTAAACAGATACCGGAGCTCTGCCTCATGACGTCTATCATTCAGAGACTCTGCCCCGTTCTCCTACATCCCGACATAACCGCTTCTCGCCGACA
>CAZBTM010000074.1:0-3912 GCA_964494425.1 uncultured Rhodothermales bacterium | reverse complement strand
CGGGTGACACTCCCAGTCTCCGGCTACTGGTATATTTCCTCCATCACGTAGCGTTGAACCGCTACTGCTTGCTACTCTTCTCGACAACGGCGCATCGGCATGATTATTCTTGGCATTGACCCCGGATCCAACTGTACGGGCTACGGCGTGGTACGGGTGACCGGATCCGACGAAACGACCCCGGCCCAGGGTGTCATTCGGCTGGATAGCGATACGCCGCACATCGACCGGCTCAAGTGCATCTACGACGCAGTGGCGACGCTCATTGAGGCGCATACGCCCGAGGTGCTGGCCATTGAGATGCCCGTGTACGGGAAAAACCCGCAGTCGATGCTGAAGCTGGGCCGCGCGCAGGCCGCCGCCATGATGGCGGGGCTGAACCACAATCTGGATGTGGTGCAGTACACGCCCAAAGAAGTCAAGAAGTCCGTAACGGGCAACGGAAACGCGTCGAAGCAGCAGGTGCGCTACATGATCCACGCGATTCTGGAGATGGAGGGGGCGGCGGATGACATCGCGCTTGACGCCTCCGACGCGCTGGCCATTGCGCTTTGCCACACTAACCGCCGCTCGCACGGCGCCACCGAGCAGTACAGCGGCTGGGGCAGCTTTGTGGATGCGAACCCGGATCGCGTGCAGTAGCAGCGCTCCAGACTTTTTTGGCAGGAGGGAAGCAGCGAGTAGGATCTCCGCACGACATTCGTTATCATAGAACCCACGAGTCTTTCCCATAGCGTTTCCCGATTCCACTATGAGCACACACGACTTAGCCGGACAACCGGCCCCCAGCGACCAACTGCTCGATGTATCGACACTGCTTGCTGCGTATCAGAACGACCAGCCTGATCCGTCAGTAGCGGCGCAGCGCGTATCGTTTGGCACCTCGGGCCATCGCGGCACGGCCTTCGACCGCACCTTCAACGAAGCGCACATCCTGGCGATTGCCCAAGCCGTGTGCGACTATCGCGATGAGGCGGGCATCACCGGCCCGCTGTTCCTGGGGATGGATACGCATGCCCTATCGGCCCCCGCACAGGCCACGTGTCTGGAAGTGTTTGCCGCGAACGAGATCGACGTGCGCATTGCCGCCGATGACGGGGTAACGCCTACGCCGGCTGTATCCCACGCCATTCTAACGTACAACGACGGACGCGCCGAAGGGCAGGCCGATGGCGTTATCATCACGCCCTCGCACAACCCGCCCGCTGACGGCGGCATCAAGTACAACGGACCCACCGGCGGCCCGGCCACCCCCACGGCCACTAACTGGATCCAGAACCGCGCCAACCAGCACCTCGACACCAAGCTGTCCGATGTGAAGCGCATCGGCTACGAACAGGCCCTGCGGGCCTCCACCACGCAGGAGTACGATTTCCTGCGCCACTACGTCGACAACCTCGATGCGGTCCTGGACATGGAGCTCATTCGCGAGTCGGGGCTCTCCCTCGCTGTCGATCCGCTGGGCGGAGCGGGCGTGCATTACTGGACAGCCATCGCCGACACGTACGACCTGCCGCTCGAGGTGCTACGCACTGAAATCGACCCCACGTTTTCGTTCATGACGCTCGACTGGGATGGCCAGATCCGCATGGATCCGTCGTCGGCCTACGCGATGCAGTCGCTCATCAACCTGAAAGATGAGTACGACGTTGCCTTTGCGTGCGACACCGACCACGACCGCCACGGCATCGTCACGAAAAATGGCGGACTGATGCCGCCCAACGCCTATCTGAGCGTGATGGTGGATGCGCTGCTCAGCAGTCGCACCGGCTGGGCCGATGATGTGGGCGTGGGCAAAACGGTTGTTACCACACGCTTGCTCGACCGCATCGCCGCGGACTACGGACGCCCGGTTACGGAAGTGCCAGTTGGCTTCAAGTGGTTCGTGGATGTGCTCTACAACGGCAGTTGCGGATTTGTCGGCGAAGAGAGTGCAGGGGCCTCGTTCCTCCGCAAGGACGGCACAGTCTGGAGCACCGACAAAGACGGCATTATTGCGGCGCTCATGGCTGCCGAAATCACAGCCCGCACGGGCCAAGATCCCAGCGAGCGCTACGACGAACTCACCGAGCAGTTTGGCAATCCGGTGTATGAGCGGGTGGATGCACCGGCCACGCCCGAACAGAAGGCGGTCCTCAAAAACCTGACGCCCGATCTGGTGACGCAAGACGAACTCGCAGGCGAGCCCATTCAGTCGATCCGCACCAATGCGCCGGGCAACGACGCGGCCATTGGCGGACTCAAGGTAGAGACGGAGAACGGATGGTTTGTGGCGCGCCCCTCGGGCACCGAAGCCATCTACAAGATCTACGGCGAGAGCTTCAAAGGCCGCGACCACCTCAACCAGATCCACGAAGACGCGCAGGCGCTCGTCAATCGTGCGTTCGAGGCCTCACCGAAAACGGCGTAGGCACAACGTCTTCGCCCTATCCACTTGATTCCGAAAGCATGAGCGGCTCGCCCTGGTGGCGGGCCGTTGGTGTTAGAACCTGTTTTGATTCCTTACTTTGGGCTGCGAGCGGCTTCAATGGGCTGGGGCCGAAGGTCATGCCCCTGGTGCAAATTGCCCCCGATCTCGGCCCGTAGCCCCGGCTACGAACCTCCATCGTGGTTCAATTTTCGCCGCATTGCTGCTCGCTCTCGCCATCAAACCAAAACCCAAACAGGTTCTTAGAGATGCGTTGAGTCAAAGACGTGGTCTGTACTACAGGATAAGTAATGCTCACTTTGACAAACGAATTATTCCTGTGTCCGACGGTCCTCCGTCGGATAGTGCACGGCAGAGACGCTTCTGCGTCCATAGTGTAGTAGAGCAGCGCTTGATAAGAGATGCAAAGAAATTCGATAGCTACCCAGCGGCGATGTGCGTGCGGTGCGCATCAGGGGCGTTGCGAAGGGCTGCTGCAAATCGGTCCGGCACGGTGCCATTCAGTAGCAGCGAGTCGATGCCGTGCTCGGCAAGGGCGCTGGCGGTGCGCAGGCGCAGCGCCATCCCGCCGGTGACGTCGGTGCCGTCGGGGGCATGCACATCGCCAATCATAACGCGAGCTTGGTTGGCGGTGAGGGTAGGCAGCGTGTGGCCGTTGGCGTCGTACACACCGTCGGTGTTGCCGCACCAGAGCACGCGAGCAATAGGGATGCCTTGCTGGCGGAGCGCGTCGATAAGTGTGCGGAAGACGGTTTCGGTGGAGCAGATGCTCAGCCCGTGCTCGGTATCGAGCGTGACATCGCCGTAGGTGACGGGCAGCGCTCCTGCAGAGAGGGCGTGCCGTACCGGGGCTGCACCATTAAGCTGGGGGGTGTCTCGTGTAGTGACAAATGCGCTGGACGGTGCCCACGAAAACACAGGCAGTCCGGCGTTGCGTAGGGCGTGTGCCACATGCCGGTGCAGGGTAGCCACGGCCTTTTGGATCTGGCTCAATGCGGGCGCTGGATTGTCGAGCGCAGCATTGGGGGTGAACCCGGCCTCGCGGGCGGCAACGTGTCCGAACGAGCCGCTGCCGTGGCCCAGCACGATCGGCGCGTTGGGGGCGTTGGCATGGTAGCGGGCCAGCTCGTCGGCCAGGCGTGCAAGCACATCCGTGCGCACGGAGAAACGGCCCGTTTTGTCGGTGATGAGGCTGCCGCCCCATTTTATGAAGGTGACTGGGCGCATGGCGCGTGGCAAACTGGCGGAAGCAAATGAGACGAGCACGGTCCGCTCACATACGAGGCCTGCTGTGGGAAGGCGAGAGGCTGGCGAACTGCATCCGGGCAACCAGGGAGGCAGGAGGCTGTGTGTTCCTCTGAAAGACAATGCTAAAACAGCGGGTCGACGTCGGTGGTGGGGCCAGGGCCGACGCCGTCGCGGATAACCATGTGGACGGCGTGCATCGAATCGAGGCGAGCGGCGACCTGCGGCTCGTCTTCGGG
>CAZBTM010000073.1:6516-12328 GCA_964494425.1 uncultured Rhodothermales bacterium | reverse complement strand
GTCCGCGGACGTCGATGTCGACCGGCGCGCCGGCGGGGGGCGGAGGCGACAGGTACGCCATCCCGATGCCGACCTCCAGGCTATGGTGGCCCGGGTCGAGGAGGCCCTGCACTTGGTCGGACGCAACGTGCGCACGCGCCTCGTGCTCATGACCCTGGCGCTGCAGTTGCGAACGGCCATGCATGGCGCGTCCAGCACACCGGTCTATCACCCCCTGCCCAAGCAAGCCCTGACCGATGCTCTGCGCACCACGTAGCCCAGCGCCATACCGAATTGCGTTTATATTCGGTGAACCAGTGGATACTCTTCATCTCATTGCTGTATGTTATGTCTACCTGTACAAGACAATTCTGCTCTTGTGCATGGCCTCGCACCAGGTTTGCCGCCGCACAGCGGCAATGAAAAGGGAATCTCGTACGGCATCCCTGAGCACCAAGCCTGCTCAGACGCTGAAGCGAGAGCTGTACCCGCAACTGTGAAGCCACATCTACACGAGCGTGTCGAACTCACTGCCTTACAAGGTGGGAAGAGTCGGCGCTGCACCTGCATGGGTGCCGCCCGTGTTCTCGCCCCGCATTTCGCCGGGCACCGTGGCAAGCCAGGAGACCTGCCTGATGCGTGCAACGTCACCTTCCTCCGGGAATAGAGGGAGCGGCGGTGGCCTCCTCCGGTAGCGCGCGTTAGCAGAGCACTGCGTGCAGTCAGGTGCACACAAGCACCTCGGTCCGGTCTGTGGCGACGGCCCTCCCGTATCCATACGCGGCATGGCCCCCTGGTCTCCACAGCATATTGCCTCTTCTTACAGCCTGCGCGGCGTGCTCGTGCTTTGCCTTGGGCTGTTGCTCTGCGTTCCTTCGATATCCGTTCAGGGGGATGCGCAGTCTTCGTCTCTTGCACATATCTTCCCCTCTTCCGCCGACACCACCCATACCGACACCACCCACTCGTCGAAGCGCGACTCGCTGGCATGGGCCGAGGACCTGCCTGCACTTACGGTAACAGCCACGCGTATCCCCACAACGGCTCACAACGCCCCAGCCAACATTAGCACCATCGACTCGGCGGCTATTGCGGCAGCGAGCGGACGCACCGTAGCCGACCTTTTGGCGCAGCGCTCCAGCCTGCATATTCGTCGGGCCAGTGCGTACGGGCTGGCCAGTCCGTCTACACGCGGTGGAGGCGCTGCTCAAACACTGGTCTTGCTCGACGGCCATCGCATCGCCAATCCGCAACTCGGTCAGACCGACCTGTCGCTGCTGCCAACGGCTCTGCTTCAGTCTGCCGAGGTGATGCACGGCCCGGCGGCTCCGCTGTACGGCAGCGATGGCATGGGCGGGGCCGTCCATCTGCGCACGCGTACCCCCACCCAGCCCACCGCAGCACTGACGACCACGGTAGGCGCGTTTGGCGAACGGGGCGGACGCCTGCTGCTTGGCGACCGGGTGGCCGGCTGGGCGTGGGCGGTTACCGCAGGCTACCAGCAGCGCACCGGCGACTTCCCCTACACCGACGATGCGCTCTTTCCCCCCGAAACAGTGCGCCGCGCCAATGCCGATCGGACCCAGTACAGCGCCTATGCCACCCTGCGCCGGGCCGCCTCTGACCGTACACGCGTGTCTGTGCTCGCAACTGCGGCCAATCGGGGGCTCCCCGGCGCAAGCAGTCTCACGCGCAGCAACGAACGCCAGCGCGACCGCTCCTTACGCATATGGGGACACCACCGGTGGCCCGTGAGCAACGGCACGCTTACCGCACGGGCATTCGGCCAGTACGACGGCATCCGCTACCAGGACCCCGACCGAGCCACCAACGACATAGGGCGCACTTACGTAGCCCGTACCGAAGCCGAGTGGGAAGGCCCTGTCCGGTCCCGCTGGATGCTCAACGGGAGCCTCTCCGCAGAAAGCAGTTGGGCTACGCACCCCAGCCTGCGCAGCAATGCCCACCAGCAGCAGCTTGGGGGCGTTGTGAGTGCCATTTGGACGCGCGACCGCCTGCGCCTCTACCCGGCCCTGCGCGTGGATGCATACCGCGGATCCGACGGCACGGCTCGCGTAGCCACCGCACCGCGCCTGGGCCTCAACTGGCAACCGTTCGGGGGATACGACGCCCTGCGCCTAAAAGCCCATGCCGGACGCTCCTTTCGCATGCCGACCCTCAACGATCGGTACTGGCAGCCCGGCGGTGTGCCCGATCTGCGTCCGGAGCACGGCTGGAGCACCGATGTGAGCGCTCGGTGGGCGCGCAACGGGCATCATGTGGAGGGGACCGCCTACCAGCAGTGGCATACCGACCGCATTCAATGGCGCCCGGTCGAGGGGGTGTGGTCGCCGCGCAACGTGCAGCGCGTGCGTACCCGCGGTCTCGAAGGCGATGCCGCCACGCGCTGGGCGCTGGGCGCTGGGCTTCAACTCACAACCGGGCTTCACGCCACGTACACCGAGGCCCTCGATCGCTCTTCCCCCGAAACGTCGTCGTACAATCAACAGTTGCCCTACGTACCACGGACGACTATCAAGCCCTACGCAACCCTACACGCGGGCCCGCTTCATCTGGATGCCAGCGCGCAGTACATAGGAGCACAGCTTACAACCAGCGATGGGAGTCAGCGCAAGGACGGCTATCTAACAGCCAGCACACAGGTGCGTCTTGCTTACCAGTGGGATCCGCTTCGTATGGAGTTGCGCCTTCGCATCCACAACGCCCTGAACACCACCTACACCCTGCAAAACAACCAGCCCGTGCCGCCCCGACATGGCACGCTCTCGCTTCGTATCACGCTGTAACCTTGGCCTTATGACTACTTCTACGCGCTCTGCGCGCCTTCTTCCTGTATACACGCTACTTCTGGCGGCCACGCTCTGGCTTACCGGATGCGACTTCGGCGTCTCGCAAGATGATGCCACAACCGCTCGTACCTCCGATGTGGTCGTAGCCAACGCCGGAGCGTTCGGCGCCCAAAACAGCAGCTTTACGTTCATCAATCCCGAAGAGGAGACAGTGTCGAACACAGACACATTTGCCTCCTACATCCAGAGTCACATTCTGCTCGATAACCAGTTGCTGACCGTCTTTGGGGAAACCGGCACGCTTGGCGTGTTCGATCTGGAGACGCAGAACCAACTGGGCCAAGTCACGGGCATTCCGAATCCGCGCTACGTGATCTCGGATGGGCAGGTCGCCTACGTAACCAGTCAGAGCTACAGCGACGATACCGATCCGGCGGTCTACATCATTAACCTGGGCGAACGCGAGATTGTGGATACCATTACGCTGGATGCCAATCCCGAAGGCATCACGGGCACGTCCAGCAGCTTGTTTGTGGCCACCGGCAATGTCGATGGCCAGATTATAGAAATCAATCGCCCCCTCGGTAATCCTATTACGGGCGACCATACCATTGCACGCACCATCGATCCCGAATGCGACGCCCCGCGCCGCCCGTACGTTACGAGTCAAGGCCTGCTGGCTGTGGCCTGCAGCGGTGCTACGGTGTACGACGACGACTTCAACGTGGTCGAAGAAACAAACGGAGCCCTCCTCGTCATTGACCCCGCGGGCAATAGTGGTGCGGGAAGCATTCTCGACCGCGAAGACCTCGCCGGGCAGCTTACATCAGCGAGCTCGCAGCAACGGACGTTCTACTCGCGGCTACGCAATACGCTCTTTGCAGTGCTCGAAGACAACACCATTGTGCAGTACAGCACGCTCAACGGCGAGCGCTCCGACATTCAGATCGACGGGCCGCCAATCGGCGCGATTGCGTTTGATGCCGTTAACGAAGTGATCTACCTGGGCCGCCCCGATCCGGCGAATCCATTTGGCGCAGCGGGTACCGTAACGGTGCACGAGGGCAGTGGCGCCCAGCTTGCATCGTACGAAGCAGGCATTGCCCCGGGCCACATCGCGCTGCGGATCACGCAGGGCGAGCAGGATGGGTAACGTACTTCCTCCTACTTGGCGTGTCGTCTCGTTATGACCGTTGACCGCTGCTACTGCTACGACGTGCCGTTTAAGCGGCTCCACCGCGTATCCCAACGTACTGGGGCCAACACGGTAGACGCCCTGCAGGCGCATGTCTGCTTTGGACACAACTGCGGCCTCTGCCATCCTTACGTACGCCGCATGCTGCGTACCGGACAGGTTACGTTTCATCAGATCATTGAAGATGATGATGAACCTGCTCGGTCGGCAGCACCATCGTGAACCTTTCATGGCCAATGCGTCGTGCATCAGGTCGATCCGATGTTTTCATTGCTGACGCTTTGCGCTCATGGCCACACTGCTATACGTCTTTCCGCACCCCGATGACGAAAGCTTCGGACCAGCCCCTGCACTGGCCCGGCAGCGGGCACAAGGACACGACGTGCACGTGCTTACGCTGACCCGTGGGGAGGCCACCCAGCAGCGCCACCGCCTGGGCCTGAGCAAAGAAGAGATGGGCGCGGTCCGGTTTGGCGAGATGCAACGCGTGGCCCAGGCCCTCGACCTGTCGTCGCTCAACGTGCTGGATTTGCCCGATGGCGAACTCGCCAACCTGTCGCCGCTTGATATCGAAGAGGTGGTGATGCAGCACCTGGTGCGCCTACAGCCCGATGTGGTTGTCACCTATGCGGTACACGGCGTAAGCGGGCACCCCGACCACCTCGTTACGCACGCCGTAGTTAAACGCGTGGTATGCAGCGCCGTGTCAACCAACGAGGTTCCCGTGCGGCGGCTCGCCTTTTTCACGCTGCGTGATGACGACACCCCGCGCCCCGATCACCTACAGCCCTCGCCCGACGACGCCATCGACTGCGTTGTACCGGTGGATGAGAAGGCCTTTTCGACGGCGCAGGCAGCCCTTCAGTGCTATGAAACCTACGCACCCGTCATCGAAGAACACCGTCCGCTCGAAACCGTGCGCACTGGGGTGTGCTTTGAATGCTTCCGTGAAGCACCCACGCCTCGTCTTACTGACCTGACGGCGCATCTGCCTGCTCAGCTGCCTCTTGGGTCCTCCTAATCTGCTGCATCTGCTGTCGACTGCGCTATGGTTGCTCCTGCGCGCTACTTTTCGTGGCTGGCCTTTAAGATAGCCGCGCTGGCAGCGGGGGGCGCTGGACTTAGCACGCTGGCGCTCGGCGTCTCGGTCTGGGGCAGCTTGGGGAGCATGCTGGTGGTCGGGGGAGCGACATACGGCGGCGCGTGGTGGATGCTGCATGCTCGCCTGCGCACGCTGCACTCGCTGCTGAAGCAGGTGCGTGCACATCAGTTCGACGAACTGGGCACCAGCCCCTCGCCCCGTGGCGACGAGCTCGATGGCTTGATCTGGGAGCTGCATCGGACAGGGCAGATGCTGAACCGCGAGATCGACGATATGCGCCGCATGGAAAGCTATCGGCGCGAGTTCATCGGCAACGTATCCCACGAACTCAAAACGCCGATTTTCTCCATCCAGGGCTTCGCGGAAACGCTCTCCGACGGCGCGCTCAGCGATCCCAAGGTCAACCGTACCTTTCTGCAGAAGATTATTCGCAACGCCAACCGGCTTGACCGTCTGGCGCGCGACCTCTCCGAGATTGCCCGCCTGGAAACAGGCACCATGGAGATCGAGATGACGCGCTTTGACCTTGGCGAACTGGTGCGCGAAGTGACCGAGACGCTGCGTCCCAAAGCCGACGACCGCGACGTCTCACTGCGTCTGCCTGCGGAGTCCAAAACGCTCCCCGCCGTGCAGGGCGACCGCGAACGCATCCGCCAAGTGCTCGTCAACCTGATCGACAACGCGATTAAGTACAACGAGTCGGGGGGATACGTGGCAGTATCGGCC
>CAZBTM010000073.1:0-6506 GCA_964494425.1 uncultured Rhodothermales bacterium | reverse complement strand
AGCGACAGGGCGACGCGGTACAAGTGTCGGTGCAAGACAACGGCGTTGGCATCCCCGAGCGCCACCTAAACCGGCTGACCGAGCGCTTCTACCGCGTGGACAAGAGCCGGGCGCGCCACCAGGGTGGGTCGGGGCTGGGCTTGTCGATTGTAAAGCACATCCTGAATGCCCACGATGCCCAACTGCGTGTAGAAAGCACCGTGGGCGAAGGCTCCACGTTTACCTTTGTGCTACCGGTTGCGTAGGCGTTGCGCCAAGCGCTCGGCCTTCTCCTCTTGGGAAGATTGGTCTTCGGACTCCATATCGTCGAGTAGGGACTCTTGCGATGCACGATCGCTGTGGGCCCGGTCCCATACCTCGCTGGTTACGATCGTCTCCAGATGCTGAATGCGCCGGTTCAAACGCTTGCGCTCGGTCTCCCATTCGTGTCGCAGCGACTGCAGTTCTGCTTCCATCTCTTCGGTGGAGCTCCCAATCTTGCGCTGTTCGGTTTTGAACTCCAGCCACTCCTCGAAGGCGCTGTACACGAACACGATCAGGATGATCAGTATCCACCAGTAGGTGCCCAGAAACTCAAGTAGTTCGGTCATGATGGTAGGGCAACTATAGTTGTCTAATCAAGATCGAGGACCATCATTAAAGCAGACGGGGACGCATAGCGATGCGTCCCCAAGTGATGATCGAAAGAGAACCTACACGTTCCTTACGACACCGTGCCGTCCAGCAGGTCGCGGTAGAAGTCCAGGGTCTGCTCCGCAATGGCTGTCCAGCTAAACTGCTGCACCACACGCTCGCGGGCTTTTTCTGCCATCGAAGCACGGCGCTCCGGATCGGCCAACAGCGTGTTGACGCCCTTGGCCAGGTCGGCAGCAAAGGCATCCGGGTCTTTCGGGTCGAAGTCGTCGCCTTCGTGCGCGTCAAACGACACAAGCAGGCCCGTTTCGCCATCTACGACCACCTCTGGGATGCCGCCCACCGCCGATGCCACCACCGGAGTGTGGCAGGCCATCGCCTCCAGATTGATGATGCCAAACGGCTCATACACCGACGGGCAGACAAACAGCGTAGCATGCGAGTAGAGCGTGATGACCTCATCCTTGGGCAGCATCTCGTCGATCCACACCACGCGGTTCCCCGACTCCGCCTGCGCCTCTTCAACGAGCGCGGTCATCTCCGCCGCAATCTCATCAGTGTCAGGGGCACCGGCGCAGAGCACCACCTGTACGTCGTCGTCCATGTCGTGGATGGCACGCACCAGGTGCAAGATGCCCTTCTGCCGCGTAATGCGCCCCACAAACAGTACGAACGGCTGCTCCGGGTCTACATCGTGCTTGCGGAGCACGTCGTCGTTGTGCCGTGGCTGATACTGGTCGATATCGATGCCATTGTAGATCGTGCGGATGCGTGAGCGCGGCACGTCGTACAGGTCGTGCACATCGTCTTGCATGGACGACGATACCGCCACCACGCCGTCGGCATTCTCGTAGGCGGTGCGCTCTACCCAGCTCGACCCGTGGTAGGCCGTGCCCAGTTGCTCGATCTTCCACGGACGGTGCGGCTCCAGCGAGTGCGTAGAAAGCACCAGCTTGGCCCCGGTAAGCTGCTTTGCCAGGCATCCCGCCAGGTGCGAGTACCACGTGTGGCCATGCACAATGTCGGCCTCTTGCACCGAACCCGCCATGATGACGTTACGCGCCATTGCATCCAAAAACTTCGCGTGGCGCGGGTCCTGGTTGGGAATGTCGGGCGCGGTCACGCCCTGCACCTCCAGGTTCCCCTGGTCTACGTCTTGCTCGCCAAAGCTAAGCACCTGCACATGGTGGTCGCCATCGTCGGCAGCAGCCATTTCGCGGGTCAGGTACTCCACATGCACGCCCGCACCGCCGTATACGTTGGGCGGATACTCATTCGTCAAGATGACAATATTCATACAGATACGTACGTCGAATCCAAAAAATAGGGAGAAGGTCGCTGGGGGATGCACCGGGCGCGCGGCATGGTGAACATTAAGAACCTGTTTTGATTTTTTACTTTGGGCTCCAAGCGGCTCCACTGGGCTGAGGCCGAAGGTCATACCCCTGGTGCAAATTGGACCTCAATTGAGATCCAATTTTCGCCTCAGCGGCCCTCGCTCTCGCCTTCCAACCAAAGCCCAAACAGGTTCTAAGTGCCGCGCTCCGTAGCATCCGTATCGCTTAAATGATGGTGCCGTCGGGAATCACTGCGTTTTTCGGGATGACCACGATGCCGTCGCGAATCATGTAGTTCTCGCCTTCGGCCTCCTCGATGTCATCGCGGTTTTTGATAACGCAGTTTTTACCAATCGACACGTTCTTATCGACGATAGCCCCTTCGATATACGACTCCTCGCCAATGCCCGGCTTCGAGGGCCCTTCGCGGCGCCCCAGCCCCTGCTCGGTCTGCCACGGGTAATGGTCAGCGCCCATAAGCACTGCGTTTTTGATCGTCGTGTTCTCGCCAATGTACGACCGAATGCCCACGACCGAATTGGTAATCTGGCTGTTGGTGATGATGCTTCCCTCAGCAATCAGCGAGTTCTGCACATACGAGCTCTGCACTTTGGCCGGGGGCAGCATGCGTGCGTTCGTGTAGAGCGGACGGTCGGGATCGTAGAGGTCGAACTCGGGCTGGTCTTTGGCCAGCATCATGTTGGCCTCAAAAAACGACTTGATGGTTCCAATGTCGCTCCAATAGCCACTAAACGGATAGCTGGCTACACGATGCGAGTCGATGGCACGTGGAATGATGCCATGGCCAAAGTCGTGGTCGTCGGGATAGGAATCGAGCATCTCGCGCAGGAGCCCCTGGTCAAAGATGTAGATGCCCATTGAGGCGAGATAGACGCGATCCTGGGCCTCCATCTCTGCGGAAACCGGACTGCTCTTGCCATCGAGCTCATCCGCAGCAGGCTTCTCCGAGAACTCGGTGATGATCTGATCCTCGTTGGTCTTCAGGATCCCAAACGCGGGTGCCTGCTCAGCGGTTACCGGAATAGTTCCAATGGTGATGTCGGCCCCGGTTTCCTGGTGATGCGCCAGCATCTTGGCATAGTCCATCGAGTAGAGCTGGTCGCCCGACAGGATGAGCACCTGCTTGTGTTTGTAGCCCTCCATATGGTCGAGGCTCCGACGCACCGCATCCGCCGTCCCCTGAAACCAGTCTTTCGACGACGGCGTCTGCTCCGCGGCCAGCATCGTCACGAAACCATTGCTAAAGCGGTCGAAGCGGTAGGCCCGCGCAATGTGGCGGTTCAGGCTGGCCGAGTTGAACTGCGTGAGTACAAAGATGCGCTGAATGCCTGAGTTCAGACTGGTGGAGATGGGCACGTCGATAAGCCGGTAGCGCCCCGCCAGCGGCACAGCCGGTTTGGCGCGCAGTTTGGTGAGCGGGTACAGCCGCGTGCCTGCACCTCCCCCTAAAATGACGCTAATGACGTCTTTGGAGATGTTCATAAGGAAAAACCGGTTGCAATGGGAGGAATGACGAGAAGCGCTACCGTAACATGCGAAGTAGAAGGGTCAGGAGCAAGGTTAAAATCACGCTGACCACAATCATGGTGCTCAGCGGCAGGTAGACGTGCATGGATCCCGTTTCAAATGAGATGCCGCCTGCGGTACACCACAGCCCCGCCCCAATGAGCAATCGCGCCCCGTGCGAGGCGTCCCCCCGCTAAGCTAACGACTTGTGAAGTGGGCGACTCGTTGAATTTTCGCGGCACCTTCGCGCAAACGCTCCGTGTATGCTTGTGCTTATCGCATTCCCTGGCCTGCTTGCACAGACCTACTATGCTGAAAACGGTACTCGTTGTTCTACATATCGTAACCGCATCCGCCTGGTTTGGGCTGGGCTTGCGCCTGGCAAGTAAGGCACGTATGGTGCTCTCGCTCAACGGTCCCGCGGCGGCGGCCCTGGCCGAAGATACCCGGAGCACCGTTAAGTGGATGAGCGGGTTTATAGTGCTTACGATGGTCTTCGCATACGCCAACTTCTTTCTAAGCGGTGGATTTGCCGCGTATGGCCCACAGTTTCACGCAGCCCTCACGCTTATGCTGATACTGGTCGGTGTGCAGTTCTTCATGATTCGTACCGGCTGGAACACCCTGGCCGACCTCGTAGGAAACGGCACTGCCCCCACGGGCGATGCTGCCGACAGCGCCCGCAAGAAAGTGGCTATTGGCACCGGCATTGGCCACCTGCTCTGGGTGGTGATTCTCGTGCTTATGTACTTCAACCAGTTGATCCGCCCGCTCTTCGTATAGACGTTTAACAGATAGGCGGCCAGGGGGACGGCAGCTTGAACGCAACAAACGACATTACGGCTGTTCGCTTGATCCGCGTGCAATGAAGGCACCGTCGAAGCGATCGCGCAGTGACGCGCGTACTACACCGGCCTCGCTGCGTGTGGCTACCGGACCGATGCGCACGCGATAGTAGGGCGTGCGCCATACCACATGCACCGGCGGCTCGCGGTAGCGCTGCAGCGGCTCAGGCGGTGTGTCGAGTGCATTCCACCACGCTACTGCCTCCGTTCGTGTGCTCTCGGCATCGGCTCGGTGGTAGTTCATACCCACCTGTACAAAAAACGCGCGAGCCGGCATCTCCGGTTCAGATGCCTCAGGAGTCTCGCCCATCGGCGCCGTTGCCTGGCACCCCACAAACGTAATACCTATAACGAGCAAGCCACCCCACAGAAAAATAGCACGTGATGTACACATAGTCGCATCCGATTCAGAATAAGAGGCTGATGCATTGCATCATTGTTGCACCGTATGCAGCAACCTATGCGTTCCCTGCTTGATCCTTGTGCATGTGCGCCACATATTAGGGTGCTTTCCTACTTGCTATTCCCACTGGTATCCACCGAACCGTACTATGCCTACTCGTCTTCTGGGCCTCCTGCTGGTAGGCCTGCTCGTACTCGCCGCACCTATCCACGCGCAAGACCGCAGCAATAGCGAGCCGCGCGTGAGCCCCAACGCAGAAACCCATCAGACCATTGGCACCACCGAGGTGCGTGTAACGTATGGACGCCCTGGTGTGCGTGGCCGCGACATCTTTGGCGATCTTGTGCCCTACGATACGATCTGGCGCACCGGGGCCAATGAGGCCACCACCATCACCTTCTCCAACGACGTCCGCATCGATGGGACCAATGTGCCTGCAGGCACCTACGCACTGTTCACGATTCCGGCGGAAGACGATCAGTGGACGGTCATCCTCAACAACACAGCGAATCAGTGGGGCGCGTACGACTATGACTCGGCAGACGACCACATGCGCACTCCCGCTGAGGCGTACCGTGCCGATACCTTCCGCGAGCAGCTGGCCTTCACCTTCGAAGCGGTCGATGAAACTTCGGCCACGCTACTTATGCACTGGGCCGACACCGCCCTCCCCATTTCCATCACAACCGCTGACGCTGAATGAGCCGTCGCGCTGCTGCATGCTGGTTCTGGGGGATTCGTAGCGCCGCTGCTCTTCTTGTGGCGGGCCTGCTCGTTGTTGGCGGAGGCGGCTGTACGGCACCGCCCCCTGACCCCGCCACCAACATGGAGGCCTACCTCGACACGGTCATTGCCGCTCACGGCGGCGACAGGCTCGACCGGGCCGTCGTTACGTTCACGTTTCGGAGGGATGCGTTTACGCTTCGCCGCAACGCCGGTCAGTTTCAGTACGAACGCACTACCACCGATTCGCTGGGCCGCTCCGTGGTCGAAGGGCTGACCAATACCGATGTGTATCGCGTTGTGGAGGGCGATACCCTCACGCTCTCCCCCGACGAGCGCAGCACCGTGGCAACAGCTGTTAACTCCGTCGCCTACTTTGCGCTCTTGCCATATCCCCTTCAAGATCCCCCCGTACAAGCCACCTATGCCGGCCCCGACACGATAAAAAGCACCGCCTACCATCGCGTGGCGGTGTCGTTTGACGAAGGGGGCGGCCAGGACTATGAAGATGTGTTTCTGTACTGGTTTGCTCAGGACACCCATGCGATGAACTATCTCGCGTATGCCTTCGGTTTGGGCGGACCGCCCGAAGACCAGGGCACGCGGTTTCGCGAAGCCTTCAACATGCGCACGGTAAACGGCGTGCGGTGGGCCGACTACCGCAACTACCGCGATTCGACGCTCGGTCCCGACGCCCTCGCTGCTTATCCCCATGCATGGACCGACAGCGCCGTAGAACGCGTCTCAACCGTTGCGCTCCGCGATGTCCGCGTGCAGCCTCTTGACCAGTAGCAGCAAACACCGTAGCAGTCAAGGTTAGCCTTCCATCGGCTCGGCCAGCATCTGCGTAAGCGTGTCGATGCGCTCCTGCGTGAGCAGTGGCTCGATGGCCTGAATGATGAGGCTCACACAGGTGGCGCGATACATAAGCGCCTCATCAGGGGCTCCGTTGCGTGCCGTTTGGCTTTGGATTTGCGTATTCAAAAGCGTCCAGTGACACTTCATCTCAAGATACTGCACGCCCAGCGCCTGCCGGAT
>CAZBTM010000072.1:1051-12389 GCA_964494425.1 uncultured Rhodothermales bacterium | reverse complement strand
GTGGTTGGCCTCCAGCGTATACTGGCGAATCTGAAGAGCTTCGCGAAGCAGCGGCTCGGCGGCCTCATAATCGCCCATGTTGCTGCGCAGACGGCCCAGGGCGCCAATCACATCAGCCGTCTGCGAGTGGGTCGCCCCAAGCACACGTCGGTAGACCGGCAAAGCGTCGGCATAGAGAGCAGCGGCATCTTCGGCACGCCCGGCCCTGTGCAGCGCTTCGGCCAGATCGCGTCTGGTCTGGGCCACCCCGATATGATCGTCGTCGTAATGGATTTTCTGAATCGCGAGGGCTTCGCGAAAGAGGGCTTCAGCCGTTGCATAGTTCTCCTCCTGGCGTTCGAGGAGCGCCAAATCCCTGAGGCCTGTTGCCACCGTTTCGTGCTGCTCCCCAAAGAGCGATCGTCGCGTAGCGAGCGACTGTTCCAGCAGCGGATATGCTTCGTCATAGTGACCAAGCCGCTGGTAGACCGCTCCAATGGCCCCCATCATTTCAGCGCGGATTTCAGGTGCGTCGGCCAGGTCTTGCTGGAGCCGTGCAGCGCCTCCCTCCAGCACCTCTTCTACCGTGGCGGCGTCTCCACGGGAAGCACGCGGATCCGACTGACCGAAGAGATCGATCAGGAAATCTTTTACGTGCTCAGCTTTCATCGCCTCCATGCGCACCCGGTCTCGCTCTTGTGCGATCTGCCGGTTCTGAAGGGTAAGTCCAGCAATTGAGCTAATCATGAGCAACGCAATGACCGCCGCCACGCCGACGCCCCACCGGTGTCGGTGCACGAACTTGCTCGCACGGTACGTCCAGCGATCCGGGTGCGCCGATACCGGATGTCCGTTCAAGGTGTGTCGGATGTCGTCGGCCAATTGCTCGACCGCATCATAGCGGCGCTCCGGCTCTTTACGAAGCGCCTTCATCACAATCAGGTCAAGATCGCCACGAAGCGTGGTACACAGTTGCGCAGATGACATGGGCGTGGCAGCGGCCTGCTGCTTTTCCCTCTGTGATACCGCTGTACTGGGGCGCGTGGGTGTTTCCTCGCAAATGATCTGCTCTATCTCGCTGGGCGTGCGGTCTTCTATCTGATAGGGGCGGCAGCCCGTAAGGAGTTCATAGAGCACAACCCCGAGCTGGTATATATCGGATGCGGTGGTAATTGCCTCGCCCCGCACCTGTTCGGGGCTTGCATAGCTGGGCGTCATCGGAAGCAGGCCCGTTCGCGTGTGGGGAACCGTGGCCCCGTGTACCGCTCTCGGATCGAGCAGCTTAGCAATCCCAAAGTCAAGCAGCTTCACATCCCCCCTGCTGGTAACCAGAATGTTGGAGGGCTTCAGGTCGCGGTGTACCACGAGGTGCTGATGCGCATACCGCACCGCGCTACACACATCCACCATGAGCATAAGCCGGTCGTGCACCGAGAGCTGGTGGGCATTGCAATATGCATCGATCGGACGTCCCTCTACAAGCTCCATGACAAAGTACGGCTGCCCTCCTTCAGAGACCCCACCGTCGAGGAGACGGGCAATGTTCGGGTGGTTTAGCGTAGCCAGGATCTGCCGCTCAGCCAGAAAGCGCGTTTGGGCTTCGGAGGACGGAATCCCCGTTGCCAGCAGTTTTAACGCTACCTGCTGCTCAAACTGTCCATCGGCACGCCGTGCCCGAAAGACGCGCCCCATGCCGCCATACCCCAACTCCTCAATGAGTTCATAGGGACCAATAGGTCGGCCTTCTGCAGCGGCTGTATGTTCCTCATCATGAAGGGCTGTCTGGAGGGCGTCAAGTGCCCGATCGGCAGGGCCGTCATTGTCGTGGGCGTGCAGGAGCGATTCCACCTCAGCGCGGAGTGTCGTGTCTTCCCCACAGGCGTCGTTGAGAAATGCTTCCTGTGCATCCCCGGTGCGCTGCTGAGCTTTGTCAAAGATCTGTTTGATGTGCTGCCATCGCTGTGCATCCATCGTGCTATCCCTCGGAGCCGTTCTCAGCTCCATTGGTGAGTTCGCGGTTGAGCCAGGCCCGAGCCATCTTCCAATCGCGGCCAACGGTAGCCGGAGAGACCCCAAGCACATCAGCTGTTTCCTGAATGGTAAGCCCCCCAAAGAACCGGCACTCCACGACCCGCACAGACCGCTCGTCGACCGTAGCGAGCCGCTCTAACGCCTGATGAATCGAGAGTACACTAGACAGATCTACCGTTGCAATTGCACCTCTCTCTTGCAACGGAACGCGATCCCGGTCGCCCCCTCGTTTCTGCGCATTCCGCTTTACGGCATAGTCCACCAGCACATTGCGCATGATGCGCGATGCCATAGCAAAGAAATGCCGCCGGTCATCCCATGAAACCTGGTCTACATGGACAAGCTCCAGGTAAGCTTCATGCACGAGCGCTGTCGTTTGTAGCGTATGGTCGTTGCGCTCCCCCCGCAGGCGATGGCGCGCCATACGCTGCAACTCGTTATACACCAGCGGAAGGAGCGCATCCAGCGCTTCGGGATCGCCCGCCGCGTGGGCTTCCAACAAAGCTGTCACTTCGCCTGTGCCCATGGTCTGTTTCTGGCAAATTGCTCAAGGAACGATAAGACCGCTACGTACCCTCTTGCAAGCGGTACGTAGAGTTGAAAGAAACGATATCAGCGATACCGTGCATCTTCATTTGATAGGGGCACCCTCTAACAGAAGTTAACCCACATCTCCCTTGCTATTCAAATGAATCTGAATGGTTGAATCTACCTCCACAGGTAGACAACACGGTGTACCTGTGGATACTCGATTTTCCACCAATGGAGTGCAAGAGCCCGATGTGCAGACGTACGGTTGATTCAGCAATTTAGCTGGAATCAGACATGTACCCTCTTTTTAATTT
The DNA here is from genome assembly GCA_964494425.1 of uncultured Rhodothermales bacterium. Classification (GTDB taxonomy): domain Bacteria; phylum Bacteroidota; class Rhodothermia; order Rhodothermales; family Salinibacteraceae; genus Longimonas. Next base: position 9,534 of record CAZBTM010000072.1, on the reverse strand, counting down.
AATTTTAGATGAACCCACCGGTCTGTGTGAGTGCCTCAGGCTGGTTTTTTGGCTTTACCTAATGACAGGGCAACCGAGACGTTGCACCCGTATGCTGCATCGCGGCATGTAGTTTTTTGTTTTATACTGCGCTATAATGTACTGTTTTAATTTAATTTTTGCTTATTAAATTACAATAGGTATGTTACATGTTTTATGCCGAATCTTGCCACTGACGCTGCTTCTTGCAGGCGCGCTCATCTCAACCGACGTGCATGCACAGGAGGCTCCCCTTTCCTGGACGACAGACGATCCAGATCTGGAATGGGGGCCGTGTCCAGCGTTCATGCCGGAAAGCTGTGAGATCGCCATGCTCCACGGAGCCCCCGACGCTCCAAACGCCGATATCTTTTTCAAGATGGCTGCGAATACGACCGTGCCTGTGCATTCGCACACGTCTGTTGAACGCATGGTGCTTGTCTCAGGAGAGATGGAAGTCACCTACGAAGGTCATGACCCGGTGGCGCTCGAACCCGGCACCTATGCTTACGGACCTCCCGGACTGCCGCACGATGCTTCCTGCGCAGACGGCGAGGATTGTGTTCTCTTCATCGCATTCGAGGACGCGATCGACGCCATGCCTGTCGAGCAATAGGCTGGCATTCACGCTCTCCCAATCACTGCATGTACTACACCAACCATAGACCAAAGCGAAAAACAACTCATGACTGATCAATGGAAACTCGACGGTACCTACATGGAAGCTTGCACCTGCGAAACGCCCTGCCCCTGCACGATGCTGAATGATCCGACCGAAGGCACCTGCACCGCTGTGGTCGCCTGGCATATTGATGAAGGGCACTTCAACGGCGTCTCGCTCGACGACCTTAACGTCGTGTTGGCGCTTCACACGCCGGGCAATATGGCCGATGGTGACTGGAACGCCGCCGTCTATCTCGATGACCAGGCCAGCGCCGAACAGAAAGAGGCTCTGGGCACAATCTTCAGTGGCAAAGCTGGCGGACACCCGGCGCATTTAGCCGATTTCATTAGTGATGTGCGCGGCGTAGAAGCCGTTCCCTTGACGTTCGAAACCAACGGCAAGAAGGGCCGCCTCCGCATCGGAGAGGTCGGGCAGATTGGCTGTGCTGATGCAGAACCGGTCGAAGGTCAGAATGGAGAGGCCCCTACGCTTACCAACCACCCGCTGGCTGTGGCTCCAGGCTATCCCGCGGTGGTTGCCAAAGCAAACCGCGCCCACTTCGATGCGCATGGCATCGCATTCGATGTCGCGGATCGAAGTGCTATCCTCTCGCCCTTTTCGTATGCCGGAGCATGAAAACAAATCGGCAACAAGAGTATGGACGCTGCCCCATCAGCAAAAAAACGACGGAAAGCAATGGCAGACCAATCCTCTCTTCACGCTACTCTCCAGCGCGACCGGCTTCTCATTGTGGCCGGGCTGGTGGCCCTTACGCTCCTTGCCTGGGGCTACATGGCAACGATGGCCGCTCAAATGAGCGACGCGCGTGCTGGTATACTGGTCTCAACCTGGAGCGTGTCGGACTTTGTCTTCGCTTTTGGTATGTGGTCGGTCATGATGATGGGCATGATGTTACCCTCCGCCTCGCCAATGGTACTGACTTTCGCTGGCATCTGTCGGCAGCGTAATACAGGAGCTCCGGTCATGCACACGGCTCTTTTTGTAAGCGGGTACTTGCTGGTTTGGGTCGGATATAGTGCGGGGGCCGCGCTCTTGCAAGGGGCCTTCCACAGTGCTGCCCTACTCACCCCAATGGGTGCAAGCACAAGCCCACTGCTTGCCGGAGGGCTGCTCGTCATCGCTGGCGTCTTTCAGTGGACACCGCTCAAGGACGCTTGCCTTACGGGTTGTCGTACCCCAATGGGGTTTCTGATGGCGGAGTGGCGTCCCGGCCAGCGTGGGGCCTTCCTCATGGGCCTACGTCACGGATGGACCTGCGCGCTCTGCTGTTGGGCCACGATGGCGCTGATGTTCGTACTCGGCGTGATGAACCTGCTCTGGATGGCTGCACTCACCGCGTTCTGTCTGATCGAGAAGATTGCTCCAGCAGGCGATCGGGTGGGCCGCGCCGCGGGTGCCTTGCTCGTCGGGTGGGGCGGGTGGCTAATCGCCAGCAGGATGCTCTGAACTGATCGGCCTTCATCAATCAATCGGCCTTTGCCCATGCAGCATAGCGGCCTGGCTCGTCAGCGACTCAAGCCGGGGTGAGCACAGGTTATCCCCGAGCCCAGAAGAGCATGACCTGATTGCTCAGTTTGGGGCAATGCCGCCGCTATTGCGAACGCGCACCGATAATCGTGCCGGGATTCGCGCAGGAGTCATCCGCCGAAACGTGCACCTGATAGCACCCCGCAAGTGGGTATTACGTAATCTCGTCTCGTTGCACCTAACCAGCGACTGATTCCCAAACAAAAAGCCAGTAGCTCCACGCAACGTTGGCGCTACGCCGTAAAGCAGAACATCAAAAACGTGCGTTGCTCTTTTTTCTAATCACAATCTATGACTCCTATGTCGCAGAACACAGAGAGCCCCTCCAAGCCTATAACCGGCGATGTATGCGCTCGTCAGGAGCCCCTGCGTGCAAGGTACCGAGACGCACCTGAAGCAGCCCGCATCACGGACCGGGCTGTTACGACCGGAGCCGATCTGTCGGACCCGTGGCACGGTACTGTGCAACCGGGAAGCGAAGACCATGGCGAAACGTGGTCGTTTGGCGTGCACCGCGCTGTGGGCGGCTTTCACGACGCACCGAATCCGGGAGATATCCTCTGTGCCGCGCTCGCCACCTGTCTCGACTCCACCATCCGCCTGATCGCGGACCGGCTTAGTGTAACCCTGGAGAGGCTCGACGTGGAGGTCACCGCTGACGTGGACGTACGCGGCACCCTGGTCGTGCGGCGGGACGTGCCCGTCCGCTTTCAGTCGATGCAGTGTCATGTGGATATCAAACCGGCCAACGGCACAGATCCGGCGCTCATCCAGAAGCTCTTGAAGGGGGCCGAGTACAGTTGCGTGAACCTGCAAACGCTGCGCAACGGTGTCTCTGTCGCAACCAGTGTTGACGTCGCAGGAGAAGACATGCCCCATCCTACCTGAATGAGCAGCATCGGGGGACACGGATATAGCAGTGCACTATCCTACCATACGTTGTGTAGGGATCTCTCCTCTTCCCTTCGGAAATCCATCACGAATGAATACGCGGCCTCTAAATTAGACATGCGCTATGCACCATGGCCCCCCTGCAAGCAACAACCCTCACGAATGGCCAGACTGTTCTCGGCAGCGAAGCGATTCAGCTATTCGCCGAGCGACTGCGCGGCCCGCTCGTCACGCGCGATGACGAAACTTACGACACGGCTCGTCAAATCTGGAATGGTATGGTCGACAAGCGGCCCATGCTCATCGCCCGCTGCACGGGCACGGCAGATGTGCTTGCATCGGTGGACTTTGCTCGCGAGCACGACCTGCTGGTTGCCATCAAGGGGGGCGGGCACAATGCGGCTGGCCACGCGGTCTGTGAGGGCGGTCTCATGATCGATCTCTCACCGATGAATTCCGTGCGGGTCGACCCTGATGCGAGAACCGCCCGGGTCGAACCGGGCGTCACCCTCCGCGAGTTCGATCACGAGACGCAGGCTTTCGGGCTTGCCACGCCCACCGGCCAGGTGTCGATGACAGGCATCGCTGGGCTCGCGTTGGGCGGGGGATGGGGGTGGCTCAGTCGAACGCATGGACTGACGATCGACAACCTCCGCTCGGTGGACATCGTGACCGCAGACGGGAAGCTCCTACACGCGAGCGAGGAGGAGAACGAGGATCTCTTCTGGGGCATCCGCGGAGGCGGGGGCAATTTCGGCGTCGTCACCTCCTTCGAGTTCCAGCTCCACGAAGTGGGCCCCGAGGTCCTTGCCGGTCTGATCGTGCACCCGTTCGAGGCGGCCGCTGACCTGCTCCGGTTCCATCGAGACTTCACCGCCAAGGCACCAGACGAACTCTGCTGTTACGCCGCTATCATAGAGGCGCCCCAAGCTCCCTTTCTCCCGAAAGAGGTGCACGGCACGACGGTCGTTATCTTTGCTCTATGCTACTCGGGTCCAATCAGAAAGGGCAAGAAGGTTATCGAACCGCTCCGCACCATCGGCGCCCCGATCGCAGATCTGGTCGAGCCCATGCCGTTCACGGCGGTGCAACAGATGTTCGACGCAGATTACAAGCCGGGGGCCCGGAATTACTGGAAGACCCAACTGGTGGAGCCGCTTCCCGACGAAGCGATCGACCTTGTAGTGGACCGTGCGGACCCGCTCCCGACGCCCGAGACCAAGATTGTGCTGGAGCACCTGGGCGGTGCCATCGCGCGGATCGCCCCAGACGCAACAGCGTACCGTCACCGAAACGCCGCCTTCTCGTTCAACGTCTTCCCACGGTGGACGGATGCTGAGGAGGACGAGGCTCATATTTCGTGGGCGCGTGCGTTCATGGCGGCTGTGGCCCCGTTTGCCACGAACGGCGTGGGCGTGAACTTCCTCAGCCAAGAGGGAGACGAACGGGTGAAAGCCGCCTACGGCGACAACTACGACCGCCTTGTCAACCTCAAGAACAAATACGACCCTGGAAACCTGTTCCGTATGAACCAGAACATCCGGCCCACAGGGTCGGCATAGCTCGGAAGCAGCTTTGTGTACATCAGATCGAACAATCTATGCTCAGCATCAGCATCACGTCATACACTGGGAATGCGTTGTGCTATGCACCTACTTTATAGGTCAACAAAAGTACGTTACAGGGTATCATCGCAAGTGAGCGGAGCAGGCAGGGCCCGAGATTCCCATCTGTCGTGCAGCAGACGGTTCATATCCCCATAAAACCGCGGTACAACAGAAAACGCCGGGCCGCATAAAGCCGCCCGGCGGTGGGTAGGTCAGACGAACGAGACCAGGGTTAGGCCTCATCGCGCATCAGTACACGATCAATCACGTGGACGACGCCATTTTCCGCTTCCAGATCGGTCGTCTGGATCCGAGCATCGCCAATACGCGGTTGTCCACCTTTGTTGGTGATTTTCAGCGATGTACCATCCATCATCTTTATGGACGACATGGCCAGTACGTCCTTCGCGGACTTCCGCCCAGAGACCACATGCAGCTTCAGGATGTTCTGGAGCTTGCTTCGGTTTGCCGGTTTCATCAGCGTGCCCCAGGTCTCACGCGACAGTTTGTTAAACGCGTCGTCGTTGGGTGCAAAGACCGTAAACGGGCCTTTCCCTTTCAGCGTGTCGACCAACTTTGCCTGTGTGAGAGCTTCTGCGAGTTTGGTGAAGTTCTTCGCTTCTACAGCCAGATCAACGACGGTAGATGCTCTTTTTTTGGCTACAGCCATGGTAGTACAGAGGGATGCAATGAGAAACAACTCGAATGTGATCATAGCATACGGCTCCCTGCGGAATGCCACCCCCCACTGTTGCATAGCACACGCCTTGCACCAGCGGTGCGATACAGCATCATCCAACTGTGCCTCCCCACGCAGCGCCATTTATCATACTGCGCCGATACTCGTTACACTCCTGTGAAACGAAGTACGGACGCGCGGGATATGACATGCGCTATTTGCTTCCCCATTATCTTTGTGTTGCCTATGCACCAATCTCGCTCGCTCTTCCTGTTTGCGCTCGTTGCTGCGCTGCTCGTTGGATGCAATGCCGATCGGGCCTCCAACAGTTCTGATTCCGATCCGCCCACCGAACCCAGTACCGAAGCGCCCACCTACCCCACAGCGATTCAGATCGATGGAGAGGCGTCCGACTGGAACGAAGTCCCTGTGCGCCACACCGACTCCACCGGCGACGGAGACGCTCTCGACTTTGAGCGCCTGTGGGTCGCCCACGATAGCGAACGCCTGTATCTGCGCGTCGAAGTAGGCTCCGAAATCAACCTCCAAGAAGATAACAACCTAACGCTTCACCTGGACACCGACTACGACGCCAACACCGGCACCGACGTGCAGGGTATGGGCGCCGACCTGTCGTGGACCTTCGGCGAGCGCAGTGGGCGCGTGTACGCCAACGGCGGACGACCTGAGATTGAGCACGAAGCCATCGGGTTGGTAACGCTTCCAACAGTTACCTCTTCGGTGTTTGAAATTGCGCTCGATCGTGATGCCACGCCGGCCACCGCCCCGCTCTTTCGGGCGGATTCGCTGCGCATTGCTTTCACCGGCGGTGGCGACCAGCTTCCCAACGACGGCGGTCTGTCCTACGCGTTCTCCGACACCGACCTGCCCAACTGGCCCACGCCTGAACTGGAGCGCACGACCGACACGGGGGTGCGCGTGCTCTCCTACAACGCCGAGCGCGACGGCTTCTTCGAAGACAGCCGCGCCACCAGCTACACGCAGATCCTGAACGCCGTGCAGCCCGACATTATCGGCTTCAACGAGCTCTACGAAAACAACGCCGAGGCCACCCGCGAGCGCGTTGAATCCCTCTACGGCACGCCCGAATCGGGACAGTGGTATGTGGATAAGAAGGGCATCGACCTGGTTATGGTGAGCACGTATCCCATCCTCGACACCCACGCCATCACCGGCTATCAGAACTATACCAGCGGGGCGTATCTTCTGGATACAGAGGACGACCTCGGTACGCCGCTGCTCGTGATCCTGGCCCACCTGCCGTGCTGCAACTACGACGATGCCACGCCCTCGCGCGACGTGCGCCGCCAACTGGGCGTCGACTCGATCATCGCGTTCCTACGGGAAGCGAAAGAGGGCACCGCCGCCATTGATGTGCCCGAGAACACCCCCGTGCTCATCACCGGCGATATGAACTTCGTTGGGGATGCACAGCAGCCCAACACCCTGAAAACCGGTACCATCGTCAACACCGACGAGTTTGGCCCGTCAACCGCTCCAGACTGGGACGGCACCGACCTGCTCGACGTCAATCCGCGCCAGACGGGGACCTCGCTGCATAGCACCTGGATGGGCATAGGCAGTTCGTATCCACCCAGCCGCCTCGACTACGCCTACGTGAGCGACAGCGTGCTCGATGTGGCCCACGCCTACACGCTTTACACGCCGGGCCTGCCCGACAGCCTGCGCCAGGCGCACGGCCTGGATGCCGATGCCACCACCACCGCCTCCGACCACCTGCCCCTGGTGCTCGACCTCGTGCAGCGGTAGGCGGCGACCGTATCCCTCCTATCCATTGCCACGCCCAAACGCGCGGCTCGGTGCCCCCGCACGGAGCCGCGCGTCTGTATGTTGGGCGGTTGTGCTCGTGGCAGCTCTGCCATGCATGTTGTATTATGGGACATGCATCCGTCGTTGCTTTCCAACATACCCCGTTGCCATGCGCATCCGCACCCGCCTTCTGCTCACCGTCTGCCTCCTGGTTGCGGTGGTCGTACCCGCTACGGCACAACACCCTGAAGATGCTGGAGCGCCTGCCGTACTCTCCATGCAAGAGCGCGCTGATGTGGTGAACACGTGGCTGCAGGAGCGCCTGGACACCGTACTGCCTGCACTCATGCGGCGCGAGAACGTGGACATGTGGATTGTGAGTGCGCGGGAGTACAACGAAGACCCCGTCATTGAAACGATGCTTCCCGCCACATGGATGGCCGCGCGCCGCCGCACCATGCTCGTGTTCTACGACCGCGGCCCCGACGACGGCGTCGAGCGACTGGCCATCAGCCGGTACGATGTGGGCGATCTGTTTCCCTCCGCATGGAACCCGGACGAGCAGCCCGATCAGTGGGCGCGTCTGGACTCATACAGGTGGTGTCCACTGTGCACTTCATTATGCAAACCCTCCATTTCTGACCGATATGGGCCGCTTTGTGGTGTTCGTTGTGTAGCATAGACACGATGCAGCGCAACAATTGTTCTACCTTTTGGGTACTATGGTCGAACAGGGTTTGCACATAGCATCACAGCATCATGACGAGGGTTTACGTTAAACTCGTTCACCGCACATCCAAAACCAGTGCGGACGGCACCGCGCCCATCTATCTGCGCGTGACGGCCAACCGCCGCAAGCGCTACAAGTCCACAGGCGTGAAGGTGCGCCCGAAGCACTGGAACGAGAAGCGGCAGCAGGTACGAGCCACGCATGAACTCGCATCTGCCTACAACAACAAGCTGGATACCATTCGGCTGACAGCAGAGCGGGCCGCTATGGAAGCCGATAGCTGTGACCCGGTAATTGCTGCTGTCGAGGGGCATAAGGGCTCGTTCACTGCCTACTTTGAGCGATGGATTGCACGCCTGAAAAGTAAAGATGCCTACTGGAGACGCCGCAAGTACGAGGTCACGCTCCGTAAGCTACGCGCTGCCTGTGGCGATGACATCGACTTTGCCGAACTGGATCGGGATGCGCTGGAGGCATTGGAGCGCTATTGCCGTGACGAGCGGGGCAACGCCGTCAACACCACGCGCAAAGAGCTGTCCCGCGTGGGCCGCGTCA
>CAZBTM010000072.1:0-1041 GCA_964494425.1 uncultured Rhodothermales bacterium | reverse complement strand
ATCCGTTTCCGCGCTACGATATGCCAGAGCGGCAGCCGACCGAAAAGCGCCGCCTGTCTCGCACGGAGATGAAGCGCCTGGAGGACGTGAATCTTCCCGGCGCCAACCTGGAGGGCGATCCCGAACGCGCTATGCTGGCCCGTGACGTATTCGTGTTTGCCTTCTATGCAGGCGGAATGCGCTTTGGCGACCTGTGCAGCCTGAAGCCCGATCACGTCAAGCGAGAGGGCGATACCGTGCGCCTCCAGTACCGCATGATGAAGACGGGGCAGCCTGTTGACCTACCGCTCCCGCGCCCTGCACAGGCGATCATGCAGCGCTGGGCCGATCATGCGGGGCCGTACCTGTTTCCGATCTTGACGCACGAGCGCACCGACCCCGAAATCTTGCGCCGTCGCATCTCGTCTCGCAACGTCCAACTCAACCGCGCCCTGAAGCGGGCCGTGAAAGCCGCTGGCATTGACAAGCCCGATAGCGTGACCATGCACGTAGCCCGCCATTCATTTGCGGACTTTGCACGCTCAACCAGTAGCGATCTGTACGCGGTAAGCAAGGCGCTGGGGCATAGCAGCCTGAAGATCACGGAGAACTATCTGTCGGACTTCGACCGGGAGGCCACCGACAAGCTCGCAAACGACATGTGGGGCGAATGAGCAGACGCTCGCACGCATCGCACATCGCACGAATAGACCATAGAGGGTTGCACGATGGATACAGAGGAGATACGGGTGATCATGGCAAGCGATATTGTGGAATGGGCACGGGAGCGTGGTATTGCAGAGCATTCAATGACGGCTCTGTTGGACGTGCTTCGCAGACTTCCAGACACGTCCGAAGGTCAATGGGAAGTGCTGAACGAATACAGAGAGAAGTTAGAGCCCGCCGCCCAAAGAGTGCTTAAGCAGAATATTGAACTGATGCCTACACTGAAGGGCTACTTCATGGAGGCCCTAACGGCGCTTGTAGAGCAACGGACAGAAGGCAATGCCTCTGCCGAAGATGCCCTTCAGGCGGAAATAAACGAGCGGTTGGAGAATCTGC
>CAZBTM010000071.1:10309-12544 GCA_964494425.1 uncultured Rhodothermales bacterium | reverse complement strand
CGGCAATCAGGTTTTCGCGGGCATCGGCGGTGGCGGGCGAGTGGCGAATGATCGCAATGACGGCGTCGAGGTTGTCGAGCGCACGCGTCAGGCCCTCCAGCACATGCGAGCGCTGCTGCGCCTTGTCGAGGTCGTACTCGGTGCGCCGCTTTACAATGGTGTGGCGGTGCTCCACGTAGTGATGCACCGTTTCTTTCAGGTTCAGCACACGCGGACGCCCATTCACGAGTGCCACCACGTTCACGCCAAAGGTGTCCTGCAGGCGGGAGTGCTTGTACAGCTGGTTCTTGACAACGAGCGGGACCGCATCCTGCTTTAGCTCCACGACAATGCGCATTCCGTCGCGGTCGCTCTCGTCGCGCAGGTCCGAGATGCCCTCGATGCGTTCGTCGCGCACGCGCTTCGCGATGCGCTCAATGAGCGTGCTCTTGTTGACCTGATACGGGATCTCCGTAATGACCAGCGCCATGCGGCCCTTGCGGATCTCCTCCTCGTGCATCTTGGCCCGCATAATGACGCGCCCGCGCCCGGTGTGGTAGGCCTCGTACACGCCCGCGTATCCATAAATAATGCCGCCGGTGGGGAAGTCCGGCGCGGGCAGATGCTCCATCAACCCGTCGATGTCAATCTCGGGGTTGTCGATGTAGGCCACCACCGCGTCGATTGCTTCGCCCAGGTTGTGGGGCGGAATCTTTGTGGCCATGCCCACCGCAATGCCGTCGGCCCCGTTCACGAGCATGTTCGGGAAGGCAGCCGGCAGCACCGTCGGCTCGTCGAGGGTACCGTCGAAGTTCTCCTGCGTAGAAACGGTTTCCTTGTTGATGTCGTCGAGCATGCGCTCGGCGATCTTGACCATGCGCGCCTCGGTGTACCGCATGGCCGCGGCCGAGTCGCCATCAACCGAGCCAAAGTTGCCCTGGCCGTCCACGAGCGGGTAGCGCATCGAAAAGTGCTGCGCCATACGCACCAGCGTGTCGTAGACCGACGAGTCGCCGTGCGGATGGTACTTCCCCAGCACCTCGCCTACGATACGGGCGCACTTCTTATAGTTAGAGCCAGCAGTAAGCCCCAACTCGTGCATGCCGTACAGCACGCGCCGGTGCACGGGCTTCAGGCCGTCGCGCACGTCGGGGAGGGCACGGCTCACAATGACCGACATCGAATAGTCGATGTAGGAGGACTTCATCTCCTCCTCGATCTGGATGGGGATGATGCGGCTGTCGTCGGTTTCCATACTCCAGTAGCCTGTATACTCGTCTCAAAAAGAAAAGGCTTGCCGACCCATTACACATGCAACGAACGCACTTTAAACGGGCGTGTATGGCAAGCACAGCAATATACAGACCATGCAGCGAAATAGCTACCCTTGCGTGGGGAGGCAGTGGCATCAATACAGGGTCTTAGGGGTTCTTCATGCACGCGGGCGGAGTGCGTACCATCGTAGATGCATGCATCATAGAGCCACAACACGCTGAAATATGGGTTGGATTCGACGTGCGCTGCTCGTTATCTTGCTGGGAATGCTGGGCACTGCGGCCCTGCACATGTCCAAAGCCCCTGCTGCTATGTCCGACACAGGTCCTGTTTCCGAGCGTCCCGATACAGTCCGTACGCCTGCTGGGCTCGATGTGCAAGGCCATCGTGGGGCGCGCGGACGCCGCCCCGAGAATACGTGGCCTGCGTTTCAGTATGCGCTGGAGCAAGGCGTGTCCACGCTGGAAATGGATGTCGTCATCAGCGCCGACGGCCAGGTTGTCGTATCCCACGAGCCGTGGATGAACGCGGAGATCTGCACCGCGCCCGATGGCACGCCCGTCTCGAAGGACAAGGCGCAGCAGCACAATCTGTATCGCATGACGTATGAAGAGATTGCTGCGTATGACTGCGGACAGCGGCAGCATCCGTCTTTTCCCAAGCAAATGCCTGAATCCGCGCCCAAGCCGCTGCTGCGCGATGTGATCGCACGCGCAGAAGCGTTTGTGCGAGACACCGGGCGCGATGCGGTGTTCTACAACATCGAAACGAAAAGCCGTCTGGCGTGGGAAGGGCGCTTCCATCCGCCGCCCGATGTGTTTGCGCAGCATCTCATTGACGTGATTGAGGCTGCCGGGGTATCCCCCCGAACCACGGTGCAGTCGTTCGACCTGCGCACGTTGCGCTACACGCGCGATGCGGCCCCAGGCCTCCGGCTGGCGCTACTCGTTGCGCAAGAAGGCGATGCCGGGCTTGCTGAAA
>CAZBTM010000071.1:8951-10299 GCA_964494425.1 uncultured Rhodothermales bacterium | reverse complement strand
GGCAGGGCTGCGATGCCCTGGGTCGCAAGATAGGCCGCCGTCTCCTCGACCTTGCGCCGCGACAGGCAGTAGACGATGCCGGCATCGCCGGGATGCTCGTTGCGCAGGAAGGCGATGCTGGGCTTGCTGAAAACCTAACGACACTGGGCTTTGTACCTCATATCTACAGTCCCAACTACCAGCTGGTCGACGCGGCCCTCGTTAACACGGCCCATACGCGCGGCATGCAGGTTATACCGTGGACAGTGAACAATCGGAATGCCATGCGCCGCCTTGTAAATATGGGGGTAGATGGATTCATCACGGACTACCCAGACCGGGGGATGCGCTTGCGTAGCGAGTAGATACGCAGGCCTCTACAGCATGCCGCAGGTCGACACGTCGTACAGCGATGCGGCATGTGTGAATGAAACGAAGCGAAACAATCGCTTCATAGAGTGGGTGGATTTCGCGTACGCTTCCTACATTCCTGTAGAATTGAGAGCGTACTTTTCTTGCAGAAGCTCCTGCCGTTATGCCTGTGTCGCGTCGTGCCACTCAAATTGCCATTGGCCTGGGGCTGGTAAGCGTGGGGCTATTGGCAGGCATTCTGTTTATGCTTGTAACAGCGCCCGAGTCGCCGGCGCCCGAGACCCAGCAGCTGCGTCCGCGCATTGAGCTGGGGGGAAATACGGTGGCCCTGCCACAGGCCTCGGCCAACGACAGCGCAGCCACACCCATTGCCACGCCCAGCCTGCGCGACCTCAACGTGGCGTTTCGCCGTGTGGCCGAGCGTGTGCGGCCCACGGTTGTGTTCATTCAGATTGAGTCGCAGCGCAGTGAAGAACGCACGTTTCAGTTCGATGGCGACATGGAGCGCTTCATGCCGCCGCGTATGCGCCAGAGCGTGGGCAGTGGGGTCATTCTGAGTGCAGAGGGCCACATCGTAACCAACCAGCACGTGGTTGAGCAGGCGCAAGCCATTCGCGTAACGCTGCCCGACAAACGGCAGTATGAGGCGCGCATCATCGGCACCGATCCGTCTACCGACCTTGCCGTTATTAAGGTGGAGGCCGACGAGCCGCTTCCCACCGCTCCGCTGGGCAACTCCGACAACCTGCGGGTGGGCGACTGGGTGGTGGCGGTGGGCAATCCGTTCCGCCTCACCTCGACTGTAACCGCAGGTATCGTGAGCGCGCTGGGGCGTCAAGTCGACATCATCGATGATACGTTCAGTATCGAAGACTTTATTCAGACGGATGCGGCGATCAATCCGGGGAATTCGGGCGGGGCGCTCGTGAACCTGAATGGCGAGCTTGTGGGCATCAACACTGCCATTGCCACGGAAAGTGGCTCCTACGAAGGATAT
>CAZBTM010000071.1:1910-8941 GCA_964494425.1 uncultured Rhodothermales bacterium | reverse complement strand
CCGGTAAGCATCACAACCCGCTCCACTCCAGCCTCTTTAATCTGCTGAATGACTACGAAGGATATGGTTTTGCCGTGCCTACGCAGCTGATGCAGCGCGTGGTAACGGACCTGATTGAGTTTGGCGAGGTGCAGCGCGGCTACCTGGGCGTGAGCATCGAAGAGGTCGACGCCGAGCGCGCCGAGCGCCTTCGCATGGATCGCATTCAAGGGGTGTACGTGGGCACCGTACGGCCCGGCGGGGCGGCTGACCTGGCGGGGCTGCAGAACGGCGACGTAGTCCTTGCTATCGATGGGCGGCCTATCAATGCGCCAAACACGCTGCAAAGCGCGGTAGCCCAGCGCCGCCCTGGTGAAAGCATGGAACTGCGCATCTGGCGCAACGGCGCAGAGCAAACCCGGCGCGTCAGTCTAATGGGCCGCGACGCAATGGCCTACCAGGAGTGGATGACCGATCTTGAGGGCCCAGGTGATAGCACGACCCGCCCGCCCAGCACACCCGGCCCCACCGATCCGCCCCAGTCTACCCCCGAGTCTGACGCTACCACAAATTTACCCGCCTGGGGACTCGGCCTGCGCGCGCTGAGCGACACACACCGCACTGCGTTTGGCGTTGACCAAGGCGCGTACGTGGTGTTTGTCGAAAATGGAGGCCGTGCCCACACAGCCGGCCTTGTGCGCGATGTGGTCCTCACACACGTCGCAGACGAACCCGTGGCCGATGCTGCCGATGCCAAACGCCGCTTTGAGAGCAGCACGTCAGATCGTATACTGGTGCGCACGCAACGCCGTGATGGTACCGGCGCCTTCTACGAAATTGAACGACCCTAACCCGCATCGTATCTGTAAAGAGCGATGCAAACAGGTCCCGCGAGCACACCGGGGCCGTCCCCATTTTTCTGTTGATTAGTTCCACCCCCATGATCCGATACCTCACCGCTGGCGAGTCGCACGGCGAAGCACTTATTGGCATCGTCGAAGGCATGCCCGCTCATATCCCCCTGGCTCCTGCTGATATCAACGAGCATCTGGCGCGCCGCTGGCTCGGCTACGGGCGCGGCGGGCGCTCGAAAATCGAGAACGACAAGGCGCATATCTACTCAGGCATCCGGTTTGAGAAAACGTTGGGCAGCCCCATTGCCATGCGCATCGACAACGGGGCCTACAAGAAAGATAAAGCAGGCTGGCCTGAGAAGATGGCGATTGAAGGAGAGGGCGAAGGCATTGAACCGGTTACGCTGCCGCGTCCCGGACATGCCGACCTGGCTGGGATGCAGAAGTACAATTTCGACGACATGCGTCCCGTCATCGACCGCAGCAGCGCCCGCGAAACGGCCATGCGCGTAGCGTGCTGCTCCGTGGCCCGCACGCTGCTGCGCCGCTTGGGTATCGAGGTGGGCAGCCACGTAACGCGCATCGGCGAAGTGGGCTGGGAGGGGCCCGATGCGTGGTACGACCGCGTCGAATCGCTCATTGAAGGCGACGGTAGCGCTCGCGCCGTCTACGAGCAGGCCGACGACAGCGCTACCCGCATGCTGGATGAGGCGATGACCGAGCGCTGCATCGAGCACATCGAAGAGGCCAAAGCCAACCGCGACTCGCTCGGCGGCACCTACGAGGTCATTGCCACGGGGGTGCCGCCCGGCTTAGGCTCGTACGTACACTGGGATCGCCGCCTCGATGGACGCCTTGCGCAGGCCATCTGCTCCATTCAGGCGCAGAAAGCCGCCGAAATCGGCGATGGCGTGCGGAGTGCAGGCCGTCCGGGCTCTAAGGTGCACGACCCCATTCTGCCCGGCGAAGGCGATGAGTATCCACGCCGCACCAATCGTGCTGGGGGGCTCGAAGGCGGTACCACGAATGGGATGCCCATTGTGGTACGCGGCTACATGAAGCCCATTCCCACGCTCATTAAACCGCTCGATTCGGTCGATACCGCCACGGGTGAGGCGCAGCCCACGCGCTATGAGCGCAGCGACATTACGAGCGTGCCCGCGGCCTCGACGGTGGCCGAGGCCACCGTAGCATGGACGCTTGCCGAGGCGCTGCTCGAAAAGTACGGAGGGGACACCTTCGACGATCTCAAAGCGCATATCGAACATGACCGTGCCGCACGGGGGCAGTAAGCCGTATGGCGCATTGCCCGAACAGCGCATTCCCTATCATGTAATGCAGGGGGAAGCAAGGAGGGGCCCACTACATGGGAGCGAGAAAGATACGGACAGGTGGGGCAGGAAACCAGGCTTCGACGTGAGCACCTCCAGCAGTGCCCGCGCCGAGTTGCTTCTAACGGAAGCCACTTGTATCTTACGTGAGGCGTGTAACACTTGCAATCATTGCGTTATATCTTTCGAACCAGCTTACGATTTCCCACAGTTGGCATGTGTCTATTTGCTATACTCAATGAAGCAGCCGGTGCGCGGGGAACGAGGGTCAGTTAGGCAGAGCACGTTCTCTGGCTATCCCTTCCACGGGCGCGCCAACAGCATCTGTAGCGCCCAATAGAGACGGTAGCAAACCGGTCTGCTGCAATCGCTTGGTGGAGATAAGAACAACTTTTCTACGTAACGAAATGTACTCTGCAGAAGAAGCACCTCCACCAAAATCGGCGATGCCGTGACTCACGAAAATATTCATGACAGACTCCTGCACGCTTTCCGGTTTAGCGCTGTAGACTCTCCTTTTGCTTGTACATGCCCATGATGATGCATAGCTCCTTCTCGTCATGCATCGCCGCGATGCCAGCCCCGATTGTTCTGGTGGATGCAGAAGGCCATATCCACGCTGAGAGTGAGGGCTGGACCCGTGCGTTTCGTGCCCTGGCGCCGCACGCAGATGCCACAGCCGCGCTGTTCGACCTGATTGAGGACGCCGATGGGGCCTGGCATGACCTTCTTACGCGGGCTCTGCGCGAAAACCGAACGCTGCGCGGCACCCAGCGGCGTATGGTCTTCGTAGGAACCGGTCCGCGCTGGGTCAACTGGACGCTGCGTCCGATGCAGCCCGCTGATGAGGCCGAGGCGCCACCCGAGCGGGCCATGCTCTACATGACCGATCGTACCAGCGAGCGCCACACCGACCGCTTGCGTCAGCAGGTCGAAGCCCGGTTCGATACGCTGCTCGACACCATCCAAGAAGGCGCGCTGCTCATGGACAGCGACGGCGTCTTTCGCGATTGCAACGACACCGTGCCCGAAATCTTTGGCCGCCCGCGCTCCGAAATTATCGGTTCCCGCTTCAGCGATGATAAGTGGAGTGGCCTGCGTCCCGATGGTACGCCACTGGCCAACACCGAATTTCCGTTCTGGGTCGCGTACTACGAGCGCAAATCCGTAATGGGCAAGGTCATGGGCATCTACCCGCCCGACGCCCCCCCCCGCTGGATCCGCGTAAACGCACGCCCGCTCTTTGAGCTCGATGAAGCCGATCCATACGGCGTGTTTATTTGCTTTGAGGACATCACAAATGAGCAGCTCAAAGACGAGGCGCTACAAACCTCGCGCGATGTGCTCTCCAGCGTGCTCACCAGCTCGCTCGATGGCATTCTGGTATGGACGGCCCTGCGGGATACGCGGGGTACGATCGTCGACTTTGAGTGTGTACTGGTGAATCCGCAAGGCGAAAAGCTGCTCAAGGTGTCTACCGACGAGCTGGTGGGTGCGCAGATGCTGGAACTGCTGCCGGAGCACGCCGACCAGGGGCTGTTCGAGGCATTTGTAGATGTGGTGCGCACCGGCCAGCCGTACGAAGATGAACTGCGCCTGGCGGATACAGAGGGCGGTATGACGTGGTGCCAGGTGATGGCTGTGAAGATCGAAGACGGCATCGCTGTAACCTTGCGCGACGTGTCAGAACGGCGCGAGGCGGCCCAGGCAATGTCCGTCGCCAATGAAAAGCTGGAACAGCGCAATCGGGCCCTGCGTGACTTCGCGTATATTGCCTCGCACGACCTGCAAGAACCGCTCCGCAAGATTAGCGCGTTCTCGAACCTCGTGATGCAGGACTACGGCGATAAGGTCGACGAGACTGGCCGCCACTACCTGGAGCGTATGGAGGACGCATCGCGCCGCATGTCGCAGCTCATCTCAGACCTGCTTGTATACTCGCGCATCACCACGCGAGCACGCCCCTTCGAAGATGTCGATCTGAATGCGATTGTGAACAACGTGCTCAACGACCTCAGCATGCGCATTGACGACGTGGAAGGGACCGTGCGCGTCGATGAGATGCCAACCATTGAGGCCGATGCCACGCAGGTGCGCCAGCTCATGCAGAACCTGATCGGAAATGCACTCAAGTTTCATCGGCCTGAGGTGCCGCCCGAAATTGACGTGACCACGGCAGTCGTTAGCCTCGATGCGCTCAACAGAGACGTTCCTGTACAGGCCAACTGCACCGAGGTGTGCCGGGTGCGCGTAGCCGACAACGGCATCGGCTTTGAATCAAAATACATAGATCGTATCTTTACTCCGTTCCAGCGCTTGCACGGGCGTAGCGAGTATGAGGGAACGGGTATGGGGTTGGCCATCTGCCGACGCATTGTGGAGCGCCATGGCGGTAGCATTGCCGTAGAGAGTGTGCCCAATGAAGGCACCACGTTCACTGTGTGGCTCCCAGTACGCCGAACGCCTTCTTCTAACGACGCGCCTCCGGCGCCTACTCAGCATGACCAATCCACGACAGAAACGATCCTGGATGAGTGACGAAAGCATTCGTATCCTGTTGGCCGAAGATGACCCCGACGACCGGCTTCTGACGCGCCAAGCATTGAAGCGAAGCCGTCTGGCCAATACGATTTCAATGGTCGAGGATGGCGAAGAGCTCATGCAGTACCTGCGCCATGAAGGGCCGTACAGCGATCCTGAAGATGCGCCCCGCCCGGGCCTTATTCTGCTCGACCTGAACATGCCGCGCATGGATGGACGCGAGGCGCTGAAGCTCATTAAGTCGGATCCGGCCCTGCGCCGCATCCCCATTATTGTGCTTACAACCTCGGAGGCTGAGCAAGACATTTTGCAAAGCTACGACCTGGGCGTGAACGCGTTTGTGACCAAGCCCGTTACGTTCGACGGACTCGCTGATGCCATTCAAGCACTTGGCGACTTCTGGTTCGAAATCGTGAAGCTTCCCCCGCAGTACGAAGAAACCGAATGATGACCACCACAGAGGTGATCGATGTACTTCTCGTTGAAGATGACGAGGATGACTACGTCATCACGAAGGCGCTGCTGTCGCGAGCTGAAAGCATCGACTGCAATCTGGACTGGGCCACCAGTTACGACGATGGACTCGATGCCATCTTGTCGGGCGGGTATGACGCGTGCCTGGTTGACTATCGCCTGGGCGCCCACACGGGGCTCGACCTGCTGCATGCGGTAAATGAGCAAGGCAGCCGCACTCCCATCATTCTGCTGACCGGCCAGGGCGATCTCGAAATTGACCTTACGGCAATGGCTGCAGGGGCAGCTGACTATCTCTCCAAGGAGGAGATCGACGCGCCGCTGCTGGAGCGATCGATTCGCTACGCTGTAGAGCGCGCCCAGGCCGACCAGCGCATCCGCGAGCAGGCTGCCCTGCTCGATAAGGCCCGTGACGCCATCATCGCGTACGACATGGATGGGACCGTCGTCTACTGGAATAAAAGCGCCGAGCGCCTCACGGGCTGGTCGGCCGAGGAGGTGCTCGGAGAGGCGGCCCGCGAGCGCCTCTACACCGAAGAACAGCGCGAAAAGCTGGAGGAATGCTTCTCCACTATCGAAGAAAAAGGCGAATGGACGGGCGAGTTGCGCCAGCAGACCAAAGACGGCGAGGAGCTCGTGGTAGAAAGCCGCTGGACGCTCGTGCGCGACAATGCCGGCAACCCATCGTCGGTGCTCGTCATCAACACCGATATTACGGAGCGTAAGCAGCTGGAGATGCAGTTCTTGCGTTCGCAGCGCATGGAAAGCATTGGGCGCCTGGTGGGCGGCATTGCGCACGACCTGGGTAACTTGCTCGTGCCCATCTTGCTTGGCGTGAAGGTGTTGCAGCAGCGCTTCGACGACGACAGTCAGGTTGAGCGCACCCTCTCGATGATCCAGAAGAGCGCCGAACGTGGCTCCGACATGGTTGACCAGGTGCTGGCCTTTGCGCGCGGCGTTGAGGGCGAACGCGTGACCCTCGATCCGGGCGCGATCATCGACGAAGTCGATAAGATCATCCAAGAAACGTTTCCCGATCGCATCACCGTGAAGACCGAGGTCGACGATAGCCTCGACACCATCGTGGGCGATGCCACACAGGTTCAGCAAGTGCTCATGAACCTGAGCGTGAACGCCCGCGACGCTATGCCCGATGGCGGCACCCTGGCCATCGAAGCAGAAAACGTCGACCTGTCCGAGTCCGATGCCCGCCGCAACATCGACGCTGAGCCGGGGCCGTACGTGCGCATTACCGTGTCGGATACCGGCACCGGTATCCCCGACGACGCGCTCGACAAGATCTTCGAGCCGTTCTTCTCCACAAAGCCCGAGGGCGAAGGCACCGGCCTGGGCCTCTCCACCGCCTATAGCATCGTAAAGAGCCACGACGGCTTTATCGATGTGCGCAGTGAGGAGAATAAAGGCACCACCTTTCGTATTTTCTTGCCGGTGACCATTGCGGAGAATGGAGAGGCCGATTCGGCCCCCGATTCGGGCGATACGCACGGTCAGGGCGAGGTGGTGCTCATCGTCGACGACGAGGAGTTCATCCGCGATACTGCGCAGCAGACGCTTGAAAGCGCGGGCTACCGCGCCATTGTGGCGGCCGATGGCAAAGAGGCCTTGGAGCTTATGGAAGACTACAGCGATGCCGTCGATGTGGTTATCACCGACCTGCGGATGCCCAACATGAACGGCCACGAACTCATCGATGTGCTGCACGAGCAGTACCCTGCGCTGCCTATCATTGCGGCCAGCGGGGCCTCCGACAGCGAGGCCGACGGTCCCATCGAGTCAGGGGCGCGCAAGTTCTTGCCCAAGCCCTTCACCGTCGAGGACACCATGGCCTGGC
>CAZBTM010000071.1:0-1900 GCA_964494425.1 uncultured Rhodothermales bacterium | reverse complement strand
GCCCTTCACGGCCGAGAAGCTCTACGCCGCCCTACACGAGGTGCTGCACACCTCCGCGAAAGTTGGGTAGGCGGCACGCTGCCTGCGTATCTACAGGCTACGAAAAATTGGTAGCGGTTCAGTGCTAAGTGATGGGGGGGTACCAGTAGCCGGAGAACGTGCCCCGAACGCTATCGGTGCTGGGAGCGCCCCCGGCGCGGACGTCTCCGGCAGAGGCGAACGGAGGACCGTGTACGTGTTTGGCGACTTGTAGCCCGGAACTGGGAGCGGAGCGGACGTTCCGGGCGGTATCTAAACCAAGTTAGCGGGGCAGAGCCCCTGAACAGCCCGCGTCGCACGGCAGAGCCATGCGACGAGCGTAAGCAAAGAACCCTTAGCCCGGGATCAGAGGCGACGCGGATACCCCGGGTGGTTATGGAACCACGCTAAACAGATACGGACCGTTCGCTATAGGAAAAGTTGTTATCACTTAAGATTTGTCCGCTCCCCTTTCTATCTACTGCTGAAAAATTAAGGGGGATACGCAGGCACACGTTCGGACCCTCATTCGCATACATCTCCTACAGCGCCGGGTTATTGCAACATTTGGACGCTTTATTGCGCGGCTGGGCGAACTGCACAAAACAGCCTGCCGTTGCGCATTGTGCAACTGTTCTTCGCGTCCCACAGAGGCGCGCCCTGCTGACTCCATAGCCCCGCCTGAGTATGTCCTGGATGAACCGCCTCGTGCATCGTGACGATGCCACGATCAACACCTCCACTCAACCCATTTCGCCGGGCCCCAACGCCCCCCACGCCGTCGTTATTGGTGCGGGGCTGGGCGGACTCGCGTCGGCCATCCGTCTGGGAGCGCGCGGCTACCGCGTGACGCTGCTGGATCGCCTCGATCAGCCCGGCGGACGGGCTCGCGTCTTCAAGCAAGACGGCTTTACGTTTGATGCGGGGCCTACCGTGGTTACCGCGCCCTTCTTGTTCGAGGAGCTGTGGTCGCTCTGCGGCAAATCGCTTGAGGACGACGTGGAGCTCGTACCCGTCGATCCGTTCTACCGTATCCGCTTTCACGACGGTACGCACTTCGACTACTCGGGCGACTCCGACACCATGGAGCGCGAAATCCGCAAGTTCAATCCATCCGATGTCGACGGCTACCGGCGCTTCCTGGAGAAGAGCGAAGAGATCTTCGAGATCGGCTTTGAGGAGCTGGGCCACGTGCCGTTCCACAACTTGAGCGATATGCTCAAGATCGTGCCCGCGATGATGAAGCTGGAGAGCCATCGCACCGTGTACAGCCTCGTCTCCAAGTACGTGGAGCACCCGAAAGTGCGCAAGGTGCTTTCCTTTCACCCGCTGCTTGTGGGCGGCAATCCGTTCAGCACGACCTCCATCTATACGCTCATTGCGTTTCTGGAGCGCAAGTGGGGCGTGTGGTATGCCATGGGCGGCACCGGATCGCTCGTGAGCGGCATGTCGAACCTGATCGACGGCCTTGAGGGCACCACGCAGCGCTACAACGCCGACGTGGAGCAGATTCTGGTGGATGGCGGACGCGCCAGCGGGGTGCGACTCTCCAGTGGCGAGGTCATTGACGCCGACATCGTCGTGTCGAATGCGGATGTGGGATACACCTACCGCCACATGATCCACCCGTCGGATCGCAAAACGTGGACCGACGAGCGCGTGGAGAACATGAAGTACTCCATGAGCCTGTTCGTCTGGTACTTCGGCACCGACCGGCAGTACGACGACATTGAGCACCACACCATCTTGATGGGCGAGCGCTACAAGAGCTTGCTCGACGACATCTTCAACAAGCAAGAGCTGGCCGACGACTTCAGCCTCTACCTGCATCGCCCCACCAAAACCGACCCGTCGATGGCGCCCGACGGGCACGACGCCTTCT
>CAZBTM010000070.1:10716-12642 GCA_964494425.1 uncultured Rhodothermales bacterium | reverse complement strand
CGCGCATCTCCAGCTCGTTCATGACTACCTGCGCGAGCTTCTCAATCGTCTGGCGGTCTTGTTCGGTGGGCGAGCGCGGCTTTGTATCCATTACGCAGAGCGTGCCCACGCGGTAGCCATCGGGCGAGGTAAGCGGCATGCCCATGTAAAAACGCAGGTGCGGCGGTCCGGCCACAAACGGATTGCCCTTGAACCGCGCATCGTGACGTGCATCTTCAACGACCATCAGTCCCGGCGTGCGGATCGTGGTGTTGCAGAACGCCTGATCGAGCGGCGTCTCTTTCACGTCGGTGCCCACGCACGACTTAAACCACTGCCGCTCTGCATCGATGAAGTTCACCACAGCAATAGGGACGTCGAGCGTGTGCGCGGCGAGATCGGTGATGTGGTCGAACGCCTCCTCGGGCGGCGTGTCCATGATCTGGTAGCGCCGGAGGGCTTCCAGACGTGCCGAGGCATGCGGCTCGCCGTAGCGATCGTGCTCTGTAGAAAGGTCTATCGTATCTGCCTTCATAGGGGAACATTCGTTTGTGTGCGCCCCCAGGGCTCAACACGCGCAAGGATTCATGTTCCCACACACGAACCACAGAAAGAAGGGGCGGATCAGTATAAGCTACGATATTGAAACCCAGCTATCTGCCTACGAGATTCGGGCTAAGATGCAACAAAGTCGACGCGCGGGCGAACGTTACTTTTGGCACCAATGTTAGCGAACGATGGTGAGTCGCTGTACGGCTGCGGACTGTCTTCCGCTCAGTCGCAGGATGTATGTGCCGCTCGGCAGTCTACTCACATCCATTGTGTGCTCGTGTCGCCCTGGTTCAGTGGCAATATGCATTATGCGCACCCGGCGCCCCATAAGATCGTAGAGCTGCAGCATCATCTGGCGTCCCATAGATTCTGGTATCTCATACGCGATGACCACATGACCATGTGCCGGATTGGGGTATGCTGCTATCTTCATGTTCTTGGGCTGACCACGCACAATTGTCACAGGTTCGGTCACATGGATCGTTCCGTCCATGTCGATCTGCTTGAGCCGGTATGCCAGGGTATCGGCTACGTGGGGCGGTTCTGCATCGGCAAACTGGTAGCGTTGGGGCTCTGCCGTGGTGCCTGTGCCCTGAACAAAGCCTATCTCGTTCCACTCACGCTCGCCCGGTTTCAGATCTTCACCTGAGTAAACGGCGTGGCGCTCAATGCGGAAGCCTGCGTTGTCTTGCTCAGAGGCTGTTCTCCACGACAGGTGCACACCGTTTTCGGTCGCAATACCGTCGAATGCTTCCAGTTCGACCGGTAGAGGGGTAGCCGCTTCGCCAATCGCATACTGGCTGAAGCTGCTCACCTCCGTTCTGCTGAAGGTCTGTGCGCTCTCGTTCCATATCCAGTCGTCACTGACGTCTATCCAGGGCGTCCCACGTCCGCCAGAGCGCTTTAGAAGGCGCACATTCTGCGGATCCCCCAGACTCGCCAGCCCCGAATAGTCGAAGGTGACGTCTGCACGGGCACTCCCGATGGAGGCGAGGCCCCAGACCACGTTAAGCCGCGTGGTAACGTCGTCAGTGATCTGTGAGAAGTCTTCCCCAGCGTTCGTTTCATTCAATGCAGGACCATTGAGGGCTCCATGCGCCGTAACGATAAGCGCATCGTCTCCGGTCGTGGATACGTTGCTAACAGCGACGCTTCCATCTGGGGCCCCAAGGGTCTGGGTACCGCTTTGGAGCGCGGCGGCCGTTTGCCCAATCGGTGCTCCACTGAACGACGAGAAGCTGGCATTGTCTTGCAGCGTACCGTCGTGTCCCGCCGCCACATCGTACGCCGTCGTTCCGCTTCCTGCATCAAAGCGCCATGCGGCTGCGAGATCTGGCGTATTCACGGGCATCGTGCGGCGGTAACGTGCCCGTACCTCTGATGAACTGAGAGCTC
>CAZBTM010000070.1:0-10706 GCA_964494425.1 uncultured Rhodothermales bacterium | reverse complement strand
ACGCGCACCTGGTCAATCTGACCGTCGAAGTAGTTTGCCCCTCGGTTCCGCCCGATGAGGACCTCACTGGTTCCCTGAAAATCAGCGCTTGCCTCACCCGAAGCCACCTGCTCCCCGTCGCGGTAGATGAAGCGGTCGTTTTCTCCGTCGGGGCGCGCGGCGTCGTAGACAAACGTGGCATGGGTCCACGCTCCGGTTGGTACGGATCCGCCCTTCAGGTCATTGCCGAAGAAGGCAAACAGGAATTCGCCATTTTCTTCACCGATCACGAGCGTTTCGTTGTTCGTGCCCATTCCGTCCATGCCGAGGAGCGTGCGCTCATCTCCACTGCTGTTCAGGCGAAACCAGACGTCTACCGAAAAGGACTCGCCTGCAAGCCCGAGTTCGGCCCCTCCTGCTCCTGTACGCACATAGTCGCCACTTCCATCGAGCGTAAGAGCGGTACCGGCCCCGTACGGCGGCGGACTCAGGATAATGTTGAACGTACCTGTTGCCTCACCGCCCTCGCCGTCGGCTACAGTAAAGTCAAACAGGTCAGCGCGTGCGGTCGTCCCGTTATTGCTCCGGTACATGATGATGCCGTTGTTCACGTCGGCCTGCGTGAAGGTGTCTCCTGCATTGAGTGGCGTCGCGGTGTCTGTGTTGACGACCTCTCCGTGTGCTGGGGCATCATTGATGGTGTAGGCAAGGGCTGACGCCTCCTTGCTCGGGATCGGTGGCGTCCAGTTGCTCTTGTGTGATGGGGGCCGTATCCCCCTGAAGCAATGGGAACGGCTCATTGGTTGCGAGCGCGGGAGCGGTATTTTGCTGAATACGGAGCCCGAACACCGACGCACTCCATGGGCTCGCACTCTGCAATGCGCCTGTCGCTTCGTACGTCCCCGTTGTGCTCACTTCGCGGACAGCAACCATCAGGCTTCCCTCAACATCGCCGTCGTTGGGCTGCGTTTCCAGGTCGTTCTGGACTACAGTCGTGAATCCATTTCCGGGCGTGGCCTGCTGCAGGTTTGTTCTCCAGCTGTACACGCCCAGCAGCAGCTCTTCGTCGTACGTCGTAGACACCGGGCCCGAGGCCATGTTCTCGCCGAAGGGATTATCGAGCCCATCAGGGTTAACGTCCCCACTCGTTACGTCGATGACCGATGCGGATGCCAGCCCGCCAACTTCAAGCGCACAGATGGCCGTGTCGTTAGCTGCAGAGGCCTGTGCTGCTTCAATAAAAATACTTGTGCCGCTTGGCAGCGCGTCGGAGTCGAAGTCGGCATGTACCCAATGCGCCTGGTTCGACCCTGTAAGGGTATACTGCTTCGGAATCGACTGGAAGCCAGCATCAGGAATGGCGACCTCGTAATCGCCGGTGCCGTCGCGGTTAGCGAGCACAACAAGGAGCGCGTTGCCCGCAGCCACGTCGTTCGTAATGTCGAGCACCGAGAGCCCGGTAATATCGCTGCGCGTGCAGCCCAGAGGGTCGTTCGTCACCTGAGCAGAGGCGGACCATGCCCCGATGGGCATCCCCAAGCACAGCGTGATCAGCATTACAACGCGCTGCTGCGTCGTAGCGAGCTTCATGACAGAACGTGTAGATTAGCATATGCTGCACAACAGTACATGCCAATCAAGCCACTACGATCGACTTTCTCAACTGACGTTCCTGGCACTGTTATGTGACCGCTCCCGCAGATCGCTCCCGCAAGTGTATGAATCTGCTTCGGCAGACGCGCGGCACCGTTTAACGCGCCTCTTCAGACGAATCGTCGGGCTCTGTATTCCACCGCGGCCACTTCACATAAAACGTGGTACCGTTGCCCTTGGTGGACTCCACGCGAATGGATCCGCCCATCAGGTCGACAAGGCGCTTTGTGATCGCCAACCCCAGCCCGTTGCCCTCGTAGGCCCGCGAATCGCCGGTCGACTCTTGCTTGAAGGCCTCGAACAGATGGGGCAGGAAGTCCGCATCGATGCCAATCCCGGTATCTTGCACGTCAAGCTGAAGCTGCTGGTCGCTGGCCTGCAACTGCACCGTGACGGTTCCTTCTTCGGACGAAAACTTTACGGCATTGTCTACCAGATGCGTAACGATCTGCTCAAATGCCGTCTGATCAAGCACAGCAGGCATGGGCTCTTTAGGAGCTTCCACGTGGAGGTGTACAGCGCTGTTATCGGCCTGGCGAGCTTGCACGCGTACAACCCTGCGCAAGACAGATGCTGCGTCGAACTCTGCCGGATGCAATGTCATGGCTTCCGCCTGAAGCTGCGACAGGTCGAGCACGGAGTTCAGCGTATTTAGAAGCCGCCGTCCCGCCTTGTGGATAAGCGCGGTGCACTTTTGAGCGCGCTCCGGTAATTCGGTCGACATGAGCACATCCGAGAATCCCATAATTGACGTGAGCGGTGTGCGGATTTCGTGACTCATATTTGCTAAGAAGGCGGTCTTCAGGCGGCTCATTTCTTCGGCTTCTTCTTTGGCCGTTATCAGTGCCTCCGTCGCCTCTTTGCGTTCTGTAATGTCTTGTAGCGCGCCCCCCACCCGCGTGACCGTGCCGTCTTCAGCTCGGTCGATTACGCCGCCTACGGTGCGCACCCAGCGCGGTTGGCCCTGTGCTGTCGTAATGGGAAGCTCCAGGTCGTACGTTTCTCCGGTGCGGATGCACCGGTCCAGAACCTCCTGGAGGCGGGCGCGCGCTTCCTCTGGATAGAAGCTGAGCGCCTGATGCACCGTTATCGGCGTATCAAGCGGCACTTCGTGAATGCGGTACACCCGCTCCGTCCACGACAGCGCATGGGTCTGTACGTCCAACTCCCACGCTCCAGCAATGCGCTGTGCCTGCGACAGCAGATTGCGCTGCTGACGAAGCGCTTTTTGGCGGCGATTACGCTCGGTCACATCTTGCTGCACCGCGACCCAGTGCGTACAAGTGCCTTCTTCATTGCGAACGGGGGCCATATTCCACCGCACCATGTACGGCGTTCCATCTTTCCGGTAGTTTACCGTCTCTCCTTCCCACGGCTGCCCGCGGTTCAGATGCGCACGCAGGTCATCCAGCACTCCCCGATCCGTCTTTGGGCCTTGCAGAATGCGTGGCGTTTTGCCTTGCACTTCCTGAAACGTGTACCCTGTCATGTCTTCAAATGCAGGGTTCACGTAAACAATACGCGGCCCCGGTCGGTCGGCTGGATCGGCTTCGGTGACGACAACCGACTCGTTCAGCTGCTCAACAGCTTGTGCCAGCAGGGTTCGTTCGCGTGCAATGGCCTGCTGCTCAGTAATGTCGTGCATATACACCGATAGCCCCTGCTCAAACGGGTGCACATGGATGCGGTACCAGCAGTCTGCCTCTGGATCCTCAAATACCGTTTGCAGCGACGTTTGCTCGCGCTGTGCGCTGCGCAACGTAGGCTCCAGGGCGGCCCGCTCTGTATCTGACAGAAGCTCCCATACAACCCGGCCTCGTAGCGCTTTAGGAGATTCGCTCCAGTGCTCTGCTGCCTTATCATTCGCGTACGTAAGCCCCCACTGCGTGTCTACCGTGTAAAACGCCTCCCCAATTGCCTCCAGCACCGCGTGTTTTTTGCGCTCGGCAGCCCGCTGCTCCAGTTCATCGATCACGACCTGGGCCAGGCGAGCCAGCGTCTCTTCGTCGTGGGACGTGGGGTGCCGAGGCGTGTGGTCCATCACACAAAGCGCGCCCAGGCGGTGTCCATCGTGCGTAATGAGCGGTGCCCCCATGTAAAACTGCACCTTGGGATCGTCCTGCACAAACGATTTGTCGGCAAACCGGTCGTCGGCACGCAGATCGGGAATGGTGAGCACCTCCGGCGTTTCAATGGTGGTGGTGCAGATAGCGTTGTCGAGACTCGTGCTCTCTACCTCCAGCCCAACGCATGACTTGGACCACTGCCGGTCGGCCCCGATGAAGTTGATGATCGCGATGGGCATGTCTAACACATGCGATGCCAGCTCGGTAATGCGGTCGAAGGATGCTTCAGACGCGGTATCCCACACATGATAATGACGTAACGCCATGAGCCGCTCCGCGTCGGGCGGACCGTCGGGCGCTCTATTTGATGGAATAGAATCAGTCATGCAAGAGGATGAGCAAGTCAAAGGAAAAAGCAGTCTGCAGCGGTGAAGATGGGGAATCTTGGCTACAGAACCAAGAAGCACAACTGCAGCGCAAAGGATACACGCGTTCGATCCTTCCCAATCAGATACAGATGTAAATCTTTGTAATTATGTTTTACATTTTAAAGTGCAGGATGTTTGCGTAACATGACTGTCACGTACGAGCCCCCTCTCTTCACTGAGAGAGTCCTATTTCTTATAGATGCGCATAGAACATGCCACGATTGTATTTCTTTGTCTCTCTCTTGAACGCGGCTTTCTGAAGCTGCGTATCTATTGATTGTGGTTCGATTCTGCCAAATCCCTTATTTACCTCTTGCTGCATGGCTGATGATTCTTCGTTCCCTTCTTCGTCCTCTTCAGCGCTTCCGACCCGGCTGTGGACGACCGTCCGTCGCATTCTGTGGCTGGCCTGGCCGTATCGCTGGCGGCTTGGCGGCGCCGTGTTGGCTACGGCATTGGGCGCTATGGTGGCCCTCGTCGTGCCGCTGGGGCTGCGCGAGCTGCTGAACGCGGTCTTTGAAACCGCCAACCGCGCTCTGCTCGACCGTCTCACACTGGGCCTGCTGGCGCTGTTTGTGCTGCAAGCCCTGTTTAGCTTTCTGGGACGCTACGGACTGGAGTGGACGGGCGAGCGCGTCGTCACGGATCTGCGCAAGCGGCTTTATGCCCACCTGCACGGGCAGTCGCTCCGCTTCTTTGCCAACCGCCGCACGGGCGATCTCACCTCGCGCCTCACCAACGACGTCAGTTCGGTCCGCGATGCCGTCACGCAGGCCCTCGCCGAGTCGTTTACGCAGGTGCTCTCGCTTGTGGGCTCGGTTGCGCTCATGATTGTGCTGAACTGGCGCCTCAGCCTCATTATCTTTGTGGTGGTGCCGGTGGTTACGGCTGCCGCCATTGGGTTTGGGCGGTGGATTCGTCGCCTGGCGCGCACGCTTCAAGACGAACTGGCCGACACCACCGCCATTGCCGAAGAATCGATCGCGGGCATCCGCACCGTGAAAGGCTTTGCGCGCAGTGCCTACGAAACAAGCCGCTACCACGAGGCCGTCGAGCGCCTTTTCGACACTGCCCACCGCAAGGTGTGGGCCTCGGCGCTGTTCTCGGCCTCCGTTGGGTTCCTGTTTTTTGGCGCGCTCGTGGCCATCTTCTGGTACGGCGGTACCGAGGTGCTGGCCGGACGCCTAACAACCGGCGACCTGGTCGCGTTTATCTTCTACGCGTTCAACATTGCCCGCAGCGTAGGCGGCCTCTCGCGCCTGTACAGCACCCTCAACAGCGCCGCCGGGGCCTCCGAGCGCATCTTTCAACTGCTCGACGAGCCCGCCACCGATACCGACCCGAGCGGGATGCCTGCGCTTCCCCCCATCAACGGAGCCGTTGCATTCGACCACGTCACGTTTGCCTACGATCCCGGCACCCCCGTGCTGCACGACCTGTCCTTTACCGTGCCTGCCGGGCAGACCGTAGCGCTCGTAGGTCCCAGCGGAGCGGGCAAAACCACGCTTATGAGCCTCATCCCGCGCTTCTACGATCCACAGGAGGGGTCCATTCGGGTGGATACGACAGATATTCGCTCCGTAACGCGGCAGAGCCTGCGCGAGCAGCTTGCGGTGGTTTCGCAAGATGTGCATCTCTTCAACGACACCATTCGCGCCAACATCCGCTACGGCAACCTCGACGCGTCGGATGCTGCGATCGAAGACGCCGCCCGCGCTGCCAATGCACATGGATTCATTACGGCGCTTAACGATGGGTACGAGGCCGCCGTGGGCGAGCGCGGAGTCAAACTCAGTGGCGGACAGCGGCAGCGCATTGCCATTGCACGGGCGCTGCTGCGCGATGCGCGCATTCTGCTGCTTGACGAAGCCACGTCAGCGCTGGATGCGGAGTCGGAAGCCGAAGTGCAAGATGCGCTCACGCGGCTCATGGAGTCGCGCACGACTTTCGTGATTGCGCATCGCCTGGCCACGGTGCAAGACGCTGACCGCATCTTAGTGCTTGACGACGGCCGCCTGGTGCAAGACGGCACCCACGACGAGTTGCGCACCCAGCCGGGCCTCTACCAGCGCCTGGCCGACCTGCAATTTCGGGAAGGCTCCGACGCTTCCGCATCCCCCTGAATGCGTTCGGAGCGTGTTTTTTGGCAGTAGATAGACGTTAAGTGATAGCTCCCCTGATAAAACCTTTCCTGATAAAACCTTTCCTGCGGCGAACGGTCCCCCGTTCGCCTCTGTCGGAGACGTCCGCGCCAGCGGCGCTCCCAGTCTCCGGCTACAGGCCCATTTCTTCCATCACTTAGCATTGAACCGCTACCTGTTTTCCTGTGGTCGGAGTTGGTAGGGCTACTCGGCCAGCGCGTCACGGAGCATGCGAGCGTTGTGCCGCATGAGCGCCATATACGTGTCGGCGTCCGCTCCGCCCAGCGGATCCAGCGCCACCATGGGCAGCCCAGCCCCTTCCGCCACCGCCTGTGCCGCCGTTGCTGGAAGCTGACGCTGATACACTACAGCACGCACGTCAGTGGACTGCGCGCGCTGCGTAAGCTGATGGATGCGCCGCGCCGACGGCTCGTGCGCGGGGCTGGTCTCAACCACAGCGACCTGCGACAGTCCATAGCGCCGCACGAAGTAGTGCAGAAACGGCTGCGAGGCCATAAACGGACGATCTCGTACCGGCGCGAGTTCTTCCTCCAGCTCGCGGTGCAACGCCTGTAGCGAGTCGGTGAGGGCCTCGGCATTCGACTGGTAGGTGCTGCAGCCTTCCGGATCGGCAGTGCAGAGCGTGTCGGCCAGGGGCGGTACCAGCGCACGCACAGCCAGTGGGTCGAGCCAGAAGTGCGGGTCGATCGTATCTGTGCTGTGGCCATGCGCCGTGTTATCGTGCACTGTGTCGGCCCCCGGCGTGGATTCCGAGGCGCTGTTGTCTTGCGGGAACGCATGCACGTACTGCACAGGCACCAGATCAAGAAGCGCATGCGAGCGCGGGGCCTGCATGGTGGCGGCCCAGCCGTCGAGTACATCGGCGCCGTAGAAGAGCGCTTGGCTCTGGCGCACCGCCCGCACTGTCGACGGGCGCGGCTCAAACGTGTGGGGCGAGTCGCCTGCGCTGAGTACCGTGCGGGTGGTGGCTCGGCCTTTGGCAATTGGTGCCACAATGGACGCTAAAACGGGCAGCGTGACCACGTAGTGCGGCTGCGTAGTAGCGCGGGATGCTGCCGAATCCGGCTCGCTCTCGCATCCGCCCGCCAGCGCTATTATCCACACGCTTGCTACAACACATACGATCCACCGAGTGCGTGTCATGCGAAATGAGGTCTGCTGTGCGCTCTTACGAGATGCAAACGAAGCGACCAAAGCGGGCCCTCGGCATCAACTCCGCCACAGCTACATACCTCGTGTGTATAATGTTGACACCTATACGTGAACCCTTGCCCAAGAAGGCGCTCGGTGCTGCCATGGATCGCATTGTCTGCGAGCGCACCTACTCATAGAGGCGGGTCTGGAACGTGCGCTCGTCTGTATTAGAGGCGTCCACGACCTTGAAGTGCACACGCCCCAGCATGCGTCCGCCGGTTGTTTTTACGTCAATGCGCCACTCGCCGGGTGTGATGTTGCTCTTGAACGTATATCCGCGGTACCCTCGCATGCGTCCGCCCTGCACGGTGTACGGGATGCGGTCGGTGGTCTGCCAGGTGGGGGTGTCGTCGCTCAGCGAGCGGCGTTGCCAGTGATGCACAACGCCCGTTTCGAGGGCGGTGGGCGCAAAGATCGCGGCAAAGAAATACACGCTATCGCCTTCGGCATACGTAAAGGGCGTGCTACTACGGCGCCAGAAGCGCGTCCACGGGGGCGTTTCGTAGGTCAGTTCATAGCCTGCGGGCGTGACCTCCACATTGTGATATACGTTGCCTGCCTGCATAGAGAGCGGCACCGGCGGAATCCAGTTCTGCACGTATGCGATGTTCATCGCCACAAGAAGCGCCCCCATGGCTGCAAACGTGCGCGCAAGCTGCTGGGGGGATGTGAAGGCGCCCCACCGATCCAGCAGCATCGCCAGCCCCCCAACCAGCGCCAGGCTGAGCAGTCCCCCGGCCAGGAACAGCGCGTAGCTCATGCTTCCCACAACGATGGGCAGGACGAACGTAAAGAAGCAAAATGTGGCAAGGAAGTACAGCCCCAACATGAGGACCAGGTTGACCGCATCGCGCCAGATAAACTCGTTGGCAACCAGCACGCCCACCAGAATCACCAGAAACACCGCTGAGGCAGTGAGCGAGGCACTACGCGTAAAGTAGACCACGTACGCGCTGAACAGCCCGCCCATAAAGAACTGCACGCCCGATACCGAGAACGGCCCAATGGTTTCAAGCAGCGGCTGTGCAGGCAAGCGCTCGACCATGCGGAGGGCCGCCAGCACAATGCATCCGCCCAGCAGCACCAGGTAGGCCCCCAGAATGAGATTGTCAACGGTATGGTCGATGCGGCGCAGGGTCATCGCATCCCAGAACACGCCTCCGCCAAAGAACACGATGGGGGCTACGTCGGCATAGCGCGTGTAGAGGCGGCGTATCCACCGGTAGTGGCGGTTGCGCTCCAAACGATTTGCCCATGCAGCCCAGGGCCCATCGGCAGTAGACGAGAACTCCATACAAGCACGTGGCCCAGGCTATGCAGCAGTGTAGTAGCGCAGCAAGTCTTTCGTGGTGATGATGCCAACCAGTTCGTCGCCCTCGACCACGGGGAGCGCCGAAATGGCGCCATCCAGCAGTACGGAGGCCGCCTCTTGCGCCGACGTATCGGGAGTTACGGTGTGGGGCGTCTTGTTCATGAGGTTGCGTGCGGGCTGAGCAAGCGTGCGCACGTCGCGCTGCGTTTCGGCATTGGTGTTCAGAAATGGACTCAGTGCCTTGAGCACGTCGCGGTTCGAGAGCACGCCCGAGAGCACCCCGTCGTCGTCCACTACCACGAGGTGCCGAAAGCCGTGCTGCTTGAGCAGGTTCTGTACTTCGAGCAGAGGGGTATCAGGATGAACGCTGATGACGTCGCGCGTCATGAGGGCAGATACAGATTCCATAAGCGTGTACGGATGGGCAGCGATCAGGAATACGAGCAGAGGGACGGTATTTTTAACTTATGCATTACAAAAATGGCAAGTTCATACGCCGTGGGACTTTCGTCTGAATTTGTGCAAGCAGGCCGGTTTCTATGCAACCGTTGCTCAGTCATACTGGCATCCAAAACGCAATGACCGGGCCGCCCAGCGCTACGATGAGCAGCACCGCAACGGTCCCAATGAGCAGACCCGCCCGCACGAAGTCGCGTGTGTTACATACGCCGCTGGCATAGGCAATTGCGTTGGGCGGCGTGCTCACGGGAAGCGCCATTGAGACGGAGGCGGCCAGCGCAATGCTTACTGCCACCTGCACCGGACTCAGGGCTCCGGCGGATCCGGTGGCCAGAGCTACGCCGACCGGCACGAGCAGGTTAGCGGCGGCAGTGTTGGACATCAGCGTACTAATAACGACGGTGGCAAGCGCCAGGGCCCAAACCACAAACGGGCCGTGCCCTGGCACCACGCCGATGAGCACTTCATCGAGGCCCGTCTGCTGCATTCCTACGCCTAAGGCAATGCCCCCCGCAATGAGAAAGAGGATATTCCACTCCAGGCTGTCGAAGTCGGCCTGTGTGAGTACGCCCGTGGTGGTAAACGCAACGACCGGGAGCAGCGCCACTACGGCGGTGGGCAGCCCATGCAGGCTATCGGTACACCATAGCGCAATCGTTACGCCCATTACGCCGAGCACGAACAGCCCGCGCAGGCCCAGTGGAATATTGGAGGTGGGCAGGTCGATGTGGTCTTGCCGGGGGGGATACATCCAGTACAGCACGGCCCACGACAGCAGCAGCAATCCTGCAGCCAGCGGCACCGCCACCAGCATCCATTCTAAGAACGAGACCGAGTAGCCTGCGCTATTTAGAAAGCCAATGGCCACGGCGTTGGGCGGCGAGGAGATGGGCGTACTCATCCCGCCGATGTTGGCTGCAAACGGCACGGCCAGCACCAAGCCTACGCGCAGCGGATCGGACGTGTCGACGTTGGCAATGATGGGCATTACGAGAGTAATCATCATCGCGGTGGCAGCCGTGTTGCTCATCCACATGGAAAAGAGTGCGGTGATGAGCATAAGCCCCATCATAACGTGACGGGGCTGTGTGCCGAAACTCCCCAGGATGAGGCGTGCCAGCGCGCGGTCCACGTTTTCCTTGACAGCCGCGCGGGCCATAATGAATCCGCCCAGAAAGAGCACAATGATTGGGTCGGCCAACGGCGCCAGAAACAGCTCGTACGAGGGTCCAGATCCACCTGTAAACCCGAGTCCCGGCCATGCCCCTGGATTGGCGAGCAGAATGATTTCGAGTCCGATGATGAGCAGCCCGGTGGCAAAGAGCGGGAGGGCCTCGGTAGCCCAGAGCAGTGCGGCTGCCGCAAAGATGCCCGCCATGAGCGCCGTTTCGCGCGGCAGCACAGGCGCCGTTGCCACCACAATGCCTACCGCAACCAGCAGCGCGCTGCTGGT
>CAZBTM010000069.1:0-12665 GCA_964494425.1 uncultured Rhodothermales bacterium | reverse complement strand
GCCCCGGTGGGACGTCTCTACGGACGCAGATCCACCGGCTGTGCGGCGCTGCACGTTGAATCCGGTATTATTTGTTTCGGAGCGGGTTTCCCACTCAACGGTTACACGCTCTTGCTCGCCGCTGTCGTACGACGCCTCAAACGCGGCCAGTTCAACCGGCAGCGGATTGCTGGCCTCGCTGCTGCCGAGGGCAAACTGGCTAAAGCCCGTCAGGTCTTGCACCGCAATCACGCCTCGGTCGGCATCGCGTACGAGGGTGCCGCCCAGGTTGTCCACGCGGTTCCAGGTGGTGCCGCCGTCGTCGGACTTGTAGAGCTGGAGCGCGTCGAAGTCCCCAATGCCCCCGATGGAGCTGGTTCCCACGACCAGATCATATGTTGGAGCGCTATCGAGGTTGTTGGCCTCTACCGTCCACGTGAAGGGGGCGACGTTATCGGGCAGTTCGCCGCCGGGGTCGCGGGGCGCGATGTCGCTGCGGGTAAGCATGAGGCTGCCAGTGGTGCTGGCGTTGTCGCGCAGCAGCACCAGCCCCTCGAATCCGTTTGGATCCAGGTAGCCGAGCAGCCCGCTGGCGTCGGCAATGTCCGTGTCGGTAGTCTCGACCTCGGTGCGTTCATAGGCGCCCAGGTCGGGGCGCGCGCCAAAAATGCGACCGCGGCCCGCGAGATCAGTGGAGAGGTTGCCTGCTACGCCGTCGGTTGCAAACGGAGCGTAGGTGCCACGGGCCAGGGCGGGAGAGCCGGCACCCAGGCGCAGCCCGTCGTCGTCGGTGCCAAAGCGGTCGTCACTGCCGGATGGATTGCTCACATCTATAAACTGCGGGTTGGCATCGAGGTTACCGCCGTCATCGGTGTTGGGGGCGCCGCCCACGCCATCTCCATTCACCCCGCCCTCAATGAGCGTGCGGCGGAGTGTAGCCGACGCGATGTCGTTGTTGCGTATCTCGCCGCCGTCTCGCTTCTCGTTGATGTCGGCCCCGTTGCCCCACAGAATGCTGTTGGTGAGCACCAGTGTGCTGGTGCCGCTGTCGCCAAAGTTCAGGAGCGCCCCGCCCTCGCGGTCGGCATAATTCCCTGTGAACGTAGAATTTGTGATCTGGGGGCTGCTTACGCCCGACTGCCCAATGCTGTATATGGCGCCTCCACTATTGGCAGTGTTGTTGACGAACACCGTGTTTGTGATGGTGGGACTACTCGTTCCGCCACCTACACCGGTATCACCGCCGTAATTATACATCGCGCCGCCATTGATGTCGGCTGCATTGTTAGCAAACACCGCGGTTTCGATCTGCGGGCTGGCCGTGCCGCCACGGGTGCCGTCGTTGTAAATCGCGCCGCCGGAAAAGTTGGACGCGTTGTGGGTGAAGGCGGTATTGGCAATATGCGGACTGCTGGTGCCAAATTGCCCATTATTGTACAAGCCTCCTCCAAACGTAGAAGCATAGTTGCCCGCAAAGACAGAGTTGGCAATCATTGGGCTGCATGTGCTTGCCGCACTGGAGTTGTTTCCGTCGCAAAAGATGCCGCCGCCCGATAGGGATGCAGGGTCTCCGCTCGTATTGGACTGCCCGCCGGTGATGGTCAGCCCATCAAGCACGGTGTCGGTCGTAATTGCGTTGCCGCCTGTGGCGCCGTCGAGATAGAGCACGGTATAGCTGTTTTCTCCGTCGACGACATCAGTAGCGCCGTCGATATCTTCGGTGGTTTCGGTGACCCCATCGCTGTTGGTGTCGTC
This sequence comes from uncultured Rhodothermales bacterium, assembly GCA_964494425.1. Taxonomy (GTDB): domain Bacteria; phylum Bacteroidota; class Rhodothermia; order Rhodothermales; family Salinibacteraceae; genus Longimonas. Next base: position 10,931 of record CAZBTM010000069.1, on the reverse strand, counting down.
GTTGTCGTTGATGTCGCCGGAGAGCACGGTGCGGTTGGCGCGCAGGTCACGGCTATCGAGCTGGCTCTCCACATCGGATACATCAGTGAACGTCTCGGTGCCGGTCCACCCGCCGTAGACTGCGAGGCCGTCCTGGCTTCCATCGATGCTAAAGCGCGCGTTACGGTTCGAGGCGTCATCGGTGGGCAGGTATCGCCCGTCGGCCACCACGATCACGTCGTCTTCGGTAGCAGCGGTGAGTGCATCTTGCAAGTTTTGCAGTGCCAGATCGAAGGAGGATCCGTCGCCGGTGCCCGAAGCATTGGCATCAACGTGATAGATCGGGCCGTCGTATGCGACGCGCTCATAGGGACCCAGATTGACAGTTCCATCCCGGATCCGCGCCTCGCCAAGTAGGTCCGTGTCGACGCCGGAAGGCAATGCGTCGGTGTTGCCTGCGTTCAACGCTGGGGACGAGGCCGTGAGGCGAAGGCCGTCGTCTACGGTGCGGAGACTGTCGTCGGCACCAGTTGGATTGGTGGCGTCTGCAAACTGCGGCGCTGCATCGAGGTTGTTGCCGTCGTCCGTGTTCGCGTTGCCGCCGGTGTTGGAGCCATTGACGCCGCCTTCGATGAGCGTGTGACTCATTGAAATGGTGCCCTTTTCGTTGTAGGTGGCATTGCCACTATCAGCTGTATTGCCCTCAAAGATGCTGTTAATGAGCGTGATTTCGCTCGGCCCGCCCGGGTCTCTCCGAAAGGGGTCGTCGGGATCCTCAAAGCGTCGTGCCACGACCGCTCCGCCCTGCGTACTCTCGTCTGGGTTGGAGGCGCTGTTTCCGGCAAACGTCGCGTTGATGAACGAAGCATCCACTGTACCGCCCTCGGTGGTGGAGCTAAAGACCGCTCCAGCCCGCAGATCTGCTGTATTGCCGGCAAAGAGTACGTTGGTGAATGTGGGTGTCAGTGTACCTCCTCCTTCTGTCTCGGACCCGGACGCACGCAAGAAGACCGCCCCCGCCCGGCTTGCTGCGTTGTTCGTAAAGGTGGTGTTCTGAATAGATGCGGAAAACGCCGCACCAGAGCTTGCAGAAAGGAGGATCGCTGCACCGAGACTACTGGTGTTTCCCTCAAATGTCGTCTCAGTGATTGCAAGTCCACTGTCGGTATTGCTCGTCCCCCAAGAGACGCTCAACGCCCCCTCGTTGTCTCTGAAGACCGAATTGCTGATTGCTACCGTGGTATTTTCGCCACTGGTCACATCAACGGCGTCGCTGTTGGATACGAAGCGGCTCCGGTCAATCTGCAATCGAAGCGTTCCCCCCGATCCCCCGTCGCTTTGTATTGCTCCGCCTGTATTTTGAGAGGTGTTATCATCAAACACCGTATCACTGATCTCTATCTGACTGGTCCCGCCAGTACGGGCATCGTTGTACAGGCCGCCGCCGTTATTATCGGCCTGGTTACCCGTGAAGGTGGCATCTGTGATTGGTGGACTGCCTGTGCCACCGTCGCGGCTGTCGATGAAGAGTGCGCCGCCGTTATTATAGGCTTGGTTGTTCGTGAAGGTGGCATCTGTGATCGGTGGACTGCTTGTGCCACCGTCGCGGCTATCGTTGAAGAGAGCGCCGCCGTTATTATCGGCCTGGTTGTCCGTGAAGGTAGCATCTGTGATTTGCGGACTACTTGTGCCATCATCGCTACCGTCGTTCAGCAGTGCGCCGCCATCGCCGCCGGATTGATTACCCGTAAACGTAGCGTTTGTAATGTGCGGGCTACTCCCCCCGCTGCTTGTTCCACGGTTCAGCAGCGCACCTCCCGAATCGGAGGCGGTGTTGCCCGCAAACGTGAGATTTGCCAACTCAGGACTGCATTCGTGGCCCGCGCCTGCGCCGTCGCAATATGCGCCGCCGCCCTGCGTCGAGGCGCTGCCCGAAGTGCCATTGGCCTGCCCGCCGGTGATCACCAGCCCGTCCAGTACCGTGGCGTCGGTGATGGGGCCGCTGGTAGCCCCGTCCAGGTGTAGCACCGTATGGCTGTTCGTGCCGCTGATGTCGCTGGCGGTTTCGGTCACGCCGTCGGTGGTTGTATCATTGTCGTCAATGTCGCCGGAAAGGACTACCGGGTTGGCGTCGATGTCACGCATGTCGAGATGGTTCTCCGCATCACCGGGCCCCTCGAACGACTCGGTGCCTGTCCAGCCGCCATAGACGGCAAGTCCGTCCTTCGCGCCGCCGATCTCGAACGCAGTATCGGGGTCAGATTCGTTGTTGGTAGGCCGGTAGTGCCCTTCAGCGACCACGATCACGTCGTTTCCGGTGGACAGGCGAAAGGCCGTGGCCAATTCGGGGTATGCGTCGTTCCACGATGAGCCGTTGCCCGCTCCCGAGGCACTCGCGTCCACGTAGAGGAGGCGCGGGCGGTTGTCGTACAGGGCAAACTCGTTGGGCGCATCCTGGTCGAGAAGCGCGACTGATCCACCGTCAGGATTTTCGGGGCGCACCTGCCACGGATCAGCGGGCGAGCGGCGCGCGCCCAGCCCGACCTCGGATGCGTTGGGCACGGCAACGTTGCCATACGTCAGCTCCAGGTCGGCAGCGCCCGTAGGCACCGCGCCCCATACCACGTTGGTGCGCTCGCCCCCCGGGAAGGGCACCGCATCGCCGGTGAAGACCGCAGCATTGGGATCGCCGTAGCGGTAGAGCGTCGTGCGGGCTGTGGTGCTGGTCGCTGTGAGCCCGGCCCCCGTGGGGCCAACTGTGCCAGATGCTCCAGCGGCTATGACAATGCTCTCCTGACCCAACGGTGCGCTGTCTCTGATCCACTGCGGGTCGTTCACGTGCGTAGCATTGTGTCCGCGCGCCAGGTCGTAGGCGGTCGTGCCCGAGAAATTCGTGTCCAGGCGCTGGTCCGACTGCGCAGCGTCAAAGCGATAGTAGGCGGCCAGGTTGGGCTGTATGGTGTCAACAGTTTCGTGCAGGGTGGTGCGGAGTTCGGTCTCGGTGCGTGCTGTGCTCCACAGGCGCACCTCATCGACGGATCCGCCCAAGAAGTTGCTGGCGGTGTCGCCGCTCCAGGCCTGCCCGATGGTAAACCGTCCGTCGGAGGCCGGGCGCGTGCTGGTGGTGAAGGTCGCCTCTTCGGTGCCGTTGACGTAGAGCGCGCCGGTATCGTCATCGCGGACGACCACAGCGACGTGGTGCCACTGGTCGGAAGCAAAGGCGTCGCTGCTGTAGGTGGAGCCGATGTCGGGGTCGTCGTAGCGAAAGCGCCCGGTTGTGGTGCCCCCAGTGCCGCTGGGCTCGTAGAAGAGCACGTGCCGGGTGTTGCCATCGGCGTCGTAGAGCGACAGCACGCCTTCGGCCTGGTCGTTGGGGCCGGTGGGGCGCACCCAGGCTTCCATGGTAAAGGCGTCATCGGCCAGCGCGCTGCTGACCGCATCCGCCTGCAGATAGGTGGCGTTGGCGCGGTCAAACGCGAGCGTGGTGCCCGAGCCATAGGGCAACTCAAGCAGCGGCCAATCGGATTCGGCGTCTTCGGGCCGCGTGGAGTCGGTGCCGCCCTCGTTTACCGTGTAGCTCGCAAGGTCAAGCTGGGCAGTCGGGGACAGCAGCCCGTTCTCGGTGCTTTCATCGCGGGTGACCGACACCGTCACCGAAACCGTTTCCTCCGCGGACACATCGACCGTCCACGTGCCACTGCTGACGGTGCCCGCGCCGCTGGGCGACGAGGCGGTCACGCCCGCGGGAAGTCCAAGGTCGACCGCAGCGCCGGTAACGCCCGAATTGCCCACGTTGGTCAGCGTGAAGCGGGCCGTTTTTGCCGCGGGCTTAGACGACAGACGCAGGCTCGCCCCTGGCACTGCCTCCTCGTAGGGCCCGAGAGAGACGGCCGTCGTGCCATCTTCATTGCCATCTTGGATCCGCTCGTTGCCTACCAGGTCGGTCGTGATGCTATCGGGCAGTGCGGTATCGTTGCCCGCATCTACGGCCGGAGAGTTGAACTGAAGGCGCAGTCCGTCATCGCCGGTGGCAAACGTTTGGTCTGCGCCAGCAGGAACGTCAATATCCGCAAACTGGGGCCGTTCACTCAGGTTGCCCCCGTCATCGATGATATCCCCTGGGCCGCCAACACGCGGACCATTGACGCCACCCTCTACAAGATTGGCGCGAAATGTCGCTTCTGAATCGTCCATTTCAATCGACAGTCCTGGATCGCCTGATGCCGTGTTGCCCCACACAATGCTGTTGGAAAACGACACGGTAGCGAGGTTTTGGGGGGTGATTCCAGACGCGTAAACAGCTGCTCCGTCTGATCCTGTGTTGTCAACGAATGTGCTATTTGTAAATGCGATACGTTCGCCAGGCGTGTGGTTTTCGGTGTGAACGGCTCCTCCTAAATCGCGGTCATTGTCCGTAATCTCATTTCCTACAAATAAGGTGTTTATAACCTGCAGATCGGCCGTTGTAGGTCCATCGCCGTTTTCAGGGAAGTCATCGTTTTCGGAATTGTTTAGTATGGCCCCACCCTTTCGTTCTGCTATGTTATTGGCAAATACAGTATTGGTAATAGTCGAAGACAGGGTAGAGCTCATACTCGCTGAGCTCCTGATGGCCCCTCCACTACCACCAGGGGCATTATTCCCCGCAAAAACGGATTGGGTGATCGTGAGGTGCGCATCGGTATCCGGATCACTCACGGAAATAAATAGAGCTCCGCCGTCTCCGCCGTCCCGAGCGATGTTTTCCGTAAAGCGCGCCTCGGTGAGTGTAATACTGCCTGTGCCCCCATTATCTGATGCAGTAGAAATTCCGCCTCCTATTACAGCTCCATTTCCATGGAAATGAACGCGCTTTAGCGTGGGGCTGCTGGTGCCCCCGTTTAAGGAGCTATTGTAAAGACCGCCACCAGCTCCAGACTCGTTTCCGGTAAAGTCGACATCTCGGAAGGTCGGGCTACATTCGTTTCCGTTCTCCTCCCCATTGCAATAGATCCCACCTCCAGAATCCACAGGAGAAAAAGCACCCAACGATTCGCCTTCAGGAATCTGTCCTCCCGTAAGCGTCACCCCGTCTACCACCGTAGTGGACGTGATGGTGCCCCCGGTACTGCCGTCCAGATAGAGCACCGTGTTGCTGTTGCTTCCACTGATGTCGCTGGCGGTTTCGGTGATGCCATTGCTGCCAGTGGCGTCGTTGTTGTCGATATCGCCCGAGAGCACCGTCGGGTTGGCCTCCAGATCACGGCTTTCGAGCTGGCTTTCGACATCTGCGATGCCTGTGAACGTCTCCGTGCCGGTCCAGCCGCCATACACAGCAAGGCCGTCTTGGGCACCTGTGACCTCAAACCGGGCATCGAGGTTGGTGGCATCATCGGTGGGCAGGTAGCGTCCTTCAGCAATCACGATTGCGTCATTGCCCGTGGCATTGCCCAGCGCATCTTGCAGCGAGGTCGCGTTGCTCCACGACGACCCATCGCCCGTGCCGTCTTCGGTGACGTGATAGACGGTCTGGGCCTGCGCGTTGAAGGGAAATCCACTCGCCAAGAGCAGCACGAGCCCGACGGTCATTCCCCCGGGCAGCTTGGTGCGACCCGATGCCGGGCCCATCCGGCATCCAGAAAAGCGATGATGCGAAGAGAAGAGATACAGTGCGACAAGGCTCATACAAGCCCCTATGCCCAAAACAACCATGGGAGATGTGACAGCAGCAATCCAAGAGAGCGACGATACGTCGTCTTCGCTTCTTAAGAATTACATCTGTGGCGCGGAAATGCAAGGGCGGCACGAAGCCCTTGGGTTCCCCCTTTGTGCATTAGCTTGAGAACGCACCAGGGCGACAAAGACGTTACAATTCTTGGTGCTTTTCGGGCAACGACCCAAGAGTCGATAGTCACGACCAACGACAGCAAGAAACAGCAAGAAACAAGGCCAGCCCGTTGGAATCAGCTGGCTGTCAGGCTCCGGAACAGGATGTAAAACGGGAAGCCAAACGTACCCATCAACGTGAAGGTGAGCAGCAGTGCCGCTTGCACCGAGAGGCGTCCGCGAAACCAGAGGCGCCAGCGCAGCGACAGCATCGGCCAGTTCATAATGTGGCAGGCGGCCAGGAGGCCGCAGAGCACCATCATTTCGGTGGTGGGATGCAGGGGTAAGATGTGCGCAATAGGCACCGCCAGAATAAACAGCGTCAGAAACGCGAACGACGCCATCAGCGTCCACGGATGCTCATTCACAATGTCGCTGGCCTTCAGCACCGATGGGGGGCGAGACCGGGCCGAACGGGGAGGGAGCGCCATAGCAGCAGAGGACCTTTTTGTGGGGACATATGCTGTACAGCGTAAGCAGCATGTTGTGCCCCGATTCCCCATGAAAGCCCAGAAGGATGCGAAAGTATTGTGTTATCTATTGCAAAAGAGGCGTCCGGTCTGCATGTTGTACGTGCGCGCTGTACACGCATCTTCTACATTTGCCTTCATACTCGACCCGGCTCCTCCTATGAACTGTTCTTCTTTTCTGTCATCTGGCGTCGTGCGCATGCTCGGGTGGGCCAGCGTGGTCCTTGTTATGCTCGTTGCCACCGGCTGCAAGTCGTCGGAGCCTGGCATCGACCCGGCCGAGATGCAAAGCCTGGAATCCGAGATCAGCGAGCTCGAAACCCAGATCGCATCCATGGAGCGCGAGCTGTCGAACCTGCGTCAGGAAAACTCGCGCTTGCGCAGCCGCCTCTCCGATCAGGAGCAGCGACGCGGCGAAACCATTGAGGTGCTCTCTACCGATCTCTTCTTCGAGAGCGGCAGCGCACAGCTTACCAGCGAAGGCGTGGAGCGCCTGGTGGATGTCGCACAGCGTCTGCGGGGCGAGTACGCAGAGCGCGTGGTGCGCGTGGAGGGGTACACCGACGACAAACCCATTGGCGATCGCCTCAGTCAGCGCTTTCCCAGCAACTGGGAGCTCTCCGCCGCCCGCGCCTCCGCTGTGGTGCGCCACCTGCAGTGGACCCACGAACTGGCGCCCAACCGCTTTGAGGTCGTGGGCTTCGGTCAGTACCAACCCATCGCAACCAACGAAACCGCCGAGGGCCGCAGCGAAAACCGCCGCGTGCGCGTAGCCGTGCTTCCGGCCGGACAGCCCACTACGGCTGGGGAGTAGTCGTCTCAGCCGTTTCTTCGAAGAAGCGTGTTATTGCGTTCATTGCGGTATCGGGCTGCTCAATGGGCGTGCTGTGTCCGCTTCCGGGCGCAATGACCATGGTGCTGTTCGGCAGCGCGTCGTGGGTAGCGCGCAGGTTGTCGAGAGAGACCACCTTGTCTTCGGACCCCGCGATCATAAGCACCGGATGCGACACACGTCCCAGCTCCGAAAGCACGCTGTCGCGTCCAAAGATCGCGCGGCCCAGCCGCACGGTACCGCTGGGCGCGTTGCTTTTCATGCGCTCGCGCCAGGCATTCACCGCTTCAGGATGCTCCGTGCGGTAGCGCTCGCCCAAGAGCAGCGGCACCACCTGGTCAATCACCGGCGCGTAGCCGGTCGTCTCTACAATCTTGAGGAGCGCATTGTACTTCATGCGCTGCAGCGTCGATTCGGCCTGCGCCTGCGTGTTCATGAGCACCGCCCGCGAAATGCGATCTGGGTGGTCGAGCAAGAGGCGAAAGCCCACGTATCCGCCCATGGAATGGCCCAGGTAGGTGGCCTGCTCAATATCGAGCGTGTCCATCAGCGCCGTCACATCCGCCGCCAGACTCGGGATGCCGTAGCCGTCATTGGGCACCGCTGAGGCGCCCTGCCCGCGCCAGTCCCACGTAATGCACCGATAGTCGTCCTGCAGCGCCTCAATCAGCGCATCAAACACGCGATGCGTCAGCAGGTAGCTCGGGCCCATCAGCAGCGGCGGACCGTCAGTTTCGGTGTCGCGCACATGCAGCGTAATGTCGCGGAGCGGAAGGGTCGTTGTCATAAGAATGTAGGAGCGTTTAAGTAGGGTGGAAGCAGTAGGATAACGAGCACAGTGCACGGAAGTGTCCGCGCCCCGACACGCAGACGCCCCTTCCAGGCGGCACAGCCCGCGCGGACAATCCACGCCCGCCTCACACGCTCCAGCTCGCGGGGCACCCCCCGTCGCCCACCCGAACGCTCCATGTAGGCTTGCACCCGGCCCATCGCTTTGCTATACTTTCATCGCACACCGCACATGTATTCGCACCGCACAACGTGCGATGTCGCTTTTGTTGGCATAGCACCAGGCGAGTTTGCGTACATGTCTCATCCTTTCATCCCCATCTCCCGAGAACTATGGCCAAGGACGAATCCGCACAGCAGCAGTCCACCGTGGTCGCCTCCTACCCAACACGCCACGATGCCGAGATGGCCCGCGATTACCTCGACGATGCCGGCATCTCGGCCTCCATCCGTGTCGATGATGCCGGCGGCATGCACCCGGAGCTGCAGGGGATCCACGGGGTCCACCTCGTCGTGCTCGGCAATGTGGCCCAGCAGGCCCACGAGGCGCTACAGGAGGCTGGCATGCTGCCGCGCTCCAAGGAAGACATCGATGCAGAGGCCGGAGATCCGATCGCGGAGGCGATGCCGTGGAATGGCATCCGAGCCTTGCTTGCAACGTTTGCGTTGATAGGAGCATTGACGGCGCTTTTCCTGTTTCTCTTCTCCTGATGCTACGGCATAAGTTCGTTTCGACGGTGTGTGGCAGGCAGATAGAATGCATACGCCCCTACGCTGCTGCGGGCAAAGGGCGCGGGGCTTCTCGGTGGGCCCGAAATGGATGGCGCTTCTGGTGCCTGCTTGATAGGTTACCGGTGCCTTTGCCACAGAGCTTTGCCGTTATAACGCTTTGGGCAAACTTGTCGCGAAGGTGCCGGTTTGCAACAAGCTGTTTGGTTCCATTCCGAAAAAAACGCCCCCAGCGCTATGGATGATCAGCAACTCTTAGAACGCATCACGCTTGACCCCGAGGTGATGACGGGCAAACCCGTTATCAAAGGCACACGCTTGACTGTAGAGTACGTCCTGAACGTGCTGGCCCATGGGGCCACCGAAGAAGAGATTCTTGAGGAGTACTCCAGCCTTACCCGCGAGGACATCCGGGCATGCTTGCTATTTAGCGCTCGCTCGCTCTCGGAGTCGAGCTTCATGCCGCTGACAGCCGCATAGCACATGCGTTTTATAGCACATGCGTTTTCTTGTAGACGAATGTACCGGTCCGGCTGTAGCAGAGTGGCTTTGCAGTCAAGGCCATGATGCCTTTTCGGTGTTCGACGAGTTGCCCGGCATATCCGACGAAGAGGTGATCCGCCGCGCGTACGACGAGCGTCGGATTCTGATTACAAACGACAAGGACTTTGGCGAGAAGGTGTACCGTCAGAGGCATCCGCATCACGGTGTTGTTTCATTGTACCCGACAAAACTCGTATGTCCCTGCGCCTACCCGGATTTGTGTCATTCTGAGGAGCGTAGCGACGAAGAATCTCTTTGAACCCAGCGGAACCGAGGGGAATCGCTGTCTTCTTCCGGCCTGATTCCGCCCATTCCGGAGAGATTCCTCTGCCGACGGCTGTCGGCATCGGAATGACGTGCTGGGGAACCGGGCATACCGATCCTGTGAAGGCTCGCTCAGGTTTTGTCCTGTACTGTGGTGTTGTTTTGCTTCGCCTTGATAACGAGCGGAGTGTAAACAAGATATCCGTGCTGCGAAATCTGTTGTCAGAGTACGCAGACCGGCTCCACGACCGGTTTGTTGTCGTTACCGAAGAGCAGGTGCGCTTCTCTCGACCACGTCAGAAATAGAGAGAGAATACAGAAAGCGCTATACCCCTGCGCTACTGCGGGTGAAGGGGGCTCGATGTGCTCGACCGGGTGGCGTTTCTGCCAGTCACCGTTGGTGAGCTAACTCGTTACAGCGCTTCTGGCGAAAACTGGCCCCCGATACCAAGTTCTAAAACGGCACCTCGGTCGTCTCGCTGTCTGCTGACGACTCATGCACTTTGGTGACCAGCTCAATGCCCTCGGCGGAGAAGCCAAATAGATCTTCGGGCGAGAAGACCAGGTCGAAGTCTTCCTCGCGAAAGAAGGGCGTGAACTTGCGGGCGAATTCGTCGAGGCGCTTCAGGTAGTAGGCGGTGTTCTCGTTGGGTGCATCGGGGTCGTCGGGGTCCCACTGCTCGGCGCGAGCGCAGTGCTTAAACGCCGTCACGTTGGCCGACTCGCCGGTGATGTAGTACGAAATGCGGTCGCCCACGCGGACGGGCTGCCCGGTTTCCTCTTCCCGCTGAATCGCCAGCTCGTAGGTCGCCGCACGCGGACGCTCCCCGGCTTCCACCGCCGCTTCGTACTCTTCGACGCTGGTCTTCAGGGTTTCGGTGCGGGCAAAGCTGTCCACGCCCTGCTCCCAGGTGCGGTCGATAATGCGCTGCCGCGTATCCAGATAAAGCCGGTGCAGCCCCTCGATGTCGTGGTCAAGCAGGCGGCGGATGGCACGCCGCACGAAGGTGCGTCCAAACGGCTCGTTCGAGCGCGAGATGAGCGAGGAGCCTTTGAACTTGAGGTCGCCCTCGTAGGTGAGGAGCGCGTAGTTTTTCTTCTTGTACGAGAGCATCTTCTTGTAGCGTCCGTCGAACCCAATGCGAATCCCCTCCGGCATGGCGTCGGTGAGTCCAATGGTGAAATCGCGCTCCGTATCCGCCCCGCGCACATCCTCCGGCGGCACAAAGAAGACGCCGTCGGTATCCACCTCCACGACCGTGCCACCGCGCTCGCGAATCACCTCGATAATCTGCTGCACCAGGTCCTGCCCGATGCGCGCCACGCGGTCGGCCTCCGCAAAGTCGTTGAACGCAGCCAGGCTGAAGCCCAGCATGCCATAGAAGCTCTGCCCAATCCAGTTGAACGTACCGTTGCGCCCTGCAAGCACGGTATGATTGTCGGCCACGGTGACGCAGTGG
>CAZBTM010000068.1:3786-12685 GCA_964494425.1 uncultured Rhodothermales bacterium | reverse complement strand
GCCCGTTAGCTGAAATGTGGTGGGCGTGCCATCCAGGCGCATTGAAAGACCCGAGAGGGCGTCTTCAATTGCCTCCATCCGAATATCGGCGTGGGCATCGGTGCCGTAGGAGCGCGTTGTGGCAGCCGTGTCGGCCACCATGGCGGGCCCGGCCTCGTCATCGAGGTTGTAGATCGCAGTAGCCGAATCAGGAAGATCGTCAAAGAGTTTTTTCTTGGCGGCCTGATACGCGGCCGGGGTGCCGTGATAGTCGATGTGATCCGTCGTCAGATTGGTGAAGAGCGCCACATCGTATGCAATGGGCGTGGTCCGGGACTGCGCAAGTGCATGCGAGGATACCTCCATCGCGCAGGCGGTGCATCCGTCGTCGACCATGCGGCGGAGCGTGCGGTGCAGGTCGAGCGGGCCCGGTGTCGTGAGTTCAGCGTTCACGGAAAGCGTCCCCGTACGCACCTCGACCGTGCTAATGAGCCCAGCGGTGGCCCCAATGGCATTCAGACCGTGGTGAAGCAGATAGGCGGTGGTGGTTTTGCCATTGGTACCCGTTACGCCAATCATGGTTAGCGCATCAGCAGGATCGCCGTAGTAGGCGGCGGCCAGGTGCCCCAGCGCAGCGCGGGCGTCGGACACGCGCACGAATCGCACCGCCGGATGCGCTGTTTGGGCGTCGTCAGGAAGGCGTTCGGCAACGACCGTGGTCGCTCCCGCTTCAATGGCTGGTTCGATGTAAGCATGGCCGTCGGTGGTGTGGCCGGGCACGGCAACGAAGCAGGCCCCCTCGCGAACGTGGCGGCTGTCGTCGGCTACGTGCACGAGCGTATGAGGCGCATCCTGATCAACGGTCGCCCCTGCGACTACCGCATCTAACAGCCCCGCGCCTTGAAGGCGCTGCACAAGCGTTGCAAACCGTAGTGTTTGTGCAGGCGGCATGTTGGAGGCCGTCGGCGGGGGCGGTGCAGAAGAATCCATAGCCGTTACTCGCTGGTCAGGGTCAGATCGTTGGGAAGGGCAGCACCGGGGGCCACCGACTGCTGAACCACCGTGCCACGGCCCTGGAGCGTGATCTGAATGCCGCGCGCATCCAGCCAGTGCACCGCCTGGCGCGTTGGCACGCCACGGAAGTCAGGCAGGACGGTGGGGTCCTCAACCTGCAGCGTAGCCGCCGCGGTAGGCGGCGCTGTGCGAGCGGTGCTGCTCTCTGCCTCGGAGCGCTCGGAGGAGTCCGTACGTGGAGACGCGTCGTCGGGCGATTGGGCAGCATACATCAGCCGTTCGGATACATCTGGCAGCGTGGCAAGCCACCGCCGCGCGATCCGGTTGAAGATCGGGGCCGCTACGTCGCCTCCGTACATGCCATTTTGGGGCGCGCCCACAAGCACAAGCAGAGCCACAGCGGGGTCATCGGCCGGAAACCAGCCCACAAACGAGGCGCGGGTCTGGCTGCGCACGTAGCTTCCGTTTTCGGTAGCGAGAGCAGTTCCTGTTTTTCCGGCTACGGGTAGGCTGGCAATGCCGGCGGCGGTGGCCGTACCGTCTTCTACCACCTCTTGCAGGGCATCGGTAAGCTGGCGGGACGTTTCGCGCGTGATGACACGGCGCACGGTGTCGGGCTGGGCTGTCCACAGCGTTTCACCTCTATAATTGCGACGCTCGTCAACCAGATACGGCTGTAGCAATGTACCGCCGTTGGCCACCGCACTGTAGGATGTGAGCAGCTGGATAGGCGTGACGGCCACCTCGTATCCGATGCTCATGGAGGTACGCGTGGTGCGGCTCCACTCCGAAGGGCGACGCACCACGCCGGTAGCCTCACCCGGCAGATCGATCCAGGTGGGCTGCGTGAAGCCAAAGTTGCGTGCATACTGGTACAAGATGCCCGGCTCGATGCGCTGGGCTACCTCGGCAGTGCCTACATTGCTCGACTTTGAGAGAACCTCGCGAAAGGGAATCGCACCGTACGCGCTGATGTCGCGCATGGTGTATCCCGAGTACACCGCCCAGCCGTCTCCCGTGTCAATGGTATCGCTGAGCGATACGTAGTCGCGTTCAAGAGCGGCAGCAGCCGTTACGAACTTGAACGTAGAGCCCGGCTCAAAACGGTCGGTAATGGCGCGGTTACGGCGCTGGCGCTCGGAGTACGCAGCGGCGCGGTTTGGGTTGTAGGTGGGCGTGTTGGCCATTGCCAAGACGGCCCCGGTATTCGGATCCATAGCAATGGCCGTGCCCCAGGCTGCCCCTTGTGCTTCTACCCCGCGCTGCAGTTCATCTTCGAGCGCTACCTGTCGCATCCGGTCGATGGTAAGTACGAGGCTTTGGCCTTGCTCAGGCGGCACCTCGCGCCCGCCCACCATCGCCTTGATGCGTCCGCGGCGGTCACGCTTTACGGCACGCGAACCCGGCGTGCCCGTGAGGTACTCATCGTACTTCAACTCCAGCCCGGCCAGTCCCTGGCCATCGCTTCCCACATGCCCCAGCACATGCGCAGCGGTCGTGCCGTGGCTATAGGTACGTGCGAAGCGTGGGGTTACAATGAGACCCGGCACCTCCCATCGCTCCACGACAGAGCGCTGCTCTTCATTCAGGCCGCGCACCAGCATCACGTACTGCGAACTGGCCCGGGTACGCACACGCTGCCGGTAGCGGTTGGGACTACGCCCCGTCACTTCGCCCAGGGCCGTGTAGAAACGCTCCGCCTGCCCAGCAAACCCCTCGATGGTGGGATCGAGCGCCAGATCGTACTCGGCGGTGTTGATGGCCAACGCGTGGCCATTGCGATCCAGAATGGCACCGCGCATGGCAGGAATGGTCTGCTCCGAGCGCGCTTGCTGCTGCCCCTGCGCGCGCAGTTCCTCACCCTCGGCCAGCTGGATGAATGCAATGCGTGCCACAATCACCAGCGGCACCAGGCCCAGCAGCGTCAGGACCACATAGATGCGGATGTGTATGGCGTCGCGTGCGTTCACAGGAGAGCGGGAAACAGTGAGTCAGAACAGTACGAAACAGCGAACCCCCGGTGGGTGGCGTTAGGGCATGGGCACAGGCCGTCCGAACGAGACGGTTTCTTCCATGCCCATTGCCCGTGCGCGATTATGCACCTGCGCCGGGCCGGTCTTGCGAGCGTATGCGCCTTGCAGGTAGTTATGTTGAATGTGGAGCGATCGGTTTTCGGCCTGCGCCTGCTGCACATCTGCGAGAAGCTCCTGCGTAGCATGCACATGGCCAACGTACGCCGTAAAGGAGGCCGCCAAAATCATAACGAACAAGGCAAACCGAACGGTAGACACTTGCTCCAGGAAGGGGCGGTCCGACGTCGACGTAGGCGGACGACGCGCATTGGTATGCTCCAGATCAGTCCAACTGGGCAGGGCCGTGCCATGCCGCCTCCAGTTGTTATCTGAAGAGGCCTCTGAATCAGATAGATTGGGCGATGCAGAGGGCGGAGGCACAGGAGATCGCATGGACAGAACGATGAACGGAAAGCAGGCAAGATCAGTATGGAGAGCGTTCGTGGGCAAGCGCCACAGAGGTCTTTCTACACGCACCGCCCTACAGGTTGGACCACACGCTATGGCATAACTGGGCCCGCATCGGCGTTAGACTGGCGCTCGGCAACGCGCAGGCGGGCACTGCGAGCCCGCGGATTGGCCTCAACCTCGGCCTCAGTTGCCGTTTGGGGAGAGGCGTCAATCGGAGCAAAAGGCGCAATGAGCGTGCCGTACAGGTCGCGCTGGGGCGTGCCCTCAAAGTTGCCATACCGCAGGAACCGCTTAGCGCGGCGGTCCTCCAACGAGTGGTAGCTCAGCACAGCGATGCGCCGCCCGGTGGGTAGCACTTCGACGCTGTCTTCCAGTACCGATTCGAGCGCCTCCAGCTCGCTATTTACAGCAATACGCAGCCCCTGAAAAACACGCGCCAGCGTTTTGGTAACCACGTGATTGGGGACCTCCTCGCGGATCGCATTAGCCAGGGCGGCAGTGGTGTCGAGCGGACGCGCATCGAGGATGGCGGTAGCCAGCGCCCCGGCGTAGCGCTCTTCGCCATAGCGGCGCAGCACATCGGCCAGGTCGCCGTGCCCCCACTCATTGACGATCGCCCGTGCCGTAAGGCGCCCCTCCGGATCCATACGCATGTCGAGCGGGCCTTCGGCTTGAAAGCTAAACCCCCGCTCGGGCGCATCAATCTGATGCGAAGATACCCCCAGATCAAGCAGCAGCCCATCGACCGCGTCGAACCCGGCGTCATGAAGCAGGCGCGGCAGCGTGCGGAAGTTGCCACGCACCAGATGCAGCCGGTTGGCCGTCACCGCCTCAGGCAGTCGGTCGCGCACGGCGTTGAGCGCCTCGGGGTCTTGGTCAATGGCCACGACGCGCCCCTCTGGGGCCAGCGCGTCGAGCAGCGCTTCGGTATGGCCGCCCCCGCCTGCTGTGGCATCCACGTAGCATCCCGTGGGGGTCGTAATGAGCCCACGACACACCTCAGCGGCCATCACAGGCGCGTGGTAATCCGTCGCGTAGGTGCCGGATGCAGAGCCAGAGGATGCAGAAGCATTCGGCATACGGGCAGAGGGTAGAGCACAATGGGGGAGAGAGCACCTGCGTGGAGAGAGCACCGCTGCGGCGTGGTAATGTAGTGCCTTGGCGGGATAGCCGATCCGGTTTTAGGCGCATCGTGACTTTGTAAGGTAATGCACATAGGGCAAATGTCAAGCCACAGCGAACGTTTCACGGCGGATTTCACGGCTCTGGCGCATGTATCGAGGATCCCTCTGCATAAAGGCGTCCCGTATCCTTATGTGGTTTGCAGCCACTTACATATCGGCAGATGCCAGTGGATTGACTTGGTGGGGCTGTGGGGGTGTTGGATCGGTAAGGAGGTCGTGCTCGGTGGCATACGAGGCGCAGGCCTGCACGAACGAGCGGAAGAGCGGATGCGGGTCGCCCACCTTGGTACGGTATTCGGGATGAAACTGCACGCCCACAAACCAGCGTTTTTCGGGCAACTCCACAATCTCGACCAGATCCAGGTCTGGGTTGATGCCAGTGAAGTGCATCCCGGCCTCACGCAGCTTGTAGCGCAGCACGTTGTTCACCTCGTAGCGATGGCGGTGGCGCTCCTGCACGGTGTCGGTTCCATAGGCATCGTTTGCGGTCGATTCAGGGTAGATGTCGCAGGCATACTGGCCGAGACGCATCGTGCCGCCCAGCTCCGATACGTTTTTCTGCTCTTCCATCAAGTCGATGACCGGGTGAGGCGTGTCCTCGTCGAACTCAGTTGAGTGCGCGTCTGGCCAGTCGCACACGTTGCGCGCGTACTCAATCACGGCGCACTGCAGTCCCAGGCAGATCCCAAAGAACGGAATATCGTGCTCGCGCACGTACTGAATAGCCTCCAGCTTCCCATCCACACCACGATCGCCGAACCCAGGCGCCACGAGCACGCCGGCCACATCGCCGAGGTGCTCCTCCACATTGTCAGGGGTCAGCGTATCCGACAGTACAAACCGGATGTCGACCTGCAGGCCTTCGGGTACCCCGGAGAGCATCAGGCTCTCGGTGATCGATTTGTATGCGTCTTGATGCTCCACGTACTTGCCAACGAGTGCAATCGTGAGGGTGGATTCGGGGTTTTTGAGGCGGCGCAGAAACTCGATCCAGGCACTCAAGTCCGGCACGGCCGTCATGTTCGACTGCTCAGCGTCGCTAAAGAGGCGATCGACCACCAGGGTGCCCAGTCCCTCTTCCTGGAGCAGCAACGGCACCTCGTAGATGGTCTCGGCATCCAGCATGGGCGTTACCGCATTGGGCGGCACGTTGCAGAAGAGCGCAATCTTCTCGCGGATGGAGCGGTCAAGCGGCTGCTCGGAGCGGCACACCAGCAGATCAGGCTGCAGGCCGTAGCCGAGCATAGTTTTCACGGAGTGCTGCGTAGGCTTGGTCTTGAGCTCGCCTGCAGCGCGCAGGTACGGCACAAGCGTAAGATGCGCGATGAGCGTGTGCGGTTTGAGCTCGTTCCGAAGCTGGCGAATGGCCTCCAGATACGGCTGGCTCTCGATGTCGCCCACGGTACCCCCAATCTCGGTGATAACAACGTCGTAATCGCCGCTGGTGCCGAGCTTGCGCATCCAGTGCTTAATCTCGTCGATGATGTGCGGCACCACCTGCACCGTTTTGCCCAGGTAGGCGCCCTCGCGCTCCTTGGTGATCACCTCCAGGTAGACGCGCCCGGTGGTCACGTTGTTAGCCTGACTCATGGGCCGCCCCAGGAAGCGCTCGTAGTGGCCCAGATCCAGATCGGTTTCGGCCCCGTCATCCGTTACGAACACCTCGCCGTGCTCGTACGGATTCATCGTGCCCGGATCCACGTTGATGTACGGGTCAAATTTCTGAATGGTGACGCGCAGCCCACGCGCTTCGAGCAAGCGTCCCAGCGACGCGCTAAAAATGCCTTTGCCGAGCGACGACGTTACGCCGCCCGTTACGAAAATATATTTGGTATCCACAGGTAGAGGCAGAACGATGCAGCAAAAATGCGAACGAAGAACCACACGCAAGATAGGCTCCTGCACCGGTCGTTATCAACGGCCGGGCCGGCTTTGGTGCGGGAAAAGCGTGTGGAGAGCACACAAGAAAAGCGGTCTGCGGTGCGTCTCTCACAGCACATACTCAAAGAACGTGAGCAGCACGGTGATGAACGCCGCAATGCCCAGCATCCACTGCAACATCTGGCGGCGCATCTGCTCCATTTCAAGGCGCATCTGCTCAATGCGTTTGTTGGTGCGTTCCTCAGCAGACGCTATTTCATTTTCAAGGTGGAGCAAAATCTCGCGCTTGGCGGCGTCCACGTCGCTGGCAGTGGCGCCGCGCTCTTCGGACTGCGCGATTAGCTCCACAATGCCCTCGGCCTGCCGGTCGTCCAGGCCGTACTCCTCCACCAGGCGGCGTTTGGATTTGAGCGTGTCAATCGGCATGCAGGACGTAGATAGATGGCGTGTTGTGTACGGCACTAATTCTCTAAAACGAGGCCCCACCCGCAAGGTTCACACCATTTGCATGTACAATGCGCTGTACCGCCCCAGCGAGACGCTGCACGCATCGAATCCTGCGTGCTCTTCCTGTCCTGATTCCGAATCTGCCAGGTGCCATCTGTACGGACTCCAAGCTTTGCATCCCACCGCCGCGCCGTGTGAGTTGATCGATGCACAGAACACGCTCATTGACCAGCATCGGCTGGATGCCAGTTCGCTCCCCCTTAATGCCGAGCACCGGTAAACCGCCTAACACATCTGCGCTCGATCTTCACAGCATGAGTCGCGCCTTGCATCTGCGAACGGCCCGCCCAATGCCTATTATGCAGCATCTGCTTTGCGGCAGGTGCTGCTTTTTGTTGCTGTTGCCTTGGACTGACGGTGCCTTTCGGGACCTCGAACATGTATGATTTCACTTCCTATTGCCAACCCGGTGCTCATCTTTGCCACGGTGATGCTCATCGTGCTGCTGGCTCCCATGCTGTTTCGGCGCCTGGGTGTGCCGGGACTGGTCGGGCTCATTGTGGCGGGCGCTATCGTCGGGCCTAATGCCATTGGACTGCTCGAACGTGGCGATACCTTCGAGCTACTGGGCACGGTGGGCCTGCTGTATCTCATGTTCACGGCGGGCCTGTCGATGGACCTGAATCAGTTTGCGCAGCAGAAGGGGCGCAGCTTCGTGTTCGGTCTCATCTCGTTCCTCGTACCGCAGCTTCTGGCCTTGGCCGCGGGCCACTATCTCATGGGCTGGGACCTGATGACGGCGCTCCTTGTGGGCGCGGTGGTGGGGTCGCACACACTGCTGGCGTATCCGATTGCCGAGCGCCTGGGCATCGCCAAGAACCCATCAGTCACGATGACGATGGGCGGCACCATGGTGACCGACTTGGTGTCGCTGCTCATCTTGGCAATTGTGTCGGCGCTGGTCTCGGGCGAGAGCGGACTGCTTTTCTGGGTGCAGTTTGCAGTGCTGGTCGGCGGGTACGGCGTGGTCATCTTCTTCGCGCTTCCGCGCCTGGGACGCACCTTCTTCCAGGGCTCTGATCGGCAGGCCGACATGGAGTTTGTGTTTTTGCTTGCCGTGGTGTTTGTGGCTTCCTACGCTGCCGAATTGGTCTATCTGGCCCCCATCATTGGCGCGTTCATGACGGGCATTGCCCTGAACCGGCTGGTGCCCGAACGCAGCGCGCTCATGCTGCGCATCAAGTTCGTGGGCGATGCGCTGTTCATCCCCTTCTTCCTTATCTCGGTGGGCATGCTGGTGGATGCCTCCGTGCTGGTGCAGGGCCTGGAGGTGTGGCTGCTGGCCGGGCTGCTCACGGCCCTGGTGTGGGGCGGCAAGTACATCGCCGCCCAGGCGGTGCAGTGGATCTATCGCTATTCCAGCACCGAACGCTGGGTCATCTTTGGCCTCTCTACTCCACAGGCAGCCGCCACACTGGCCGTTACGCTCATCGGATTTGAAATGGGGCTCTTTAGCGAGGCCCTGGTCAACGCCGTCATTCTGCTTATTCTCGTCACAAGCATTCTGGGGCCGTCGCTCGTCGAGAAATACGGGCGCGAACTGGCGCTACAGGCTGAGCGCGCTGCCTACAACCCAACCGATGTGCCGCAGCGCATCATGGTGCCCCTGTCGAATCCCGAATCTGCCAACGACCTGATGGATGTGGCTGTGCTGCTGCGCGCCGATGCCTCTGAAGAAGCAATCTACCCCACCACGGTCGTCCGCGACGGCCCCAACGTGGAAGGGGATGTGGCACGCGGCGAGTCGATGCTTAGCAAAGCGGTGCTGCACGCTGCGGCCTCTGAGGTGCCCGTAATGCCGAGCACACGCATCGACTACAACGTGGTGAACGGGATGGTACGCGCCATCAA
>CAZBTM010000068.1:0-3776 GCA_964494425.1 uncultured Rhodothermales bacterium | reverse complement strand
ACTATTGTTGCTCAGCGCCACCACGGCCAGCACAAAACGCCCTTCGGGTTGGAGATCGCCCAAGGCGCCATCAAGGAAGAGCGCATCTCGACCGTGGTCATTGGGTGGCACGGGCAGAGCACTGCACGGGAGTACATCTTTGGCAGCGTGCTTGATCAGCTGCTGGAGCGCACCCGCCAAATGATCATTGTGAGTCGCTTTGTGCATCCCATGAACACGCACACACGCATGGTGCTGGCCGTGCCGCCGTACGCCGACCGCGAATCGGGATTTGCAGATGCTATACGCGCAATCAAGGTGCTGTGCAACCAAGCTGGCCTTGAGCTGGTCGTGGTCGCTGCCGAAGCCTCTATGAAGCCGCTGGCTCGACGTATCGACGCTACGAAGCCTGCCGTGCCGTGGACCACGCAGACGCTCGACCGCTGGGGGCAACTCGTTACCACACTCGACGACTTGGTGGAGCCCAACGACCTGGTGGTGCTCCTGAACGAACGCGAAGGCTCAATTGCCTGGCGCCCCGGCCTTGACCGGCTGCCGGGCCTCATCGCTCAGCGCTTCGACGATCACACCTTCCTAACCGTGTACATGTCTGAGGAGCGGTTTGCCCCCGGCCCCAGCAGCCTCCCCGACCGCATCGACTCCGGCGTGCTGTCTGAGGCATTGCGCCCTGAGTGCGTGGTCATGGGCCTGCCTGATGTCGATACCGACGACATGCTCCGCCACGTCATGCGCTGTGCCCTTGGCGACCGCCCCGACGTCATCGAAGCCGTACTCCCAGACTTGCTGGACGCTGAAGGCTACGCGCCGGAGCTGCGCCCCGGCGTGGCGCTCTACGCCGCCCATACACGCCATGTGGAGCAGTCGTCGCTCCTCGTCGGCATCAGCGCCCACGGTGTACGCCCAAAGCACACCAGCGGCCCGGTCCATGTGGTGCTGGTGCTCCTGGTGCCACGCACCGTGTCTACCGACCGGTATCTGCAACACTTGGCAGCGACAGCCGAGCTTATTCAGACCAATGAAACCATCGAATCCCTTCGTACCGCCGAAACTGCCAAAACAGCCCGCAAACGGCTGCTGGAAGACGCCGCTACGGTATCCGCTGGAGCCTAACGGGCCTCCTGGCATTGACAACAGAGATGCTCGCTGCAGAGACGGCACGCTACACGGGCTTGCACGATAGCCGGCCATATGTTACTCTGATTCATCAACTTGTCTCGGTCCCAATCGCCCGACTTCCTATGTCTGATACGTCGAAGTGGCCCGCCCTCCCTTCGCTTGCTGAATGGCAGGCGACTTGCAGCACGGTGCATATGTGGCTGCAGATCATCGGCAAGATTCGTCTTGCGCAGAGCCCATGGATCAACCACTCGTGGGGCGCGGCGCTCTACGTGACGCCGCGGGGCCTCACTACCTCGTCGATTCCACACGACAACGGGCCGTTCTCCATCGAGGTCGACTGGGTCGCGCACGTGCTTCGCATTAGCACCGCGCGCGGCGACGAGCGGACCCTTGCGCTGCGCCCCATGACGGTGGCGGCGTTCTATGAGGCGGTGATGCAAGCGCTAACAGCCCTGGACGTGCCCGTACAGATCATGGCGCGCCCGGTGGAAGTCGAGGAGGCCATTCCATTTGCGGAGGATACCACGCACGCTGCCTACGACGCCGACGCCGTGCATCGCTTTGGGCGGGCCCTTGTGCAGGCCAACCGCGTGCTCAAGGCATTCCGCGCCGATTTCCTGGGCAAAGCCAGCCCCGTGCATCTGTTCTGGGGCGCGTTCGACCTGGCCGCCACGCGCTTCTCGGGGCGCGAAGCCCCGGAGCATCCGGGCGGCGTGCCCAACTGTGCCGACTGGGTCATGAAGGAGGCGTACTCGCGCGAGCTGTCGAGCGCTGGGTTCTGGCCGGGCGCTGGCGTGGGCGAGGCCGCGTTCTACACGTACATGTACCCCGAACCCGATGGCTTCCGCGATGCCGACGTAACGCCGGAGGCCGCCTCCTACCACAGCGATCTGGGCGAGTTTGTGCTGCCCTACGAGGCCGTGCGCACCGCGCCCGATCCCGATGCCACGCTGCGCGGGTTCTTGCAGAGCACCTACGAGGCCGGCGCCACCCTTGGCGGCTGGGACCGCTCCCGCCTCGAACGCGACCAGCCTATGCCGCCGCAGTAATTCTCGCATCAGGGCCATTCCCCCACGCACCCCTCTTTTACCTACGCCACCGTTTTACTATGGATACATCGTCTTTCTCTGTACTTGGCATCGCAGGCAGTTTGCGACAGGGCTCCTACAACCGGGCACTGCTGCGCGCTGCGCGCGACATAGCGCCCGAAACGCTGTCAATCAGCATTTTCGATCTGGATGACGTGCCACTGTACAATGCGGATGTGGAGGCTGCGGGTCTTCCCGAGGCGGTGTCTGATCTGGGCGCCGCCTTGCGTGCATCCGACGGTCTGCTCATCGCCACGCCCGAGTACAACCACGGCGTGCCGGCCGTCACCAAAAACGCCATCGACTGGCTGTCGCGTCCGCCCCGCGAGGCCCCGATCCGCGAGGTGCCCACCGCCATCATGGGCGCGAGTCCCGGCTCTACCGGCACCGCCCGCGCACAGAGCCAACTGCGCCCCTCGCTCGACGCGGTGAATGCCCTGTGCATGCCCCAGCCGCAGCTCCTGATGGCCCGTGCCCACGAGAAAATCGACGACGGCACACTCACCGACGAATCCACCCGCGACTACCTGGTGCGCTTTCTGAACGCTTTTTCCGACTGGATTGCACGGGTGCAGTAGCACAAGCTACACGCGTTATGCCTCCACCTGCTGCACCAGCTGCTCAAACAGCGCACTCACCTGCGGACGCGCTTCTGCAGCTGCAGCAACAATGGCATCGAGCGTAGCCGGCTCCAGGGCATCAGGCAGACACATGTCAGTCACAACAGAGACCGCCAGGCAGCGCACGCCCATGTGGTGCGCGGCAATGACTTCGGGCACGGTGCTCATGCCCACCAGGTCGGCCCCTGCATCGCCCATTTTTCGATACTCGGCCCGCGTCTCTAACAGCGGACCGGGCACGGCCAGGTAGACGCCTCGGTGAAGCTCTATTCCGTGCTGCAGCGCGACCTCCCGCGCCAGCGTACCGAGCTCTGGATCGTACGGCGCACTCATATCCGGAAAGCGCGGGCCCCAGGCCTCCACATTCGCCCCAATGAGCGGATTGGTGCCCTGTTCGTTGATGTGATCGGTAATCAGCACTACATCGCTCGTGGCGTACTGTGGATTCAATCCACCGGCGGCGTTGGAGAGTAGGAGCGTCTGCACCCCAAGCACGCCCAGCACGCGCACCGGAAACGCCACCTCGTGCGCGGTATAGCCCTCGTACAGATGCATCCGCCCGTTCATAGCCAGCACCGGCGTCGCGCCCAGCACGGTTCAGTTCTGCCGCCTCGATGAGCGGCGTCGCGCCCAGCCGCCCCATCAGCAGTTCGCCCTCGTGCATGGACGTGGTGGATGTAGGAAACCCTGGGATGTCGGCATACGGAAGGCGCACCTCCACCTCAATGTCTTCGTGCAGCGCGCCCAGTCCAGTGCCCAGCACCAGCGCCACGGGCGGCACCGGCGTCGTGCCCAGCGCGTTGCGCACAAACGTGACGGCCTCATTGACGGAATTGCGGTAAGCGTTCATGTCAGGAATGTGCGGATGCGGCATCGTGATATTGGCTCCGATGAGCAGACAGAAAAGACGCAAAACTGTACCGTACGGCGCTGTAACAGATCCAACAGT
>CAZBTM010000067.1:11202-12725 GCA_964494425.1 uncultured Rhodothermales bacterium | reverse complement strand
GCGGCGGTGGTATGTCCAGGGTGTTGAGGCTTTGCCCACGATGTTTGCCGTGCCGGTTGCCTTCGGCTCGTGTGGGGATCTCATGTATGTCTCCGATAGCCCTTTTTCGTTGCATAGTCGTAACAGGAGTCATGGATTGGATTGTAACGATGCGTAGAGGAAACATCATCTTCTCAAAAGAGCGTGCACTTCTCGACGGCCCTCCGGTTGGTTTTCTTGGAGCAAATAGCCCAATATCGAAGCACGGCGCTTTCAGGCATGGGCAGTTTCGGGGCTTGCCACATGCCTGCGTGTCTTACCATGGTGTAAATGACAAGCCGTGTTAGCGTAACTGTAGTACAAACAAGGACACATAGATGCACATTTTATCCATAATGAACCACAAGGGAGGCGTGGGCAAAACGACCACGACGCTGAACGTGGCCGCTGCCCTGAACGAGAGTGGTCAGCGCGTGCTTTTGTTGGACCTGGACAGCCAGTGCTCGGCCTCTTTTGCGATGGGACTTTCGCGCCAAGAACTGACCAGCAGCCCGTCGATTGCGGACGTGCTATTCAACGATCGTGATGTGACGGACACCTGTTACCACAATGTGTGGCCGGGCATCGACCTGGTGCCCGCTTCCCTCGACTTGGCGCATGCCGGGCTGCGTCTCAACTCCGAAAACGGAGGATTACAGCAGCTCTCTCAGGCGCTTTCAGACCGCTCGATCACTGAGACATATGATACGGTTCTGCTTGACTGCCCCCCTGCTATCTCTTCGGTTACGCTCAATGCGTTGATGGCGTCGACAGACCTGCTCATTCCTACGGTTCCCTCGTATCTGTCGATGCAGGGGCTTAAGAGTATTGGGGAAGTCGTGTCGCGCACACGCTCCGATTACGACAATACGCTTGCGCTTTCCGGAATTGCGCTTACGCGCATCGACCGGCACCGCTCCGAGATGGAGGATGCCACCCGCGAAATCCGGAATCACTACCACCGCAATGTATTTGAGACAGCCATCCCCGAAGACCAGGTGGTCGAGGAAGCGCAGAAGCGTCATCAGTCGCTCTTTACGTACGCACCAAGCTCAAAAGCAGCAAAGCAGTATCGTGCCCTGACTGGAGAAATTACCCAGCGGTGGGCAAATTACGATGCGGTGTTGGGTGGAATTCAAGGAGCGACTGCGTCAAGTACCGTCTCTTCCTCACTCCCGTAGTCTTGTAGAACACAGCGTTTTCGCTGTCCTGCACGACTTCTGTGTCCTGTTGCCCCTGCGTCAGACTTCTCTTTACCTTGCATAGTGCAAGGAACGAGAACGACAAACGCTTTATCTTCCGTGCGTTCCATAAAAGTGCTCAACTACGTACAGTTGGCACACTCTTATCCTTTCCGCATTTGCGCTACGGATCTATTTCCCAACTGTAACGGTTTGGTGCGCTATTTGCAGTGTAAAAGGATGAAACCGTTTTCTACACTGGTCTGTCGTATCCTGCAAATGTAATTCTGTGATGGAGGCTTTTGTCTCACGCAAAGGTAATAG
>CAZBTM010000067.1:6860-11192 GCA_964494425.1 uncultured Rhodothermales bacterium | reverse complement strand
CGTCAAGCACCGTCTCTTCCTCACTCCCGTAGTCTTGTAGAACACAGCGTTTTCGCTGTTCTGCACGCCCTCTGTGCCCTGCTGCCCCTACGTCAAACTTCTCTTTACCTTGCGTAGCGTAAGGAACGAGAACGGCAAACGCTTTATCTTCTGTGCGTTCCACAAAAGTGCTCAACTGCGTACAGTGGGACACTCTCGTTCTCTTTGCATCCGCGCTCCGGGTATACCTCCCAACTGTAACGGTTTGGTGCGCTATTTGCGGTGTAAACGGATGAAACCGTTTTCTGCACTGGTCTGTCGTACCTTGTAAATGTAATTCTGTGATGGAGGCTTTTGTCTCACGCAAAGGTAATAGTTCATCGTACCCAATGTAGAGCCGGAGGGCCACATGGTCTCGTGCTCCGGCGCTCGCGTCCCACACGTTCTGCTCAGAAGCGTTTGGTCGTCTCCCTAACCCGTTTCTTTTCAAGGCTTTATTAGCACTATGCTGCAAACCATACCTATTGTTAACAACAAAGGCGGCGTTGCAAAAACGACAACCAGCATCAACCTTTCGGTAGGACTTGCTCGTGAGGGGAAGCGTGTGCTGCTCATTGACCTGGATAGCCAGGGGTCGGCATCGCTTTCGTTGGGGGTACCCCGTAAGCAGCTCAACCCCTCAACCGCCGATGTGCTTTTTGGGGATGCCCCCCTTGACCGGTCCATCCGAGACCTCTCTATTCCGAATCTTGACCTGCTCACGGGTTCGCTCCGCCTCTCAAACGCCGACACCCGGCTGGGCAACACCAAGCACCGCGAGAAGCATCTGAAGCGCATCGTTGACGAGGTCAATGATCGTTACGACGTTGTCATTGTCGATTGTGCTCCATCCACCTCGCTACTTACGATCAATGCGCTGGTGGCTGCCGACGGGTTTATCATTCCGGTATCACCTTCGTACCTTTCGCTTGAAGGGGTGATCAGTCTGGGCGAAGTGGTGCATAACGTACGCCAGAACATGGGGGAGGCGGCTCCTGTGCTGGGCGTGCTCATGACGCGAGTTCCCAAACGTGACGAGGATGCTGAGGCTGTCATTGAACAAGTGCGTAAGCACTATGGCGGCAAGGTCTTCGACACAGTTATCCACAAAGACCCTGCGTTGGAATCGGCCCCGGGGCACGGTGAGTCGATTTACGAACATGCGCCCGACTCTCAGGGGGCCGCCGAGTACGAAGCGCTCACGCGCGAGGTGAGCGACCGCCTGGAGCGGTATGGCGACGTGTATCGCACGATTCAACAAAACGAGAAGCGCCGCAGTGCCCATGCCTCCAACTCATAATCCGGATCCCTGAACCCGGTAGCCTACACGCCTATGCTTTTGTCCTTGTCTTCGATCTTCCAGGATTTTTTCGACTCACCTGAAGACGATCCGCTCCTACAAGACGATAGTACGTCCGACGACTCTTTAGGTCGTGCGTCTTCAGGTAGCACGGATGACCGCTCTTCGGCAACGTCTGACCGCGATGCGCCCAGCGGCGCCTCTGCAGGCGATAAGCCAGCTGTAGGCGGCGATGGCGTGTCTTCTGATACCACTCCACCTCCGGCATCCGCCGACACGTCGGACCTGGAGGTTAGTCTTTCTGAAGAGCTCCTGTCCAATGTGCTCCGACACGGCATTGCAAACGACCGCACGGAAGCGTCTGCAGATGCTTCCGAGGAGTCTCGAAGTGACGATAGTGCGCCGCAGCGAACAAAGAAGTTCGTCGTGCCCTACGACGCGACTGCTGAGGATCTTGAGGAGGTCAATGAGGCGATTTCAAGTGGGTGGTCGTTCCGGCGCATTGCTGTAACGAAAGCCCGGGCATCCGTTAAACCCGAAGGGAAGAAGGTGATTATTACGCTGGAACAGACTAAGCCACGCTCGCTGTTCGATTTTTAGGTAGCGGTTGAACGCTACATGATGGAGGAAATATACCGGCAGGAGCTGGAGACTGGGAGCGCCACACGGCGCAGACGTCTCCGGCGGGGGCGAACGGAGTAACTTGTGCCGAACGCGTTCGGTGCCGTTCGCCCGTGCTGTACAACCAGCATGACTTCCCGTTTTCGCCTCGCTCCTCACACAGTACAGGCTCTGAGTGGCGCGTGTCACTACGCACCAGTAGTGGGAGCCCCAAACATTTCTTTGTAGTGCTCCATGCTTTTCAACACCGTCTCGCGAGCTACGCTTGCATCCGAAAAGTCCTTAACGAGCACTTCCTTATCCTCCAGCTTCTTGTAATCCTGGAAGAACTGGTGCAGTTCGCGTAGACGATGCTCGGGCAGATCCGATATGTCGTAATAGTCGTTGAATGCCGGGTCGTCAACGTGAATGCAGATGACTTTCGCATCCTCCTGTCCTTCGTCCACCATGCTCATCAGGCCAATGGGGCGGGCACGCAGCAGGCAGAGCGGCTCAACCGGCTCTTGCGCAAGCACGAGCACATCGAGCGGGTCTTCATCATCGGCGTAAGACTGTGGGATAAACCCGTAGTTGGCCGGATATACGACCGACGAATACAGCATGCGGTCGACACGCAGCATCCCGCTGTCTTTGTCGAGCTCATACTTTACTTTCCCCCCTTGCGGAATCTCGATAATAACTTCGATGATGTCGGGGGCGTCAGGGCCAATGGAGATGTCGTGCCACGGGTGATCCATAAGAAGGCGTTACGACGTTGTAGGTATTCGCGATATTGTAGGCTTCACACACTACGCAACGACGGCGCTGAAAACCAGCGCCGTCGTTGGCTTTTTGATGGAATGCCCATGATTTTATGCAAAATCGGTGGGGAGGTGTGCCGGTTGGGGGGCATCGCCCAACACGCATCACGGGCACGGGGGGCTACGGGGTTGGGCGTGTTGCCTCGGTGCCGGGGAGGTCTGCCCGCAGGCGTTCGGTGGGGTCTGTGGTCTGCTCGGTGCTCCACCAGTAGGCCAGCAGCGCGCTCATGCCTTGCATATCGAGCACATCGGTGCTGATTTCGGTGCCTTCGCTGCTGTCGTCAATAAGATGCCCCAGAGTGCGGGCCAGGCGGGCTGCATCTTCGGTGGTGCGGTGCTCCAGGCGCAAGTTGCCTGTGCGATGGGCTGCGCTCAACGAGAAGAGTTCCTCTCGGGCGTCGATAACGGCTTCCCCTTCCGATTCAGCGGCAGCCCCTTCGTCGGTCACCCGTACGTGCACCCGCACCGGACGCATGCCCCGATCGCTCAACGCGTTGGCCAGGGCTGTGCCAGATTCGTTGTTCACATACACAATGACGGAGGACCGCGCCGTGTATGGGCTCTCGGCCAGGCGATTTTGCACCTCTTTCGCCACATCGTCTACCGAGTCGTCAATAGGTTCCGTAAGCGTACGCCGTACCACAAAAACCTGGTCGTCCTCATCATCGCGCTCAACAATGGTGAGTGCCAGTTCATCGGGGGTGCCAGGCTCAATGGCGATCCCAAATGCAAATGCGTTTGCCATAATCGTATAGAGGGTTCATTCAAGGAAGCGTACCGTTGGAAGCGATGGATCGCGGCGTCGTTTCCCATAACCATTATGAATCTGCAACGTCCCTCGCCGTAGGCTCAGCATAGTGCATACTGAACAAGCGGTCGGGATCGGTCCACGTTGCACGAATCTGCCAGTTGGCACGGGCAAGCAGGGCCTCAAACCCTGCAAGGGTATACTTGTGCGAGTACTCCGTGCAGATCGACTCGTCTGCCTCAAATGCAAACGACTGCCCCGCCACCTGAACCGTCTGTTCGGTTTGGCTCACCAGATGCATCTCGATGCGATTGTGTTTAGGCACCCAGCGGGCTTCGTGGGCGAACTGGTCGACGGCAAAATCGCCGTCCAGCTCGCGGTTGAGGCGCCCCAAGATGTTCTTGTTGAACGCGGCGGTTACGCCCTGTGGATCGTCGTACGCGCGGCGCAGGCGGTCGGGGTCTTTCTTGAGATCGGCCCCGATGAGCAGTCCGCCGTTGGCTCCAACTTGGGTGCGCACCTGCTGCAAGAACGCGACGGCCTGTTCAGGCAAGAAGTTGCCGATCGTGGAGCCAGGGTAGAACGCAACGGCGCGGGAATATGCCTCGGCAGGCACCGGCATGGGGACGGAGGCGGTGTAGTCGGCCCACACGGGAAAAACGGGGAGCTCCGGAAACGCCTCAGCAATGCGCTCAGACGCACTCAGCAGGTGCTCGCGCGCAATGTCGATCGGTATGTATGCCGCTGGGTCATGCAGCGCCTTCAGCAGCCGATGGGTCTTCTGGCTCGTACCACTGCCGTACTCAATGAGCGCCGCTCTCGATCCTGCATGAGCGTCCATG
The DNA here is from genome assembly GCA_964494425.1 of uncultured Rhodothermales bacterium. Lineage (GTDB taxonomy): Bacteria > Bacteroidota > Rhodothermia > Rhodothermales > Salinibacteraceae > Longimonas. The sequence continues at coordinate 6,863 of CAZBTM010000067.1, read as the reverse complement.
TCA
>CAZBTM010000067.1:2907-6850 GCA_964494425.1 uncultured Rhodothermales bacterium | reverse complement strand
GCGACGAGCCTCGTTCATCGTAGAGATACTTAGCCGGGAGGTGCTTAGGCGTTTGCGACAGCCCATGAAGCACGTCGTCTTTCATGGACTGTGTAGTGCGCGGGCCGTCGGTCAGCGGGTGAACCCCCGGCTTAAGTGCGGTTGAAGGAATTGAGGAAGCCATACAACGGAAAGATAAGTCGGATAATACGAAGCAGGGCGAAGCCGCATGCTGCAGCTTCGCCCCGTTCCCATAACGCATCAAGCGCAGGTTATTGCGGGGTGCGAGCCAGGCGCAGGCCCATAAACTGCCAGGCTTCATCGGGATGAAAGAAGTTGCGGTAGGTGGGCCGGATGTGGGTCTGCGATGTGGCACAGGAGCCGCCGCGTAGCACGAACTGTCCGCACATAAACTTGCCGTTGTACTCGCCAATGGCGCCCGGTAGCGGCTTGTAGCCCGGATACGGCGAGTAGTGGCTCTGCGTCCACTCCCATACATCGCCGTACATCTGATGCAGCGGTCCGTTGCCGTGGGTTGGCGTGTGGCCGGGGGCATCTGCCGTGAGGGCCTGAGGGTGGTAGGCGTCGTCTTCTACGAAGTTGCCTTGCACGGGCAGCCCTTCGGCGGCAACTTCCCACTCGGCTTCGGTGGGTAGGCGCGCGTCGGCCCAGCGGGCAAAGGCGTTGGCCTCGAAGTAGCTGAGGTGGCAGACGGGTTCATCGGGGTTGACCTCGCGCAGTCCCCCAAGGGTGTACACGTACCACTGGTCATCGTGGCGTTCCCAGTAGTACGGCTCGGTCCACTCGCGCTCCTGCACGGTCGACCAGCCCGCCGAGAGCCACAACTCAGGGCGCTCGTAGCCGCCATCGTCCATGAACGCCATGTACTCGCGGTTGGTTACCAGGCGATTGCTAAGCTGAAACGACTGTACGTAGGTGCGGTGGCGGGGCGTTTCGTTGTCGTAGTGGAAGCCATCGCCATCATACCCGATTTCGTAGAGGCTCTCGTCGAAGTCGACCCAGCGCAGCGGCATGGGCGCGTCGGGACGGGCTTCGGGCAGGTCGTCGCGGTACGACGGACGCAGCGGGTTGACCGACAGGACATGCTTCATGTCGGTGACCATGAGCTCCTGGTGCTGCTGCTCATGGTGGATGCCAAGCTCAATCAGCGGAGCAATGGTGTCCATCGTGGCCGCATTGGCCTGGCCGAGCAGCGCGTGGACCTGCTCATCCACAAAAGCACGATACTCGAAGACCTCGCTCACCGTAGGACGCGAGATATACCCACGGCGGTCGCGGCAGTGGCGCTCGCCCGCCTGAATGTAGTAGGAGTTGAAGAGATAGGCATACTGCTCATTCAGGGGCTCGAAGCCCTCCAGGTGGGGCTCCAGCACAAAGGTCTCAAAAAACCAGGTGGTGTGGGCCAGGTGCCACTTGGTGGGACTCACATGCTCTTCGGTCTGCACCACAAAGTCCTCGGTGTGTAGCGGCTCACAGAACTGCTCCGTCTGCGCGCGCACCGTGGCAAACCGGCTGGGCAGCGTGGTGCGGTCGGTACATCGCAAGCGAGCCGAAGAGTCGGTCGGGGAGACGGCGGTAGACATAGCGCGTTCGGGGAAAAGTGGAAAAGCGTTCGTCGCTCAAGGCACAACGTATACAAACGGTGTGCGGACGGATAAAAGAAAGCACACACCCAGTCTGTACACGCCTTTGTACAGAACGTTACACCTCTATCTTCCTGAGATGTGATAGGTAATCTATTTTGTGTATGAAGCGGGCGTATTGGAGGCTATGCTTCTTGGCGAAATGCGGCCGTTGGGTCGGGATATGTAAACACGTATCCGAGTGTATCCATGAGCTTGGTGGATACCACACGCTTTCCTTTCGTGTTAGAATCATCTGCAAACGTGGGCAGATCGCCCCCGTAGTCGCGAGCCGCCGCTTCGTAGAAGGCGCGCCGCGTGGGGTGCTCCGGTGCAACGACGTTAAACACGCCCTGCACCGTGTCCTGCTCAACAACCGTCTGAATGGTGCCGATGACATCCTGCTGGTGCACCATGTTTACGGGGCCCTCGGGACGCCTTACCTCCGTACGTCCAGAAATGAAGCGTCCGGGATGGCGCTCGGGGCCAAACAGTCCGCCCAGGCGCAGAATCACGGCGCGTTCTGGGTATGCGGTAACCACAATCTGCTCGGCTGAGCGCACGGCCTCAGCGGTGGATCGCCGGGGGGCGGCAGCTCCATGTGGCGTGCGCGGATCGACGGCTTCTTCGGTGACGGGGCCCTCCGTAGGCGGATACACGCCCGTGGAGCTGGTGTAGATGACCCGCTCGATGCCGTGGGCCTGCGCCTGCGCCATCAGCACCGCGATCTGGTCGGCATACGGGGCTTCGTTGGCGTTGGAGCGCCCAGGCGGCAGCGTGCAGATGAGCACATCGCTGCGAAACAGTTCGGGAACGGCGGGCTCGGGCTCGGGGCTGAACGTAGTTACGAAGGGCTCGATGCCCGCCTCTGTAAGCATGCTACGACGGGAGGAGCGCGTGGTGCTGCCTCGAACGGGGTACCCCTGCTGCGCCAGTGCGCGCCCGACAGCGAGTCCTACCCATCCGCATCCTACAATGCTAACGGATCGGGATGGTGCAGCGTGCGGCTGGATGCGCTGTTTCTCATCGCGGACATCTGGCGTTGGCATGCGAGCCGGTAGGCTTCTTGGGAGAGACGGTGCATTCATCTTCTCGTATTAGAAACTACAGCTGTGGTTCGCCTCCAACGGACCAGCGGTGGGTGGTGTAGGGACGAGATGGTTCAGGGAAAATACGAACCAATGCGGTATGCATGAACAAGCCCTACAAATGAAGCAGACTGCAGAAGAGGGCTTGCGTTTGGACAGGCCAAGATCGAAATTAGGCACGCTGTACTACTGCGGTTTCATGAGGCCGCGCTCGCTGTTGCACTCACTTGCCGTATCCCCCTATGAAAGTTCTGGCCTGGCCGGCATACGCAAACACTACAGGCAACCCGTACAATCGTCTCCTCAGCGAGGCGCTGGAGCATCATGGCATTGAGGTACATGAGTTCACGCCAGAGCGCGCCCTGAAGGGCTCCTACGACCTGTGGCATGTGCACTGGCCCGATGACGTGCTCAGCTACCCATCGTTGGCGCGCGCTGGCGGGATGATGACGGCCGAGCTTGCTCTGATGGCCTGGGCGCGAGCGCGCGGCATTCCGGTCGTGTGGACGGTGCACGACCTGGGGCCGCACGACAACTACCATCCGCTGCTGGAGCGCCTGTTTTGGAGGGGTTTCATTCCGCAGGTCGACGGCTACATCAGTCTGAGCGCGACCGGGCGCGAGCTGGCGCGTACGCAGCATCCGCGGCTGGAGCGCGTGCCCTCGAAGGTGGTGCCACACGGCCATTACCGCACGGCCTACCCGGATCCGATGCCGCGGGCTGACGGGCGCGAGGCGCTGGGCATTGACGACGATGTGCCGGTGATCCTGTACATTGGCCGCATCCGCCCGTACAAGAATGTGGGACGGCTCATCCGAGCGTTCACGTCGATGGAGCATTCGCGCGCTCGTTTGCTCGTGGCCGGCAACCCCGCAAGCAGTTCGCTGCGCGAGGCGCTGCAATATGCGGCTGCTTCGAACCCGCGTGTGCGGCTGGACTTGCGCTTCATCCCGACCGATCTGGTGCCCACCTACATGGCGGCCGCCGACATGGTGGCGCTGCCGTACGACAACGTGCTGCACTCCGGCGCGGCGCTTCTGGCCCTCTCGTTTAATCGTCCAGTGATGGTACCGGCTCGCGGTGCCATGCGCGAGCTCCAGGAATATGTGGGCAGCAGCTGGGTGCATACGTTTGACGGGCGCCTGGTGGCGTCGAAGCTCGATGCGGGCCTGCAGTGGGCCACCGAAACTCAGCGCTCGGATGAGGCGCCCCTCGACCTGTTTGGGTGGGATG
>CAZBTM010000067.1:0-2897 GCA_964494425.1 uncultured Rhodothermales bacterium | reverse complement strand
CGAGCGCACCATCGATCTGTACCAGCAGGTAACCGGTGCGCGTGGATGACCGCTGGGCGGCTCTTCGGGACCGGGCGCTGCACGGGGTCGCATGGTCGGCAGTGCAGAACTGGGGCAGCCGCCTCATCACGTTTGTGGTGTTTGCGGTGCTGGCCCAGCTGCTATCGCCGGAATCGTTCGGCGTGATTGCACTGGCGGGCACGTACATCGCTTTGCTGCGTGTGCTGGTCGATCAGGGCTTTGCCGCCGCCATCATTCAGCGGGATACGCTGGAAGACGGTCACCTCGACACCGCGTTCGTGGCGAATGTGGCAGGCAGCGTTCTCCTCATGGCCGCCAGCTGGCCGCTGGCGCATCCGGTGGCTCGGCTTTTCGACACCCCGCTGTTGGGGCCGGTTATCCAGTCGCTGGCCCCGGCATTTCTGCTGGCGGCACTGGCAGGCGTGCAGCAAGCGCTGTTTGAGCGGCGGATGCAGTATCGCGTGCTGGCGATCCGCGAGTTTGCTGCCAGCTGTGCCGGCGGAGTCGTGGGTGTGGGGCTGGCCCTCTACGGGGCCGGGGTGTGGAGCCTGGTGGGCTGGTTTCTGGCGGAGCGCACTGCCGCCGTTGTCGTGCTGTGGAGCGCCAGTCCGTGGCGCCCGGGCCGCCAGATTACGCGACGCCACTTCATGGATCTCTTTTCCTTTGGCATCCATCTGGTCGGCTCCAACCTGCTCGACTACGTGAACCGCCGCGCCGATAACCTGATTATCGGGTACGCGCTGGGACCGGCTGCGCTCGGGTTCTACGACGTGGCGTACAAGCTGTACACCGCGGGCGTGGATCTGGTGACGCAGACGGTGTCCTCGGTGGCGTTTTCGGCCTTCTCGAAGCTGCAAGACCGCCGCGACCAGATGCGCGATGCCTTCTACAAAGGCACGCAGACCGCCAGCATTGTGGCGTTTCCGGCGTTTCTGGGGGCAGCAGCCATCGCTCCGGATCTGATCCCGCTCGTGTTCGGTGCCAAGTGGGTGCCCGATAGCGTGCACGTCTTTCAGGTGCTGGCGCTGGTGGGCGGACTCCACGCGCTCTTCTACTTCAACCCGGCGGTGCTCTTAGCCTGCAACAAACCGCAGTGGCGCCTTGGACTCAACGTGATGAATGCGACTGCCAATGTCATCGCTTACACCATTGCGGTGCAGTTTGGCGTCGTGGCCGTTGCTGCCGCATTCGTGGGGCGGGCCTATCTCTTGGCACCGGTGGAGCTATGGATGCTCCGACGCCTCATTGATGTGCGCACGCGCACCTACCTGCGCAACATGGCTGTGCCCGCTGTGGCCGCTGGAGCCATGGCCGCTGCGCTTGTTGCCCTGCGCATCTACGCCGCGCCGGGCTGGTCCGGGGGGATGTGGATGGCTGTGGCAATTCCGGCAGGCACCCTCAGCTATGGCGGGCTCGTGTGGCTCCTCGATCGCAACCTGATACGCCGCCTGGTGCGGCTGGCGCGGCGGTTGGGCGCATGAGATCATGGCGCCCCCAGTTACGTTCTCATCAAGAGGCGATTACGTGTGATGCATCCGCTCCTCGCGCATCAAGTAAGAAAACAAAACCACACCGAGAAGGAGCCCTCAGCGGGGCTGTAATCAACCGTAGCTTGCCCATGAACGTATTTATTGCAACCATCGGTACGCGTGGAGATGTGCAGCCGTATGTAGCGCTTGGCGAAGCGCTGCACCACGCGGGGCATGCTGTCACCATATGCACGAGCACCCGATACGCCGCGCTGGTGGCGGAGCGCGGGCTGCAGTACGGACGGCTGAGCGACGATCTGGTGGCGCTCGTCGAAACGCCAGAAGGCCGTGCCGCCATTGCCGGGGCCGGTGGAAGCGCTGGGGGGATGCGTGCGCTTGTTCGTCTGATTCGACGGTCCTTCCGCATCCAGCGAGCCCTGTTTCGTGACGGGTGGACAGCCGCGCAGGCAGCAAATCCGGATGTGGTGGTGTACCACCCGAAGATGGCGATTGCGCTGCACTACGCCGAGCGCCTGGGCATCCCTGCCGCAATGGCGACGCTTTTCCCTACGTTTTTGCCCACAAGCGCGTACCCGAACCCTGGATTTCCGGCGTTTAATCTGGGACGAAGGCTGACTGCCACGTATAACCGGGCGACCCATCACCTTGTGCGGGCAGTCGTGAGCGTGGTGTCCCGCTGGCTCTTTGCGTCGTGGCGTGCCGAGCACGGCCTACCGCCGCAGCCGTGGGGCACCGGTCTACTGCACCGCGACGACGGAACGCGCGTGCCAATCGTGAACGGATGGAGCGCACATGTAGCCCCAAATCCGCCCGACTGGCCGCGCCAGGATGTGACGACGACCGGATACTGGGTCTTGGATCGTCCATCGGACTGGACCCCGCGGCCCGCACTGCAGGCGTTTCTGGAGGCCGGGCCGCCGCCGGTCTACGTGGGCTTTGGGAGCATGGCGGGGGGCGATCCTGCACACACCACACGCGTTGTTCTTGATGCGCTTGCACAGGCCGGACGCCGGGGCGTACTGGCGCGTGGGTGGGGTGGACTGGACGCACGCGATTGCCCTGAATCGGTCTATCTCCTCGATCAGGTGCCCCACGACTGGCTGTTTGAGCGCGTGGCGGCGGTGGTGCATCATGGCGGGGCCGGGACCACAGCGGCGGGGCTACGCGCCGGGTGCCCAACGGTGGTGTGCCCCTTCTTTGGCGATCAGCTGTTCTGGGCGCGTCGCGTCTGCGATCTTGGGGGGGGGGCCCCGCCCCGGTGCCGCAGAAGCACCTCACTGCACCGCGCCTGGCCGATGCGATCCGGCAGGCCACCGAACACGTCGCAATGCGCCAGGCAGCGGCCACGCTGGGCCGTGCGCTACGCCGCGAAGACGGGGCGGCACA
>CAZBTM010000066.1:7817-12744 GCA_964494425.1 uncultured Rhodothermales bacterium | reverse complement strand
ATACTTCGGCTTCGACAAGGTGCTTCCCATGAACACCGGGGCGGAGGCGGTGGATCTGGTCATTGAAGAAGGCCACGATCCGGCGAATATGCATCCGTTCAAGGGCAACATGGATGTGGATCGCCTCGATGCGCTCCTCCAGGAGAAGGCCCATCGCATCCCCCTGGTGATGTGCACGATCACCAACAATTCGGGCGGCGGACAGCCGGTGTCGCTGGCCAATCTGAAAGCCATCAAGGCGGTGTGCGAGGCGCACGATGTGCCGCTCTTTCTGGATGCGTGTCGGTTTGCCGAGAACGCCTATTTCATCAAGATGCGCGAGGAGGAGTACGCGGATTGGAGCGTGCCCGACATCGTCCGCGAGATGTTCAGCCACGCCGATGGCATGACCATGAGCGCGAAGAAAGATGCGCTCGTCAACATTGGCGGGGGGCTGGCGCTGAACAACGATCCCTGGGCCGAGGCCGCCCGCAACCAGCTGATCCTTACCGAGGGCTTCCCCACCTATGGCGGACTCGCGGGGCGCGATCTGGAGGCGATTGCGCAGGGCCTGAAGGAGATTGTGCGCGAAGACTACTTGGCCTATCGTATGGCCTCAACGCGCTACCTGGGCCAGGCGCTCACCGACCTCGGTGTGCCCGTGGTGCGGCCCATTGGCGGACACGCGGTCTACATCGACGCAAAAACGCTCTTGCCGCATATTCCGCCGCTGCAGTATCCGGGGCAGGCGCTGGCGGTAGCGCTCTACGAAACCGGTGGGATTCGGGGCTGCGAAATCGGCTCTGTGATGTTTGGCCGCCAGCCCGACGGCTCCGAAGAACCCGCTGCTATGGAGCTCGTGCGCCTGGCCATTCCGCGCCGCGTGTACACGCAGTCGCACATCGACTATGTGATCGAGTGCTTCGAAGACATCGTGGAGCGTACCCGTGAGTTGCCCGGCTACACGATTACCCACGAGCCCAAACAGCTGCGTCACTTCACAGCGCATTTTGCTCCGATTGATGCGTAGCCGGCGCAGGCCACGTGCCAGAGCCTCGCGAGGAGCAGTAGGCGTTGTCCTGAAAGCAAAGCCTGTGTCCGACAGTCCACCGTTCGCCTACGCCAGTCCCGCCGGAGACGGCCGTGCCGGGGCGCAAGCGGTGCCTATCGACACGCTCGACTTTTTCTGCGATGCGTTGTATGTTGCGCTGTCCACGCCCATCCGAATCTTCATATACCTCGCATTTATGTCTGACGACGCCTTTTCCCGTGGTCCGTCCCGCAATGATGAGCTCAATGCTCTGCGCTCCGAAGTACGTTCACTGCGCAGCCGGATTCAAGAACTTGAATCTGGCGGGGCCTCCGTACCCGACTCCATGCTCTTTGACACCAGCTTCCTAAAGCGCTCCTTTGCGGTGTTCGGGCATCACTTCGTGGCCAATCTCATTATCAGTATTCTGATTGGCCTGCCTATTGTGCTACTACTGGTGCTGTTCGGCGTACTTGCTGCGTAATCGCCTTGCTTTCAACGTGCTCTATGTCGCTTCTCTCATTCGGAACCCGCGCCTGCACCATCATTGCGCACCGTGGCGGACGCGGCGGGGCGCCCGAAAACACGATTGCTGGATGCGACTGGGCCCTCGACCAGGGCGCCGAGGCGCTGGAGGTTGACGTGCAGCTCTCCGCTGACGGCGAACTGATCGCAATCCACGATCCAACGGTTGACCGCACCACCAACGGTACTGGACGCGTGCGCGACTTGTCTGTGCACACGCTCCAATCACTTGATGCGGGCTACCACTGGCAGAGCGAGGACGGCGCGTATCCGTATCGGGGCGAGGGGATTCGGCTGCCTACGCTTCGGGAGATGCTGCAGCGCTACCCAGATACGCCATTCATCGTGGAGCTAAAGGGCGGAGCCGGGCCGCGTATCGCCAATGCGATGAGCCACCTCATTGCGGATACGGGGCGCACCGACCGACTCGTAGTAGCCAGCTTCAGTGCCAGCATCTTGCACCGCTTTCGGGCGCTGCGCCCACGTATCCCTACGAACATGGCGATGACCGAGACGGCTTCGTTCTATGCGCGTCACCTGCTGGGGAGGCACACCCGGTACGATCCGCCCGGAACTGCTTTCCAGGTGCCGCACTGGTACGGCCCGATTCGGGTGGTACAGCGCCGTTTTGTGGAGGCGGCCCATGCGTGCCAGATGCCGGTGCAGGTGTGGACGGTCAACGACCGCGCCGAGATGGCCACGCTCCTGGCCTGCGGCGTGGATGCACTCATCACCGACTATCCACGACGCGCACGTGGAGCCGCCGCCCAGGCCGGGCGCGCCCGCTCGTAGCTCGTTCCCTCATTCCCGCTGTGCCATGATCAGTCTTCGCATGCGTCCGGCATTCGAGCGGCACCTGTCGTGCTCGCCCAATGCCGCCGTCAACGCGCTGCAAACCCACGTTGAGCAGTCGGACGACGGCTACCGCGGTTCGTTCTACGACAAGCACGTCATTATCAACGTGCCGAAGGACGAAGCCTGGTTCTGGTCGCCCCAACTCAGCCTTGACCTCCAGCCCAAGAATGGCGGCACGCGCCTGCGCGGCGTGTACGGGCCGCGCCCATCGGTGTGGACGATGTTCATGGCCATGTATGCTGTAGCGGTGTGTGTGGCGGTGCTGGGCGGCGTGGTGGGCGGCACGCAGTGGAGCCTGGGGATGGACGCCCCCTGGCTGTGGTCGATTCCTGCGGGGGGCGGGCTGGCACTGGCCACGTACGCCCTGGCGCTGATGGGCCAGTGGCTCAGCCGCGACCAGCTCGACGCGCTCTACACGTACACCGAGCGTGCCCTGGCCGCTGCCGACCCTGAGCTACCGTACGACCCGTGATAAGCAAAGCGTACCGGCCGATCTCTACTGCTGGCGCTCCCACGCCTCCCGCGAGGCAAAGCGCTCTACGTCTGGCACGTCAGCCCCCGAAGCAATCTCTACCCGAGCGCGCTCATCCACAATCAGACGCCCTTCCACGCGGCTATCGCCATCGATGCTGAGCACTGGCGGCTGAGAGCCGTCCCAGTCCTCGTGCATCAACAGCCGCACATCGCCGCGGATGACCGTTCCCGCACGCAGTCGGATGTCTCCGTTTCGGGCATCAACCAGCTGGTCGACCTGGGTGCCTGAAAGGGTGATGGTGCCATTCCGCGTTTCCACGTCGCCCTGAATACGCACGCCCTCTGCGGTCTCGATGGACCCGTTGCGCGTCTCAACATCGCCGTCCACCGTTGTCTCTTGTCCAAGGTCCACATTTCCATTGCGTGTCTCCACCGCCCCGCCAATGGTGCTTTCTGCGCCAATGGTGACGCGTCCGTTGCGCGATTCAATGCCCCCCGTGGTGTTTGCTCCACGAAGCACCAGCGCCCCGTTCCGCGTTTCGATGGACGCCGCCTGCGCGCCCTGCTGCAGCACAATAGCGCCGTTGCGATTCACAATGTTGCCTACCTGGGCATTCTCGCCAATTGTAATGGCTCCGTTGCGGCTCTCGACATCATCAGAGGTGGTCGTGCCCGCTTCAACCGTGATGGGGTCGTTTCGGGTCTCCAACGGCGACGTATCGTCATCCGACTGCGCACCTGCGCACCCCGCCGTGCTTATCCAGACCATTGTGAGCATCAGCAGCGCAGGTCCGGTCAAGGAAATCCGTACCTGTGGCAGGCGAGCCAGCGTTCGAGATAGCATAGTCATGGTGGATGCAGGGGCAGAGTTCATGGAATAGAAGGAAAGCCAGCTTCGTTTTCTCTTCTCAAGACGACCATGTCCCAGCCAATGTTACAGGCTTTTTTTCTTGCGATGCATCTCTCAACGCAAAAGCGACGCTTCTGCATCCTGCACAATGCAGAGGCAGTGTGCTTCCAACAAGATGGGCGTTCTACATAGACGGATCCATGCTCCGCAACCAGGTCAAATCTTTGCCAATGAGCAGCGTGATAACCGGATTGGGGATTAGGCATCGGAGCCAGCCTGCACGGGGCAGGCAGAGCCTCCCGGTTTGGACGTCACGAGGCAGAGCCTCGCGACGAGTATAGGAGGGAAGGACATACGAAGAAACCGATGGCTATCTCATGATCAGTACGACTCTCGCGCACAGCCTGTTGGTGCTGCCTGCTGTGACTACGACCTACCTCGTCGCATGGCTCCGCCGTGCGACGCAGCCGTTTAGAGGCTCTGCCTCGTACGCATGCAGAACCTGTCAATATATTGAGCTATTTCGAGGGGCCCGTTTAGCACGATTCTCGGCTCCACCTGCTTCGGTGGCGCCCAGATTCGGTACATACAAGGACAGGCCTACGAGGATAAGCGCACTAAAACGCCGCAGCCGAATCCGGTAGGATTCCACTGCGGCGCAGGCTGGATTCGAATGAGAGGTGGCGTTACAGCAGCATCGTCATCGGGTCTTCGAGGTAGCCGCGTACGGTGTCGAGGAACTGCGCGCCCACGGCGCCATCCACCACGCGGTGATCGCAGGAGAGCGTCACCTTCATGCGCTTGCCGGGCACAATCTCGCCATCTTCGACCACGGGCTCGTCGCGGATGCCACCAATCGCGAGGATGGCTGCGTTCGGCGGATTCAAGATCGCCGTGAACTCCTCGATGCCGAACATGCCCAGGTTGCTCGTGGTGAAGGTGGCGCCTTCATACTCTTCGGGCTGCAGCTCGCGGTCGCGGGCTTTTCCAGCCAGCTCGCGCGTCTCGGCTGCGATCTGCGTGAGGCCCTTCTGGTCGGCGTTGCGGATGACGGGGGTAATCAGCCCCTCGTCAATCGCGACGGCAACGCCTACGTGCACGTCGTCGTAGAGGCGGATTTCGCCTTCGTCGGCGTGGTAGGAGGCGTTTACGTAGTCGTGCTGACGCAGCGCCAGGGCACAGGCCTTCGTGATCAGGTCGTTGTACGAGATGCG
>CAZBTM010000066.1:0-7779 GCA_964494425.1 uncultured Rhodothermales bacterium | reverse complement strand
ACGGGCCATGTCGACGTCGATGGTGAGGTAGAAGTGCGGCGCGGTGAACTTGCTCTGTGCCAGGCGCCGCGAAATCGCTTTCCGCATCTGCGAGATGGGCTCGGTCTCGTAGCCCACATCGATCTTGACGGATTCGGCAGGTGCGGGCTGCGGCGTGGGGGCACCGTCGCCTGAAGGGGCGGGAGCTGTTTCCGGTGCGGCATCGGGCGTGGCCTCACGCTGCTCAAGGGCCGCTTCTACGTCGCTGCGTACAACGCGTCCGTTCGGACCGCTGCCTGCTACGCTCTCCAGATCCAGGTTGTGCTCCTGCGCCACACGGCGTGCCAGGGGCGAGGCTTTCACGCGCTCGCCGCTCGCATCGGTGGGTGCCGGGACGGGTTCGGGGGTGCGCTCGGCCAGTTCGCCATCGCCGGCAGGGCTGGCGGGCGCCTCGGTCTCTGACGGTGCAGGTTCTGGTTGCGAGGACGCAGCTTCTGCCGAAGCCGCCTCGGCCTCGGAGCTGGCGTCAGCCTTTGAGGCATCGTCGGAACCGTCCGTATCTCCAACAAGATCAGAGATGTCTTCGCCCTCTTCGCCCAGCACCGCAATCAGTTCGCCGATGGGCACGGCATCGCCCTCATCGATCATTTTTTTGAGGAGGATGCCATCGTCGAAGGCTTCCAGATCCATGGTGGCCTTGTCGGTTTCGACCTGAGCGAGAATGTCGCCCGCCGAAACAGCGTCGCCCTCGTCGACCAGCCAGGCGGAAAGGACCCCTTCCTCCATGGTGTCGCTGAGCTTGGGCATTTCAATTGTGATAGCCATAGACAGTTGGTTTTGTGCAGCAGGTGAGTATCAGCAGAACAGGAATGGGGGATGCGCAGCGGGGCCCGCCCGCAGAGCGTTAGGCATCGGCGTAGAGCACCTGGCGGCAGGCGGTTACGGCTTCGTCGACGCTGGGCATGTACGCTTCGTACAGGTTGGGCGCATAGGGCGAGGGCGTGTCGGCGGCGTTGACGCGCGCTACGGGCGCATCCAGGTAGTCGAACGCGCGCTCTTGCACCTGCTGCGAGACCTCGCTCGCAAAGCTGGTGAAGGGATTGCTCTCGTCGACAATGACGAGGCGATTCGTCTTCACGACCGACTCCACAATCGTTTCGATGTCGAGCGGCTTGATGGTGCGCGGGTCGATGACCTCGGCCTCGTAGCCTTGCGTGGCCAGCTCCTCGGCAGCATTCATGGCGAGGTGGTAGCTCTTGTTGTGCGCCACGATGGTGACGTCGCCGCCGGTACGCCCAATGCGCGCCTTGCCGATGGGCAGCGTGTAGTCGTCCTCCTCCGAGACGTCGCCCTTCAGGCCGTACATGAGTTCGCTTTCGAGGAAGAGCACGGGGTCGTCGTCGCGCACCGCGCTCTTGAGCAGGCCCTTCGCATCGTCCGGGTTTGAAGGCGAGATGACCTTCAGCCCAGGGAAGTTGGCGTAGATCGCTTCGACCGAGTTGCTGTGCGTGGCCGCAAGCTGTCCGGCGGCGCCGTTGGGGCCGCGGAAGACAATAGGCGTGCCAAATTGCCCGCCCGACATGTAGCGGATGTTGGCGGCGTTGTTGACCACCTGGTCGAACGCGACGAACGAGAAATTCCACGTCATAAACTCGATGATGGGACGCAGGCCATTCATGGCCGCGCCGATGCCGAGTCCGGCAAAGCCCAGCTCGCTAATCGGCGTGTCGATAACGCGGTCGGGCCCAAACTCGTCGAGCATGCCTTTGCTCACCTTGTAGGCGCCGTTGTACTCGGCGACCTCTTCGCCCATCAAGAACACCTTGTCGTCGCGCCGCATTTCTTCGGACATTGCCGCGCGAATTGCTTCACGTAATTGCAGTTCAGCCATCGGGTAGGAAACAGTCAGTCAGTACGTAATATCGTTGGGGAGGCGGGCGGCCAGCGCGCCCGCGGGTGCCAATGCGCAGGTTAGTTCAGGAAGCGGTAGTCGTCCTGCGCGTACACGTGGTCGTAGAGCTCGCTTTCGTCGGGGAAGTCGCTCGCTTCAGCAAAGTCGATCGCATCGAGCACGACCTGCTTCAGCTCGTCGTCGATGGTATCGAGCTCGTCTTCGGTGGCAATGTCATTGGCCACAAGGTAGCGCTGCAGGCGCACGATAGCGTCTTCGCTCTTGCGGTCGTCGAGCTCGCCTTCTTTGCGATACGCCGCGGGATCGCTAATCGAGTGGCCCTGGTAGCGATACGTGCGGATCTCCAGCAGCGACGGCTGGCCGTTGCGCGCCATTTCAGCGTGGTCGTGCACCGCCTTCTTGACGCTAAACACGTCCATGCCGCTGACCAGTGCCGCAGGCATGTCGTACGACAGGGCCTGCTTAAAGAGATCGGGCTGCGAGGAGGCGCGGTCCACCGCGGTGCCCATGGCGTACTGGTTGTTCTCGATGATCGTAACCAGCGGCAGGTCGTAGAGCGACGCCAGGTTCAGCGCTTCGTGAAAGGCGCCCTGGTTCACCGCGCCGTCGCCCAGGAAGCAGAGGCAGACGTTGTCTTCGCCACGGTACTTGTGCGCAAAGGCGATGCCCGCGCCCACCGGCACGTGCGCGCCCACAATACCGTGTCCGCCAAACAGGCGCTGCTCCTCGCTGAAGAAGTGCATCGACCCGCCCTTCCCGCGCGAGGAGCCGGTGGCCTTGCCAAAGAGCTCCGCCATCGCCGGTCCGGGCTCCATGCCCATGGCCAGTCCCAGGCCGTGATCGCGGTACGCCGTAATGACCGAGTCCTCAGCGAGCCGGATTCCATGGACCGAGCCGGTCGAGACGGCCTCCTGACCAATGTACAGGTGCAGAAAGCCCGAGATGTTCTGCTTCTGATACTGCTGACGGCAGCGCTCCTCAAAGCGGCGCTGCAGCGTCATGCTCCGAAACATCTCGACGAGCTCGTCCGCGTCCGCGTCCACGTCGTCGTGCGTGTACGCATCGGCCGGATACGTGTCGAAGGTATACTCCTCCGTAATCGGATCGCTGGGAATGACGATCGACTGCTCCGTCCACGGCCCTTTGGGCGCGTCGTCGGCCACGCCGTCGCCCGAAGGAGCCGCGTCGGACGTGGTGTCCTTGGCAGCTGCATCGCCGGTGGCGTCCTGCGCATTGCTTTCGTCTACTACCTCGTTGCTCGATGCCATAACCGTATCGTTGGGTATCAGGATGATGGATAGTGTGGGGCGGCCCACCCGAAAGCGGTCCCCGGATATACCAGCCCTTTTAAGTGAGGCCGCGGCGTACGGTTTCGGTGTGGGGCGGAATCGGAACGGTTTCCTATCGTTCTTTGTGGAGAACCTTTGCGATGACCGCGGACCGCCTCGTACGAGCTGGGGTACAACCCGAAGCTACGTTTCGATTCATGCTGCGCGTTGCCGCGTAGAATGTGGGCTGTACCGACCTGCGTGTACGCATCTGGCTGTACGCATCTGCACATGCGAATCTGTACGTGCGCGCACCCCAATCACTTGTTACGCTTCTGCCCTTTTTTCCTGACCCGCTTGTGCCCTGTGCCCCCCACGCTGGTTCTCGTTCCCACGTACAACGAAGCTGCCACCATCGAAGTGCTGCTTGCCCGCGTCATGCAGCTGCCCGACGCGGTGCATGTGCTCATCATCGATGACGGCTCGCCCGACGGCACCGCCGACCTGGTGCGCCAGGTGAAAGCTGAACATCCCAACCGCATTTTCCTACTGGAGCGCGCAGGAAAACAAGGGCTTGGCTCCGCCTACCGGGCGGGCTTTCGGTTTGCGCTGGAGCGCGACTACGTTTGCATCTGTGAGATGGATGCCGATCTTTCGCACGATCCCGATGACCTGCCGCGCCTCATTGAGCCGGTGGCTGCCGACAAAACCGACCTGGCCATTGGGTCGCGTTACATCGGCGGGGTGCGCGTCATCGACTGGCCGCTACCGCGCCTGGTGCTGTCGTATGGGGCGGGCATGTACACGCGCGCCATCACCCGCATGCCCATTAAAGATGTAACGGCGGGATTCAAATGCTTTCATCGCCGTGTGCCGGCCTACCTCGATCTCGACCGCGTGCGCTCGAATGGATATGCGTTTCAGGTCGAGATGCACTTTCGCACCTGGCGCGCTGGATTTCGCATTCAGGAAGTGCCTGTCATCTTCACCGAACGCAGCGAAGGGCAGTCCAAGATGAGCAAAGCCATCGTGCGCGAGGCGGCCTGGAAAGTGTGGGAACTGCGCCTGCGCGACTGGATCGGGCGGCTGTAAAAGGGATGATCACTACCAGGTCTTAGAACCTGTTTGGGTTTTGGTTTGATGGCGAGAGCGAGGGACGCTGAGGCGAAAATTGGACCCCAATCGAGGTTCGTAGCCGGGGCTACGGGCCGAGATTAGGGGCAATTTGCAGCCCAGCGAAGCCGCTCGGAGCCCAAAATAAGAAATCAAAACAGGTTCTTAAAAGGTGTCTCCCTCTTGTGTCGAATGAACGTATGGCTTGCACACATACAATGTGTGCGTTCATACCGTGCAACTCGATTGTCTTATCAAAGAAATGACCGACTATGCGACGTTTGATTGCAGTACCTCTCATGCTACTTCTGGCTCTGACAGCGTGCACGGAGCAGCATGAAGAACAAGCCCAGCAACAGAGCGAGCAAGCGAGATCGGCTATTCAGCAGCACATGGACAATCTGCAACGCGAGATGGATGCTGCCTTAGACGACGCCAGCCAGGAGCTGGACGCGCTGGAACGTCGGCTTGAGTCTGCTGATGCGGGCTCCGAGATGCAGCAGGCCGTTGCCGACCTCCGTGAGCGACGCCAGGAGATTGCACAGCAGCTTCAGGAGATGGAAAACGCAAACGAAGATGAGCTGGCGGCAGTGCGCGAGCGACTACACGAGCAGCGAACCCGCCTCAATCGTCGTCTGGAGCAGTTGAAGTTGCAGACCATCGGATCCCGCGAGGCGTTCACACAGGCAGTAGAAGAGCGCCTCAGCCAGATGGAGCAGGAAATCAATGCGCTGGGGCAGCAAGCCGAAAACGCCAGTGGACAGATGGAGTCCGACTACAGTGAAGAGGTGAGCCAACTGCGGGCCCGATACGATACGCTTACGCAGACCCTCAACCAGGCGCAGGAAGCCAGTCAAGACGAGTTCGCTAACATGCGGGATACATGGGCCGAAAACATCACCGAGTTGCGCATAGATATCGAGCAGGAGATGGACGAAATGGAGCGTGAGAGCGGCTCGAATCAGTCAGTGAACTGACGCACGAACGCTGATGCCGCACGGCCTCTGCCGTTCTGTTCTCAAAACGAATAACAGCAAACAGGGCTTGTATGGACACGAACTTCGATCCCTACACGAAACGGGTGCTCATCGCCGGAGCAACCGTACTGGGCTTCGTGCTTTTGGCCCTGATTCTACAGCACGTGGCATCTGTGCTGTTGCTGATTTTTGCAAGCGTCCTGCTGGCTGTATTCCTGGATAGCCTGACATCGCTCCTGCAAGCACGCATTGGCCTGGCTCGGGGATGGTGCCTCGGGCTTGTTGTTCTCCTGTTGGGGCTGGCCTTCGCGGCGTCGGGGTGGTTTGCGGGGCCGCCGATCAACGATCAGATCAATCGGCTGGGCGAGCGGATTCCCAGTGCGATCGAACGGATTCAAGCAACTGTGGCGCAGTACGAGTGGGTGCGCAGCTTCTTGCTTGGACCAAGCGGTTCCGGACAAGGCATATCCTTTTCGGGGCAGGCGATGTCGTTTGTAGCGGGTGGAATCACCAACACGATAGGCGCGCTCGCCAGTGGGCTGGTCGTGCTCATCATCGGTCTCTACGCTGCCGCAACCCCGAGTGTCTACATTGATGGAGCCATCCGGCTGTTGCCCCCGGCCCAGCGCAGCCGCGGACGCGAGGTTGTTCGCGCCCTGGGAAAAGCGCTGCGCTGGTGGCTGCTGGGCCGCATTGCCTCGATGACCATCGTTGGGGCCTTGACCGCTATGGGCCTGTGGATCGCCGGTATACCGCTTGCATTTGTGCTGGGGCTTATTGCGGCGCTGCTCTCGTTTGTACCGTACATTGGCCCGATCGTATCGGTCGTTCCCGCCGCGCTGGTCGCGCTGGCCGACAGCCCCAACAAGGTGCTCTACGTGCTCGTTATTTACTGGGCGGTTCAGTTGCTTGAGAGCTACCTGATCACCCCGCTCATCCAGGAGCGCGCGGTGTCGCTCCCGCCAGCGGTGCTCATCAGCGCCCAGGTTATCATAGGCATACTGGCGGGGGCCATTGGCGTGCTTATGGCCACGCCCCTCGCGGTCGTACTCATCGTGCTCATCCAGATGCTGTATGTAGCGGATACGCTGGGCGATTCGGTGCCGACACTGGGCGAGTAGGGCCTGCCGGTGGGGGCGTTTGTCTGGATACAAAAGGGACTTCGACAATCAAGTTTGGGCGAGGACTGCACGGCGTCCGGGTACGATTGTATCGGCCCCCATCAAACTGCATCCACACATTCAAGCGATGAGGATGCTTTACCTGCGGCGGTCCGGTCCCTGCTTCTGTGGAACGGAGCCCCCGGAGCGCGGATATCTACATCCGACCGTGGCACGGGCCTGCGCTTTCTCCTGTGCCATCTATACTTTTGTGTCTCCTAACCGGCTGTTCTCTTTATGCCTACCCCCGATCGCTCCGCTTCGGCCATCCGCCAGCAATTCCTCGATTTCTTTGCGGAGAACGACCACACGATTGTGCCCAGCGCTTCGATCGTGCCGGGCGGCGACAGCACGCTGCTCTTTACGAACGCGGGGATGAACCAATTCAAGGATGTGTTTTTGGGGACCGGGACCCGCGATTACAGCCGCGCTGCCGATACGCAGAAGTGCCTGCGGGTGTCGGGCAAGCACAACGACCTGGATGAGGTGGGCCACGACACGTACCACCACACGTTCTTTGAGATGCTCGGCAACCGGAGCTTCGGCGACTACTTTAAACGCGAGGCCATCCGCTGGGCGTGGGAGCTGCTGGTGGATGAGTGGGGCCTGGAGCCGGAACGGCTGTACGCCACCGTCCACGAGGGCGATGATGCGCTTGGGCTGGAGGCCGACGAGGAGGCTGCTACACTTTGGGCCGAGGAGACAACGATTCCGGGGGCGCACATCCTGTACGAGCCCTCGAAAGAAAACTTCTGGATGATGGGCGACACGGGGCCGTGCGGGCCGTGCTCGGAGGTGCATGTGGATATGCGCACCGACGAGGAACGCGCGGCGGTGGACGGCACGACGCTTGTCAATAAGGACCACCCGAAGGTCATTGAGATCTGGAATCTCGTGTTCATGCAGTACGATGCGCAGCCTGACGGCTCGCTGAAGCTGCTCGACAACCAGCACATCGACACGGGCATGGGCTTTGAGCGCATTGCGGCGGTGCTGCAGGGCAAAGACAGCACGTACGACATCGATCTGTTCGAGCCGCTCCTGCAGGCGGTGGCCGAGGCGTCGCCCCGCGAGGCGGTGCACGGCTACAACGACATCGATCTTGACGATGCCGACGAGGTGGAGGCGGTGCGCATTGCGCTGCGCGTGATTGTGGATCACATCCGCGCCATCGCGTTCGCCATCCTCGACGGCGTAACTCCCGGCAACGTAGGACGCGGCTACGTCATTCGTCGCATCTTGCGCCGGGCCGTGCGCTACGGCTATCAGACGCTCGGACTGCGCACACCGTTTTTGCATGCGCTCTTGCCCGCGCTCATTGAGGCGATGGGCGATGCTTTCCCCGATCTCGATGAGAAGCAGAGCTATCT
>CAZBTM010000065.1:0-12833 GCA_964494425.1 uncultured Rhodothermales bacterium | reverse complement strand
TGGCCACGAGGGTCTGTGCATCCCACCGACGCCATTCGGCCCAACACGACACAAGCCCCACGGCCACCGCCAGCGGCGCACTGGCCCATAGCACGGGGGTGAACGAGCCCATCCAGTCCGGCCCCAGCGCCAGCAGCACCGGACCCAGTGCGGTACCGGCCACGAAAATGGTAGCGGCAAATCCGCGTACACTGCCGTGGTGGGCGCGTCCGAAGTAGTAAGCAAACGCGCTGCCCAGTAAGGCATTCTGCGTGCCCTGCGCGGCGCCGAAGAGGAGTCCGTAGGCCCACACCCAAACGGGTGTAGCAGCGAACGGGGCGCTCCCCATGAGGGCGGCATACGTGGCCATGAGAATCCCCATCAGGTAGCGCGGCGACACGCGGTCGATGAGTGCCCCCATGAGTAGCGTAAAGACGGCGGTGAGCACGCCGTACGGAACGAAGAACTGCGCCGCCAGCGTGCGTTCGGCGCCGGCCTCAGCAAGAATCGCGAAGTGATGAAAGAGCAGCCCGGTGCCGAGTCCGCCCGCGCATACGCCGCCCGCAATGAAGAGCCAGAAGGTGCGGGTGCGGCGTGCCTGCGGCAGGGTGAGTCCGCGTACGGGGTCGTTGGGGGAGGCGGAGGCGACATCCAGCGACGGGAGGGCGGTATCGGGCGTGAGGCCGAAGCGCTCGGGCTCGGCGCGGTACAGCAGCACCAGCAGCGGCACCACGCCCACGGCCAGCAAGGCGCCAATGATGACGTACGACTGCGCCCATCCGTAGGCCTGCAACATCTGCTCGATGAGCGGTGGAAAGATCGCCGTGGCCCCGGCCATGCCCAGTCCCAGCACGCCTACGGCCATGCCGCGCCGCCGCTCAAACCAGAGGTTCACCACATGATTGTTGATGAGCCCGAGCGCGCCCTGGCCCAATCCGCGCAGGAGCAGGAACCCAATGAAGAGCGTGATCCACCCGCGCACCTGACTCATGCTCAGGCAGGCCAGTGCAAACGCACCACCCACGAATAGCACCATGCGGCGCGGCCCCATGCGATCCATCTGCCGCCCGATCCACGGCAGCGCCAGCGAGCCCACGACGGTGGCTACGGTGTACATCCACGACACCGCGGTGCGCGAGAGCGCAAGGTCCTCCACAAACGCATCAATGAAAAGCGATACGCCAGCGGTCTGTCCGGGCAGCGTGGCCGCCATGCCCAAGGTGGCTGCAGCCAGAACGGTCCACCCGTAGAAGCCGGGCAGGCGTTGCATGAGCGGAGTGGGCGCGCGGTTGGGCATGTGGAGGCACAAGCATCAGGAAACAGAGACCGTTTCCATAGCGGGGCACGCCCCACGCAAGTTTCCCACCAAAGCGATGCTGCGGTCGTTTTCGCGCAGGCATCAAGGCATCACGCCGCTGCAGGCGCTACGCGTCGCGGTTCAGATCGGCAAGGAGGCGGCGGGCTTCGTCCTCAAACCCGGCAGGTACCTGCACCTTAACACCGCCTGCCCGCGACGAGAAAAACATGGTGAGTCCGGTCATATCTTCGTGGATGACGCGGCACGGGATCTCGGCCGCTTCAAGTTGCATCCGTGCAAAATGGGCGTTGTGCGGCGTGTCGAACTGGGCCACGGTGATGAGTTTGGCCATACGGAGCCTGGGGTTGCGGAGAAGGCAAGCGGTGGGTATGTTGAGACAAACATTTCTTGATACGACTCATCATCCACATCCGTTCATAGTATGATGCTGAACGAACAAACGCCCGTATATCTGACGCTTACGCTCATCATCTTGGCCGGACTTGCGGGCGGATGCGCGCTGTCGGAGCCCAGCAGCGAGCACCTGATGATGCGCACCGCCCCCGTAGATCGCGATGAGACACCACCCGGATCGGTGCGGCTGGCTGACGTCATCGACACAATTACGTTCGCCAACAGCTACTACCTGATTACCGAAGCGTACGAGCGGCGCCTGGTGGAGCGGTTCGTTGACGACCCCTTGCGCGAGGGCGCGCCCACCGAGATTAATCCGCTGGGGCTGTGGAGCATAGCGCCGGGCGTGTCGGTGGATCTGAGCGATCGGTTTGCGCTGGGACTCGGCGGCATTGGCGGCGACATAAATGCCACGCTGCGCGTTGCCGGGCCGTATTTCGTGACGGGGGTGCATGCCCCTGCGTTCACACGGAACTCGGAGCTCATTGTGCAGCGTCGCCTGCTGCACCCGCGCGTACACAACGGGTGGGGCGTGGGTCTGGGGGCCTACTGGCGGCAGACCCAGCAGCGCCTGGGCGAGTACCTCGTTGACGAGGGCACCTCGTTCAAGCAGCGCAGCGCGGGCGGACGCCTTTACGTGCGCACGCCGACCCTAAACGAGATGACCTCCGCCGATGAGCGCGTGGTAAGTACGGCGCACATTGCGTTCATTACGCGCATCGGCGTCGAAACGGAGTTTAACACCGCGTTTGTTTCCGTTGGGGCGCGCCTTACAATCCACACGCCGTAGCTGGGTCGTTACTTCTGTTTTTTAGGGGGATATGACAGGCCGACGCGATGGTGGAGTCGGCTTCCCAAACTAAAAAAGCACCGCCTCATGCAGAACGAGGCGGTGCCGTAGGTAAAGCAATACGCATCAACGCAGAGAGCGATGCAGCGCTTACGCGTCGTCTTCGGTGTCGTCGTCCGAGGCGTCGTCGTCGAGTGTAGGCGTATCGGACCCTTTGCTCTGCTTTTTGATCTCGCTCAGCTTTTTCTTCTCCAGCACATTGTCAACGACGCCGTAGTCTGCGGCTTCTTCGGCGCTCATCCAGTAGTTGCGGTCAGAGTCTTCTTCCACCTTGTCGAAGTCTTGGCCGGTGTGGTCGGCCAGGATTTCGAAGAGGCGCTGCTTGAGCCACAGGATCTCGCGGGCCTGGATTTCAATGTCGGAGGCTTGGCCTTCGGCTCCCCCCAGCGGCTGGTGAATCATGACGCGGGAGTTCGGCAGGCAGGCGCGGCGGCCTTCTTCGCCTGCGGCCAATAGCACCGAGCCCATGGATGCCGCCAAGCCCACGCAGATGGTAGCCACAGGCGCATCCACATACTGCATGGTGTCGTATACGCCCAAGCCGCTGTAGATAACACCGCCTGGCGAGTTAATGTACAGGTTGATGTCGCGGTCGGAGTCGTCGCTGGCCAGGTAGAGCAGCTGCGCTACCGTAAGGTTGGCCACCTGATCGTTAATGGGCGTGCCAATAAACACGATGCGCTCCTTCAGCAGGCGGCTGAAGATGTCGTAGGCGCGCTCGCCACGAGTGGTCTGCTCCACCACCATCGGCACCAGACCCGACATGGGCTGATCGCCCATACCACCGGAGTAGATGCTGGAAGGCAGCGAGGTGAGGCTTTTGCTGAACTTGATAAAGTCGTCAACCATAGGGGATCCCAGAGTTAAGGAGGCGGAGTGATGGGGAAGACGGATGGGCACACGCCAACCTGTGCGTCTTTTCGATAGTTCCTGCATACATCGGGGCGAACCCACGTGTGCAGGCTCGCCCCGGCTTTCGTGCCACTTCGTTACGATACCGCCTGTGCGCGTGGCATACAGCCAGCGGCATCGCTGGGCAACACGTTACGTAATGATGGACGACGGAGCATCGTCTTCTTCAGCGGGGCCATGGTCGTGATCGTGATCATGGTCGTGGTCATGATGCTCGTGGCCATGCGCAGCAGCGTGTTCGGCCTGAATCTCTTGGCGGAATGTCTCCAGGTCGAGCTCGCGCACGTCGAAGCGATCGATCAGTTCGTCGTAGACCTTGCGGCTCAAGACCTGCTGGTCTACCTGCTCCATCATGCGGGGCATGGACTGGTAGAACCCGCGAATCTGTTCGACGCTGATGTCCTCTTGGCCCTGCATCTGATCGCTAAAGAAGTCGCGCAGGTCGTCGTCGGTAACTTCGAGGTCGGCATCGTCGATCACCTTGTCACGGATGATCATCCAGCGGGCCTGGCGCTCGGCATCGCCTCGGTTCTGCTCGCGGAAGTGCGTGTGGTCAAAGTCGTCGGGCAGGTCGCCGTCGTACTCCTCTTCGGCCAGCTCTTCCTCAAACGAATCGAGGAACGACTCGACGACCGAGGGCGGTACCGGCACGGTGTGCAGCTCCAGCATGCGGTCGACGATCTCGCCCTGCACCATCTCGCGGGACTGCTGCTCGTACGACTGCGCAATGCGGCTGCGCAGTTCGTCGCGGAAAGCCTCCGGGTCGTCCATGTTGCCGTCGGTGAAGCGGCGCACAAGCTCCGCGTCGAAGGGCGGCAGGTCGCGGCGCTTCACATCGTTTACGGTGATGTCGAAGGTGCGCGCCTCGCCTTCCTCGCTGTGGGGCGGCGGAGGCAGCGTAGCGCGGACCGTGTCGCCGGCCTCGGTGCCCATGATGGCATCGCGCAGCTCTTCGCGCAGGCGCTCATCGTCAAGGAAGAACGTGACGTCTTCATCGCCCTCCCCAATGATGGGCGTGTCGGTTGCCGTGTCAATGCGCTGCAGATCTACGCTCACGTAGTCGCCGTCGCCAGCGGGTTCGTCGACGGGTACCAGGTCCGCCTCTTGCTCGCGGATGTTTTCGATCTCCTCTTCCACATCCTCGTCCGAGACCTCGTGCACGAGCATGCGGACCTCTTCGTTGGAGAGGTCGGCCAGCTCCACGTCGGGGCGGATGCCAAAGCGCAGCACCGTGCGCAGATCGCTGTCGATTTCGTAGTCGATCTCCGAGATCTGGGGGCGGCCCATCATCTCAATGTCGTCGCGCTCATTCAAGGCCTCCTCGAACGCGTCTTGCGTCACCTGTTCAGCGATGCGCATGCTGAGCGCCGGGCCACTCATTTTCTTGACCATCTGCGCAGGCACCTTGCCCTTGCGAAAGCCCTTAATA
Organism: uncultured Rhodothermales bacterium; assembly: GCA_964494425.1. GTDB lineage: Bacteria > Bacteroidota > Rhodothermia > Rhodothermales > Salinibacteraceae > Longimonas. Next base: position 7,952 of record CAZBTM010000065.1, on the reverse strand, counting down.
TCCATCTTCGACCGCTGCGTGCGCACGGCAGCCTTTACGCGGTCCTTGAGTTCGTCGGCAGAGGCGGTAACCTCCAACTCATATTCGACGGGCGATACCTCAGTGAGTGTCGTTTCCATAAATGACAGATGCCTGGGTGGATCAAGACGATGTCCCGCTGCACGAGCCCGCACACGCGAAAAACAGAGGCAGGCGATGGTGAAACAGGCGGTGACGTAATGGCAAGAGATAGAAATGCGCAGCCCTGCAAAAAGATCGGCAGGTGGAGGCCATGTGCGTCTGCATCCCACAAAACCCCCGTGAAAAGCACACAGCCTCCTGCAGTGGAGCCAAGATCTTTACAGAACAGCCCGGTCTGTGTGGATGCACAGCGGGCTACCCACCCGACTGGTAGTCGGTCACAAGCATGCGCAGGATCCCCCAAACCATACTCAGGGCGAACCCACACGCCGCGCTGACGACCGTGCACAGCAGCAACCCAACCAGGGGCACGCTGGTGTGGATAATACTGGGCTGGGCTACAAAAAGCATAGCGCCTGCCACGGCACTAATGGGCACGACCCGCCGATGGTGCTGATGCAGCCGGTCGTGCCGCTTCGAGAGTCCGTGCACGCGGTCGGACATCGGGCCCACCCATACGTTGGGGGTGTCGCCGGTACGCCAGGCAGTGGCAAAGCGCCCGCCTTTGCGACGATGGGCCGAACGGCGCGTTCGGGCATCGGCACGCGAGGCGCCCCGCTTGGAGCGCGGTCTGCTGGGCTGGCCCCTGCGTGACGAAGAGGCCGAGCGCGAACGAGACGAGCGCGGCTGGGCTGACCGGCGCTCGGTGCGGCGGCGGGTGTCGTAGCGGCGGCGCAGGTCGGGATCGCTCAGCACATCAAAGGCAGCCCGCACGCGCACAAATTCGTCGGTCGCGGCCTCCTCTTCGCCTACTTCCGCCCGGTCGGGATGGCATTCCAGGGCTCGCTCACGAAACGCTTGCTTGATCGCAGGCAGATCGGCATCGTGCGGCACCCCCAGCACGCGGTACGGATCCTGGTGCGGGGCGGTAGAACGAGGCGAACGGCGGGGCATAACGAACAGGGCGTAGCCTAAGGCAGAGACGACCGGGCACAAGGGCTGCGATGAGGTAGCCGGAGGGGCGGCACGTGTAGCCTCCCCACAGAATCTTAACGGAGCCTGCCCGCTACAGATCCACACTGGGCGGCGGGCTGGAGGCTGACTCGTTGGACTCCATGAATCCCACGACATACTTGCCCAGCATGTCGAACTCCAGGTTCACGGCAGCGCCCTCAACCCAGGCCTCCGAGACGATGGTATGCTCGTACGTATGCGGAATGATGGCTACGGTAAGCGTCCCCTCGCCGATACGCGCTACCGTTAGGCTGATGCCGTCGATGGTGATAGAGCCCACCGGAATCAGGTAGCGCTGGTACTGCTCCGGAAACGACACCGCATAAAGCCAGTCGGTGCCCTCGCGCTCGACCTGTTCGATGGTACCGGTGGCATCTACATGGCCCTGCACAAAGTGCCCGTCGAGGCGCCCTCCAGCCTGTAGCGGACGCTCCAGGTTGACGCGGTCGCCCACCGACAGGGTGCTGAATGTAGTTTTGCGCAGCGTCTCCTCAATCGAGTCGACCGCAAACGTGGTTGCGTCGGCCTGCACGACCGTCTGGCAGGCCCCATTTACGGAAATACTTTCGTCCACGGTGAGGTCGGGCGCAAACGTGCTGGCAATAACGAATCGGAGCCCACCGCCCAGGTCGTTGATCTGTTCGATGCGGCCTACGTCTTTGATGATACCGGTAAACATGGTGCGTTGAGGGGGATGCAAAGCAATGTGGATGCTCTGTTACGCCCGTTGCCATCGCGAGATCAGCGGCGGTTCAACGATGATGTGACGCCCACCCGCAGCGCGTGCATCTTCTGTACGATAGCCGTGTTGTAAATGAGCAATCTCTTTACGATCCTATAAGAGGATGTTTGGCACAGTATTTTCATGTGCCGAATGTACAAAGCAGTATGTGCCCCCTACACTGCTACGCTCCCCGCACCGCGCGACACCTGCTTGGGTTGGCACCTAAATTGAGTTGCGAGGTATAGCACCAGCCCTCCACATTCTATTATCCGGACTGTCATTTGGAATGCGTAGCGGGGCTCGTCATACCTACTTGGTACAAGAGGCCGTCCGGTTACCTCCGCAGGAATCTTCTTTCATCAGGGTACAACAACTACAGAGAGAAGAAGGCTCCCAACGGCCCACACGTTGCGGTTGCCCACTACCAAGATGCATCTACTGCTCAAACGCCCCCACGCTTGGTTCCCCCCACTGTTTTGCACCCATAGACCTCCACAGACCATGACCGATGCCGTACCGAAGTCCGACGTACCGTCTTCGCTGTATGATTACATCGGTGTATCCGATGCAGAGGCCTGGGCCGAGGCTCGTACTGTCGAGGCAAGCGCTGTAGACTGGGGGGCGCTGAATGATGCAGCAGCCCAAGACGCTGATCATGCCGCCGAGGTGTTTGCCAAAGGGCCTGCGGGAGCGCTGCTTCGTGAGGCTGCCGGGGCCAATGCGGAGGCCGTATGCGAAGCGCTTCTAATGAACGAGTTGGTTGTCTCCGAAGAGGAGATCCAGGATGCGCTGCGTACCGCTGTAGAGGCCAGTTCGGCAGCAGCCGTTGCCGTGCTTGTTCAGGGCGGCGCGTCTCCCAACGACCAGCTCGCTTCGGGCGTGCGCCTGTTGCACCATGCCGCCGCCGCAAGCGCCGACAGCGTGATGCACGCGCTTCTCCAGGGCGATGCCTATGTCCATCAGCGCGACAACGACGAATACACGCCGCTCCATCGCGCCATCATGGCGGATGCGGAGGCGACCGTTCGCCGCCTGCTCAATGCCGGAGCCGACGTGCAGATGCGTACGGCTGACGGGCGCTCGGCACTGCATCTGGCGGTGGTCCATAATGCTGCCCGCGTAATACCGGTGCTGATTGAGGGCAAGGCTCGCCGCAATCAGAAGGATGATGCCGGCTACACGCCGCTGCACCGAGCCGTAGAGCACGATACGCAGGACGCACTTCGTGCGCTGCTCGACCATAGCGCAGATCCGCACCGGCGCGACGAGGGCGGGCGCACGGCACTGCATGCCGCCATTGCCCACGAGAACGAGAATGCGCTCCGCCTGCTGCTGGAGCATGATGTAGACACGAAAACAACGGACAACCGAGGCCGCCCGCCCCTCCACCAGGCGGTTGAACGGGACGATGCCGCCCTGGTGGAGCTGCTACTCGACCACGGCGTCGATGCATACCAGCGTGACGAACAGGGCGATGCCCCCCTGCATCGTGCCGCTCAGGTTAATGCCGCCACGGTGTGTACGCTACTGATGGAGCACGGCGTTGACCCGCACCGGCGCGGCGCTCAGGGGCGCACCCCGCTTCATGGGGCTGCCACCGCTGGCGCCTATGACGCTGTTCAGGCGTTGCTCGACCACGATGCTGATCCCCATACCACAGATGATGATGACCTGATGCCGCTACATCTGGCCGTTGACACCGATCAGGCCGATGTGGTACAGGCGCTTCTTGATGCTGGGGCCGACCCGCACCGGCGCGACCGCGAAGGCCGCACGGCTCTGCATCGGGCTGTGGATAAACGTGCCACGGCTGTCATTCCCGTCCTGCTACGCGGTGGGGCTGATGCAGAAACTGCCGACCAGAGCGGCTACTCCCCGCTTCACAAAGCCGCCTATCGCGGCGATATCGAGGTCTTAAACGTCCTGCTTAAGAGCGGACTGGACGCCAACATGACCGACAGTGCAGGGCGGACTCCTGCACACGCTGCGGCGCAGTCTGATGCTGACGACGCGCTTCAGGCGCTCCTGGACAAAGGGGCCACGGCTACACAGTTGAGCGAGGCCGGGTATGCCCCGCTTCACATCGCCGCAAACCAAAACGCAACCGCAGCGCTCAAAACGCTGTTGACGCACGGTTTGGAGCCCAACGCAACGAACAAAGACGGACGCACCCCGGCACATACTGCCGCACAGTCTGATGCTGCCCAGGCGCTGAACATGCTCCTGAAACACGACGCTGACCCGAATGCCACCGACGAACGCGGCTGGCGTCCGTTGCACGTAGCTTCCGGCGCCAATGCCGTTGATACCCTGCAGGCATTGTTGGACGCTGGATCACCACTTCAGGATGAGCATGATAACGACTTTACCCCATTGCATGTCGCGGCAAGCAGCAATGCGGTTGAGACCCTTCAAGCGTTGCTGGAGGCTGGGGCCGCCCCCGATGTTGAGGGGCATGTGTCAGGCCAAACGCCTCTGCACGCAGCGGCCTACACCAATCAGGCCGAGGCCATAGCCATGCTGCTGGAGGCTGGTGCCGATCCGAATGCCACCGACCAGAATGGCGAAACCCCGCTGTACAAAGCCGCCGAAAAGGATGCTGACGCAGCGGTCGACGCGCTGCTGAAGACTGAGCCCGATCTCGAAGCTGCAGAGGCGCAATATGGTCGCACCCCGCTGCACATTGCGGTGTGGAGCAACGCCGCCACGGCACTGGAGCAGCTGCTCAATGCAGGGGCCAACCCTGATGCCCCCGACACCGCCTTTGAGCGGACCGCCCTTCACATGGCCGCCAGCCTCAATGCCGATATGCTCGTGCATACGCTGCTCGACCACGGCGCTGATCCCGAAATTGCCGACGAGCATGGCCAGACCGCGCTTCACATTGCCGTTGCGAACGAGGCGCAGGATGCTCTCACGCGCCTCCTGAACGCGGGCGCAACTCCCAACGCAACTGACGACGAGGGGCGCACGGCGCTTCATCTGGCCGCCCGGCACAATCTGGGCGATGCGATTACAGCACTGCTCGCCCATGAGGCCACGCCCGATCTCCACAACGAGGACGGCTACACGCCCCTGCATGTCGCTGCCCGACTGGATGCAGCTACCGCCGCTGAACTGCTTCTCGATGACGAGGCCGATCCCGACGCCGACAGTGCCGCGCTCGGGCGCCCCCCGCTTTACGTAGCCATCTGGAACGATGCCAAGGAGGTGGCCACGCTCTTACTCGACCACGGCGCCGATCCCAACCGCCCCGACGACTCATTCGAGCGCACCCCGCTGCACGTTGCAGCACGCAACAACGCCACCGAACTCGTTGCGCTGCTCCTCCAGCATGGCGCTGATCCCGACCAGGGCGATGATGCCGACGCAACCCCCTTGCATAGTGCCGCCAGCGACCATGCCTCTGACGTAGTAGAGCAACTCCTGGAGGCCGGGGCCGATGCCAACGCAGCCGACTTTGAACAGCGCACGCCCCTGCATGCCGCTGCCAGCAGCAACGACCCCGAGATTCTTCGTCTGTTGCTGGAGGCCGGGGCCAATGTCCATGCCACCGACGACGAGCAGCAGACCCCGCTGCACGTAGCCGCCTGGTACGGTGCCGCCGACGCAGCCCGCGTACTGTTGGAGGCTGGGGCCCCACTCGAAGCTACCGATGACACCTTCGGGCGCACGCCTCTGCACAGCGCGGTGTGGAGCGGTGCAATTGACACGCTCACGGTGCTCTTGGAGCACGACGCCGATGTGCACGCCACCGATACCTCAGGCCGAACGCCTTTGCACGTTGCCGCCGATGACAATTCCGAAGCAGCGATCCAGTTACTTCTGAAGCATGGGGCCGACCCCACCACCCACACCGCCGCCGGCGAAACGCCGCTCGACCTCGTCAGCGATGTGTCGTCGAAAGCTGCGCGCCGCCTGAAACGGGCGCGCTGATGGACTTGTGAGCACGGGCCCGGTATCATCCGTAGAGGCACGGCGCGCCGTGCCTCTACATCCATTACAAGCGATCCGTAGCAGCGCGCAGCAACACGCCCTCGTTGGCACGCAATGACAACTGCGTTTCAGCGGGTACATCGGCAGTGTCCATTCGCGTAGAGAGCAGGCGCTGTGCAGGCTGTGGAAGTGCAACCGTCTGCGCGCTACTGCTGAAGTTCAGCGCGACAACGAAGCGATCGGCTTCACCCACACGTTCATAAAGGAGCACCTCATCGGGCGCAGTTAGCGTGCGACAGGTCCCGCGGCGCAGCGCTTCGTAATCTGCACGTAGCTGCAACGCGCGGCGTACAAACCGAAGCATCGAGGCATCGTCCTTGCGCTGCAAGGCCACATTCTGCACGCGGGCGGATGCCCCAACGGGCAGCCACGGCTCCGCATCAGGCGGACAGAACCCAGCGTGCTCAGTTGCATCCCAGCGCATGGGCGTGCGCTCCGGATCCCGGCCCAGCCCCAGTCCGGGCGAGAGCAACTCCCACGGGTCCTGAAGCTGCTCTGGAGGAATCTCGACGTTCTGCATCCCCAGTTCGTCGCCATAGTAGAGCGTAGGCGTGCCACGAGCCGTGAGCAAAAACAGGTGGCCGCAGCGCGCCTGCGCCCGTCCAGCCCGTGTGGCAAAGCGCGGCTGATCGTGGTTGCTCAAGACCCAGTTGGGCCAGCCATGGTCGGGACACTCGGCCTCGTACTCGTCGACAAGTGCCCGCACATTATCGGCCTCCCACGGCGAAAAGACCAGCCGGAAGTTAAACGGCAGGTGGAACTCGGGGGCCTCAGGCGTGCCGTAATGCTCGACCAGCTCCGGAATCTGCAGATTCATCTCGCCCACAAGCACGCGGTCGTCGTACTCGTCGGCCACCGCCCGAATCCATCGGTTGAACCGGTGTGCATCGGGGATATTCTTGGTGCGCGTCTCCTTGACGCGAAATGACGGATCCATGTCCGGTGTCCAGTCTGGATTCACCGGGTTGTCGCGGAAGTCGGGGTCCTTCATCACGCGGTAGGCCACATCCACGCGAAAGCCGTCGATGCCCCGGTCGAACCAGAAGCGCAGCACATCGCACATGGCTTCACGCACTTCGGGGTTACGCCAGTTCAGGTCGGGCTGCTTCTTCAGAAACGTGTGCAGGTAGTACTGCTCGGTCGCCTCGTCCCATGCCCACGCCGATTCGCCGTCGAAGCGGCTCAGCCAGTTGGTGGGGGGGCCGCCGTTGGGGTCCGGATCTTTCCAGTAGTACCAGTCGCGCTTCGGGTTGTCGCGGCTGCTTCGGGATGCCTGAAACCACGGATGCTCATCGGAGGTGTGGTTCGGCACAAAGTCCATGATCACCTTCAGGTCGAGCCGATGCGCTTTGGCGATCAGCGCCTCCATATCGGCGAGCGAGCCAAACATCGGGGCAATGTCGCAGTGATCTGACACGTCATACCCGAAATCGGCCATGGGCGAGGGATAGACCGGCGACATCCAGAGCGCATCCACCCCCAGCCACGCCAGGTAGTCAAGCCGCTGTGTGATGCCGGGCAAATCGCCAATGCCATCGCCATTCGTATCCTGAAAGCTGCGCGGATAGATGTGATAGATCGCAGCGTCTTTCCACCAGTCGCTCATGTCAAGTTCTTCTGTTGCAGGGGGATGCGAAAGCACGTCGTGTTATGCAAAGGAGGCGTCGAACTCCGCAGCAAAGGCACGAGCCACACGGCGTAGGCGCTTCATGCGCGCCGGGTCAGAAACCAGGTCGTCGTGCAACATACGGCTCCGCGTGGCTACCGCCTCGTCCTCGTACGAGTACGCAATATTCTTGACCTGATGCATGCGCGCTTCGACCGCATCCGGGGTGCGCTCCTCATCGGACAACGGCCGCGCCGCGCCCCAGTCGATGTGGATGAGTCCGGGAGCGGCGTTGTCAAGCGGATGCGCACGATCGGGGGCCACCATAAAATTGTCGGCATGCCAGTCGCCATTCTCGACTCCGACATGTTCGCACACCAGTTGGTGAACGAGCACCAGTTCGTAGATAGCAGGCGTCAGGCGCTCTGGATCGGCCAGCACATATTCTTTGAGCGTGGGACCATCCACGTACGGCTCTTGGATGAAGCCGAG
>CAZBTM010000064.1:1527-12975 GCA_964494425.1 uncultured Rhodothermales bacterium | reverse complement strand
GGGGCGAATGGCCCGGATCTCGGCGGGATCGGGCGTCACAATACCGGCCTGCGCTCGCTTGGCGTGGTCGAGCGAGATTTTGGTGCCGGGCACCGCCTCCGTGCGAAACCAGGCGCGCATCTCATCCAGTTGCTCCTCCAGTTCATCGGTGAGTGCCGGATGCCAGGTAGTCTGCGCCGCCACCGGATCGAACCGCCCGGCGCCGCTCTCAAATAGCACGGGCGTAACGAGCCCGAGCGCCTGCGCCATTGCTTCTACGTACGAGTAGGGCCGCCCGGAGCAGAGCGTAAGCACCGGGCGGGCTGTGGGCGGCGTGCCGTCATCGCGTAGCGGTCCGGCCGCATCGGCATGGGTGGCCAGCGCCTGCAGACGGGCAAGGTCGTACGGCTGGTACGGCGCTGCCAGGCAGCCGTCAATATCCGAGACAAACAGCGCAATGGGAGACATAGCCGTCGCATCCAGAAAACAAATTGAGCACGTAGCACCCACGCTGTAGGCTACGCGTCGTCCTCGTCGGATTGGAAGGCATCCTGCATCGCTTCCACCAGCTGATCGGAGATCCCCATGGCGCTAAATCCGCCGTCGTGGTAGAGCGTCTGCATGGTCACCATGCGGGTCAGGTCGCTCAGGAGCGTGACGGTGTAGTCGGCGCAGCTCTCGGCAGAGGCGTTGCCCATCGGCGACACGCGCTCGGCGAACTCGTACATGGCGTTGAAGCCCTCAATGCCCGAACCGGCTGTGGTCTTGGTCGGGCTCTGCGAAATCGCGTTGATGCGGATGTCGCGCTGGCCCAGCCGGTATCCGAACGAGCGGACAATGCTTTCGAGGAGCGCCTTGGCATCTCCCATTTCGGAGTACTTCGAGAAGATGCGCTGGGCACCGATGTAGCTCATCGCCACAATCGACCCGCCGTCGTTCATCGCGCCGGTGTCCAGGGCGTGGTGCACAATGCGATGCAGGCTGACCGCCGAAATATCGAGCGTCTTCTGGTACCAGTTGTAGTTCAGGTCTTCGTACGGCACATCTTTGCGCACATTGACGCCCATGCCAATGGAGTGCACCACAAAGTCGATGCCGCCGTACTCCTCTTGCACGTCGTTGAAGAGCGACGCCAGGTCGTCATCGTCGGTGGCGTCGGCCCAGATGACAGGGCTGTCGGTTTTCTCGGCCAGCTCATCCATGCTGCCCAGGCGGCGGGCCACAGGTGCATTCGAGAGCGCAAACTGTGCGCCTTCGCGGTGGGCAGCTTCGGCCACCTTCCAGGCGATGCTTTCATCATTCAGGGCACCAAAGATGATGCCGGTCTTTCCATCGAGCAATCCATATCCAGCGTCAGACATACGAGCGTGCAGCTATTAGAAGAAAAGTACAGGGGGATACAAAAGGCCCCGCGCTGTGGCGAGGCATATCGTCAAGCGTGAATGTGATGCAGCGGAGCAAGCGCATCCTGCATGGTAGCGTGAAGGCGGGTGTTTGTGGCCACAACCTGCGCATCAAACAGCGGATGCAACCCCTCCGCGCCGCCGATCGTAGTGACGCGTCCGCCGGCTTCGCGCACAATGAGCGCGCCCGCAGCCACGTCCCATGGCTTAAGGTCCATTTCGTAGTAGGCACCGTATGCGCCTTCGGCCACACGCACCAGGTCGATCGAAGCCGCGCCGTGGCGGCGTATGCCACGCACTGTGGGCAGGAGCGTACCAATCACATCCAGGTACACGTCGAGGTGCGATGTGCGCCGATACGGAAAGCCCGTGGCAATGACAGCCTCGGGCAGTGTTGCAGCATCGTTTACAGCGATCGGTGTGCCGTTGCAGGTAGCTCCCCCGCCGTTTACCGCGGCATACAGCCGATCGTGCGGCACGTTGAACACCACGGCCGCCACAATCGCATCATCCTGCTGCAGCGCAATGCTGACTGCATAGGGCGGAATGCCGTGCATAAAATTGGTGGTGCCGTCAATGGGGTCGATGATCCAGCGGCGTCCGCTAAAATCGGCGATGCTACCGTCCGCATCGTCCTGCTCTTCGGCCAGGATCGTGTCCTCGGGGAACGAGCGGCGCAGCACCTGCACCACTGCATCTTGAGCGGCTTTGTCGGCTTCGGTCACAAAGTCGTTGGTGCCCTTCATTTCCACCGTATGCGCCTTGCCGGCACGGTCGCGGATGACCGCAGCTCCAGCACGGGCGGCGGCCTCTGCCACGTAGCGAGCATGCCAGGCGTCCGAATTATCCGATGCGTGACTCATGCGCAACAACCATAGCAAGAAACAGAAGCAGAACGTACGCCCGAAACTTTTCGGCGCGGCCCCGTGTGGGGTAGGCGATGCATAGCAACATAAGCATCGGCTCGGACCGATGCATTATTCTGTTGTGAAACCAGCCGGTTTTAATTTGAATCGGATGCGTGGCGCATTCGATGCCTGCCGGCGATACCGATGTCCGATCCTACTCTGCCCTCCTGCTGCTTATGATACCGTCGTTTGTGCCGTGTTCTCGCGTTGTGCTCCTGTTTGTTGCCAGCGCGCTCCTTGCGGCATTGGTGGCAACGTCGGGCTGTGCTGGACCCGACGGGCCTCCGCCTCGCTACGCGCCGCCCGCCCACACCACCGCGTGGACAACCACCGGCAGTGCGGTCGTAAGCCGACTCGACAGCCTCGACCTGGCCCGCATGGATTCGGCGTTTGCGGCGCTTCCGCGCGTGCCCCTCACCCGCACCACGCGCACCGACGCCTTTACACCGTCCGACTCGCTGCGCGGGCAGCTCTACCAGACCTGGCAGCACCGCCCCGGCGCTGAACCGGAACTACTGGAGGAAACCCAGACCGGTACGCTCCCCAACCGCGATCTATGGGGCCTCGCGCCCCGTGCTGATGCGGCTTCCTTGCCAGAAAATGTCGTACGTGATGCGTATCCCGAAGAACCGCCCTTTCTGGAGGCACGCAACCAGTCGGCGTATCGCTACGGGATGCGCCGCGACACGCTCGCGCCGGGCATTCTGGTTGACCGCATTGAGGTTGTGGCCCGCGATACCGGAGACGGACGCCGCATGGCCATTCCGTATGCCCGCGTGGATGTGCTGCCCGGTACGCGCTCTGCGGTGAGCACCTACGTGGTACGCGCCGACCGGGCCCTGCTCTACGACGAAGACAGCCTATTCTACATTGCACTGCAGCCGGGCCCGGACGACCAGTGGCTGCCGCACATCATGCGGTTTCGGGCGCGCCTGTCCGTGCCGCTGCGTCCCGTTGAGTCGGTGCAGACGGTAACGACGTTCGCACCCGGCGAGTGAGCAGCTACACCATGTACTGCAAGTCCGAGCCGTGCGTGGGTACGCGAAGGTGGTGTCTGCGTCGAAGAGCGGAAGCAGGTGGTCGGCGTACTGAATGATGCGCACGCGGACACCTGCCGGCGGGCGATTGGTCGATTTGGGCAACGGATCAGCCGGCGCCGTTCTACCTCGTTTCCTACTACGACTTCGTTTTCTACGACTTCGATGTAGCAGGATGCGGGGCATGTAGGTCGGGCTCGGGCAATCCCCATTGCACGATTGCGGCCATGAGAAGCACCGAGATGGCCCCCATGACGGTGTTGCTCGCATATCCGTAGGGCCCGTACGTGAGCCCAGCGATGAAACTGCCCACGCCAAACCCAACCTGCCCAAATCCAACCGCCAGCCCCATGAGAAGCCCCCGGCGTGCATCGACCACCAGCGCCGTGAGGAGCGCCTGGAGCGGGCTAATGCGAATGCCAACTGCAATCATAGCCAGGAAGAAGAGAAAAGCGGCCATTGCAAAGCCGTCGATCAGGTAAGGCGCCACCAAGATCGCCGCGCTCAGTCCAAGGCACGAAGCCACTACAAGCGGTTTGCGCCCCAGGGTGTCGGAGACATGTCCCGCTACGGGAGCCGCTACAATGTTGGCCAGTCCACCAACGGCGAAGAGCAGTGCGATTTCGAAGCCCGAGATTCCGATTTCGACCTCCAGCCACGTGGGTAAGAAGGAAGCGAACAGCCCAATACCCAGAAACATGAGAAAGTACGTGGCTACGGCGGCTATAATTTCGGAGCGGCGCACCAGGCGGGCATACTTTTTCACCATGCGGCGCACGGTAAGGCGCTTCGGGTCGAGATGCGCGTTCACAGCGGGTAACACATACCAGATGAGAATGGCCGCGATACCCATGGTGACCGCAAACATCACGAAGGGCCAGCGGTAGCCGTACGCGGTAGCCAGCACTTTGCCGAGAGGCACGCCCGCAATTTGCCCGAAGGCGGTGCCGCTCATCACCCACCCATTCGCCCAGCCGCGGCGGTCATACGGAAAGTAGTCGCCAATGTACGCCACCGAGCCGCCGCTTAGAATCCCCCCACCAATGCCCGCCAGCGTGCGCATGATCAGCAGCAACGTAAAGCTGGCGGCCACCGTGTGTAGCACCAGCGCGATCGACATGAGCATTGCGCCAAAAATAAGGATACGCCGCCGCCCTACACGGTCAGAGATAGGCCCGGTAACGACTGCCGATACGCCCAACGCAAAGGCATACGACCCAAGCAGCACGCCCTGCCACAGCTCGTTAATTCCGAGCGTCTGGCTAATTTCTGGCAGAATGGGGATGACAATGACGACCTGACTGCTGGCTGAAAACATCATCAGCCAGAGTGCGAAAAGAATCAGGTAGGTATGTCCTTTCAGGTCAGGCACAGCAGCAAGATACTCCCCGTAAAGATCGGAGGCTCAACGAGCCGCACGCATGCGGGTTTCGGCGCCGGCTGCATGCGAACCGCTGGGTAGGCTACGAATACACCGCATGCTCTCGCTCTCCTTCTCTATATGTGCTATGCGTTGTTTTTTTGTGATTCAGGGCGAAGGCCGCGGCCACCTGACCCAGGCGTTAGCGCTCCAGCACGCGCTTCGGGCTGCCGACCACGAGGTCGTGGGCGCTGCGGTAGGGAGGCCCGGGCACGGCTCCTGGCCTGCGTTTTTTACGGACGCCATTGCAAAGCCGCTCACCCCCTTGCGTAGTGTCTCCATTGTCACCGATACCGCTACCGGAGCGGTACGTCCCATATCCACCATAGCACGCGGATTCCGACGAGCATTTCTTGACAGCGCCCCACTTGACACGCTCCACGCAGCGATTGAGCGCGCTGCGCCCGATCTCATCATCAACTTCTTCGAGCCGATGATGGGGGTGCTGGCGCGCAAGCGAAGTCTGAGTGTGCCGACCGTAGCCGTAGCGCATCAGTACATGTTCGTGCACCCCGGGTACCGCTTTCCGCCCCGGCAGTGGACCCGGCGTCTGCTGGCGCGCTGGGTCACGCACGTCACTGCGTGGGAGGCTGATGCCTGTGTCGCCCTATCGCTGTACCCGGCCCCATCTGCCTCCACTGCGTGGCTACCGAGCCGCGTGCCCTGTACCGTGATGGCGCCGTTGCTTCGACGGTCGGTGCGCGGCCTGTCGCCAGCGAATGAGCGCGCCCCCCATGTACAAGCCTATCTGCTCAACGACAGCTACGCGCAGCAGCTCATGCGTTGGCATCATGCGCATCCGCAGGTGCCACTACGGTGCTTTTGGAGACGCGACGGCATCCACACGCCCGAGCAGGTTGACAGCACCCTCACCATCTACCCGCTGAGCGCCGAACGCTTCATCCAGTCGATGGCACAGGCCCGCGGATTGGCTACGACAGCGGGATTTGAGTCGGTGGCGGAGGCCCTTTATCTGGGCACTCCTGTGCAAGCGGTGCCGGTGCCGGGTCATTACGAGCAGTTGTGCAATGCCTACGATACGGTACGGGCAGGAGCAGGTATCCGCAGCAGCCAGTTTTCGCTGGATGCGCTGCTTCGCTTTATTCCGCACTACGTACCCGACACCGACGCGTACCGTGCGCGTGTGCAGCAGATGCCCGCACAGCTCGTCGAGCATCTCGAACGTGTAGCCGGTGGCGGGGCCTTGCCTCTGTAGCCAGGGTGCTGGAGGAGTGGGTTACGATGCGCTTTGGCTTGAAGCGTCTTGCGCCTGCACCGAGGCGTGGCGCAGATCCTCGCCCTCGATGAGAAACACCACGCTCTTGGCAATGCTCTTGGCATGGTCGCCAATGCGCTCGATGGCCTTGCTGGCCGTAATGAGGTGGGCAGCCGGTTCGGCGTGTTCGGGATGCGCCTTGCAGAATTGCACGAGCCGGTCAAAGTTTTCGCGATGCAGCGTGTTCACGCGCTCGTCGAAGGCGGGGACCTCCTGGGCCAGGGTTTCGTCGCGCTCGAGGAACGAACGCTGTGCCTCCGCCAAGATGTTACTGCACGCCTCAGCCAGCTCTTTGAGGTTGGTATGCTCAATCACCGACGGCACGCTGCGCACATGCTCCACATTGCGCGCCAAATTGCGGCAATGATCGCCCATGCGCTCCAGGTCCGTGTTGATTTTCACCACCACAATGAGGAACCGCAGGTCCACAGCGACCGGCTGATACAGCGCCAGAATCCGCTCACACTGTTGGTCAATCTCCAGCTCCAGGCGGTCGACCTCGTTATCCCGTTCAACGACGGCATCGGCGAGCTCCTGGTCGTTTGTGAGGAGCGCGCGCACCGCATCGCCAAACTGCTCTTTGACAATGTCTGCCATGGAGAGGAGCAGGTGGCGTAGTTCAGCGAGTTCGCGAGTCAGGTTCTGGCGCGACATGAGAGCAGGTGGGCTTGGAAAATGCATCGAGGGGGGCGCATCGACGGCATCGCAGCATGCAAGGCAGATCCGTCGTGAGCCTTCGCCGGTGTCATATGCCTCACATCCGGCTACAGTTCACCGCAACCCAGTCGTATGAGCGAAGGCTGCGCAAAAGACGCAGAGCCGCTACGCTGTAGACTTAGTGTGGGGCTCCATCTCAACCGAGGCATCGGGCAGCGAGTCGCCTTGCGGTATGGCCTCAGAATCGACCAGCCGGCGCAATACCTCGATATACTGCTCGGCCACGGCGCCCCACCCAAAGTGGGACTCGGTATGCCGCACGGCACGTTCCGATATCTGGCGCAGCTGCTCGGGTGCCTGACTGTACTGCATAATGGCCTTGCGAAACGCCGCCGGATTTTCGCTCTCCACCAGATGGCCGTTTTCGCCCTCTGTAATCACATCTTGGATGCCCTCAAGCTGTGCTGCAATCGACGGGCAGCCGCACTGGCCCGCCTCGAGCATCACCACGCCAAAGCCCTCCATATCCCCTTCGACGGGAATGTTGGGCATGATAAACAGGTCGGCTCCGCGATAGAGGCGCGCCAGGTCGGGGTTGGAGATGCGCCCCAGACGCCGCACCCGCTTGTTCAGGTTGTGGCGATCAATTGCATTCTGGATTGCGCTGGACTGCGGTCCGTCGCCCGCGATCCAGTAGTGCACATGTTCGGGCAAGGTGGGCATCACATGCTCCACAAACCAGGCCACGCCTTTGCGTTTTACCTGGCGCCCCACGCTGCATAAAAGTAGCGCATCGTCGGGCAAGGAGGCTGCTGGCGACCCCAGCGCCTCCTTGAGAGCGGCTCGCATCTCGGACTTGGACTGCGGCGGTGCATAGCGATCCAGGTCAATGCCGTTAGGGACGACATGTACCTGGTCTTCGGGCACACCGCGTGCTGTGCAGGCCGCACCTGTAGCACGACTTACCGGCAGCACCGCGTCGAGTGCGCCAAACACCTTGGGCACAAACCACTGGTATGCCGACACACTCAGTGTAACGTCGAGCCCGTGCGTGATGGCGGCGGTCTTCACGTTGTGGCGATCCAGAAACCTGCGCAGTGGTACGGCCAGTGCAGCCGTTACCATGGACGAAAAGAGCACGACATCGGCCTCGCCACGCAACACAGCCTGCCGAATACGCCATGCCGCTTTGCCCAGAAAAAACGGCACTTTGTAGGGCGTCCACGTCCACGAGCTCCGCAGCAGAATCGACGCTACCTGGGGCGGCTCTGGGTGTTCGTGCAGCGCCTCGTTGAGCTTGAGCGCCACGCGTTGCATGCCGCCCACATTATCCATGAGACGTCCTTTCGGAGGCAGCGAGTGCGAAACATAAAGTATGTGCACGGGCAAGATGTTGGTTGTTAAGCAGGATGCAGAGCAGATACACGTGGAGAAGATGCCGCCTCCGCGTTCACCGCCGCGCGGACATCGTCGTAGTAGCGGTCCATGCGTGCAAGGAGGGTGGCCCAGGTGTACGATTGCGCTCGTTCGTGAGCAGCCTGTCCCATCGCGGTGCGGTGCTCAGCGTTGACAAGTAGCGGGGCCAGGGCATGGGCAAAGGCGCGAGCATCGCCAGGCGGGCACAGCGCACCCGTGGTGCCTTCGTCGACCAGGTCGCGGCTGCCTACCGCATCGGCACACACGGTGGGCACGCCCGAGGCCATTGCCTCCAGCGTAACGTTGCCAAAGGTCTCGGTATCGCTCGGAAATACAAAGACATCGCTGCTGGCGTAGGCGGTAGCCAGCGCATCCCCTGTGAGGAAGCCCGTGAAGCAGGCCTCGGGGAGCAGCGCTTCAAGTTCGTCGCGCGCTGGGCCGTCGCCCACAATGAGCAGGCGCACGTTGATATCACGCTCGCGCAGCATGTCGCGGATCTGTGGGAGCAGCGCCAGCCCCTTCTCCCACACGAGGCGGCTTACGAAGCTGAGCACCACCTCATCGTCGGCAATGCCCTGTGCGCGGCGCCACGCCATACTGCGCTGTCTTGGGTGAAAGCGCTCCGTGTCGATACCGCGCTCCCACGGACGCAGCCCGCTGGTGATGCCGTGAGCCCGCAAGATGTCGGCCATGGCCGAAGAGGGCACGTAGATATGCTGGCACTGCGCGTAGAACGTGCGCAAGTAGTGCCACAGCAGCGGCTCCAGTGCGGTGAGATGGTAGTACTTCAGATACGAACTGAAATGCGTGTGATACGAGGCAACAACCGGACGCCCCCAGCGCCGTGCGGTTTGCAGGGCGTGGTAGCCCAGCACATCGGGCGTGGCGATGTGGAAGAGCGTAGGGTCAAACGCGCGTAGCACCGCCTTCGCTTCGGTCGACAGTCCAAGCGACAGACGGTATTCTGGGCGTCCAGGCGCGGCAAGCGAGGGGACCGGACAAAGCGTGCCCGCATGGTCGAGCGCGGGCTCGCTCACAGTAGGCGCAAAAACCCGAACGGCGGTGTCATCTTGTGCATCCAGATGGGCTACCAGCCGGTTCAGCGTAAGCGATACGCCGTCGGCAATGTGGTTGTACGCCCCTGCAAATAGCGCTACCCGTTTCGGGGCAGCGGCTTCTTGGGGAGCTATTGCAAGCGATTCGGGCATGCACACAGTGTTGCAAGCAAAAGGATGCGATGTGGACGACGAAGAGCCTGTTTGACGGGTTCAGGTAACACGATAGCTTCTTTCATGCTGCCACAGGTGTGTATCAGCCGTTTTGCCCGTGTGGAGCGTTAGGTATAGATGACGACGGAATAAGAAAGGCGCTACCATCCCCCAAAAAGTAACAACACGCACAGCAGCCGTCCACTTCTTCACATTTCAGGCTGTACAGTGCATCAAAAACGACCGCAGCGCGCCCTAAAGACGCGGCGCGGTCGATGGGTACGCTTGCAATAGCTTCCAGCAAAGCGAGGAGATGCAGCATTGCTGTGCTGCGCATTAGCGCCCCAGCCACTGCTGCAGGCGGCTTTTCGGTGGGGTAGTGTCGTCGGTGTAATAGTCGTCGAGGCGCTTCATGCTCTGTGCGTAGCCGTAGTTGTCGTAGCTGTAGGCATAGCGGCTGTTGTCATCGGCTTTGTAGTTATTGAGCACGCACCCCAACAGCGGCGCATCAACCTCATGCATCTGATGAATGGCGTGCTCCAAGGCGCGATGATCGGTATTCCCCGACGACGCCACCATAACTACGCCTTTGCAGAACGGTGAGAGGGCCAGTGCATCGCTAAAGAGCAAGACCGGCGCGGTATCCACGAGCACGTAGTCGAACTCCTCCTCCATGTCGCTGAGAAGCGTCTGCATCCGTTGCGAACCGAGGAGTTCAGCCGGATTCGGGACCTTTTCGCCGCCAGACATCACGTAGAGCTGATCCACAGAGGTGCGAAGCGCCTCCGGATCAGGCAAACCGTCGTAGAGGATGTCAACAAGCGGCAGGGTGGTGTTGCCATCAAAGAGCGTGTGGAGGCGCGGGCGACGCAGGTCGGCGTCAATCAGCAGCGTGCGCTGCCCAGCACTGGCAAGCGCCAGGGCCAGATTGGCTACGGTGGTCGTTTTGCCTTCGCCTTTGCTGGCACTGGTAACCGCCAGCGTACGCACTTCATCGTCGGGGCGGGCGAAGCGCAGGTTCGTGCGCAACCGCCGGTATGACTCGGCCACCGCCGACATGGGGCTGACGAGCATAGGCAGCGTGGTGGGGATCTCGCGCCCGTCTATGGTGATGTGCCGTTCCCCATCAAAGTCGCGCTGGATGATCGCGTCCATAGATGGCACCACACCCATGAGATGCTCGCCTGTTGCGCGCACGTCATCGGGCTGGCGCACTCGCGTATCCAGGAGGTCGCGAATGATGACAAACCCGCCCCCCAAGACCAAGCCGAGCAGGGCCGCCAGCGTCATATTCTGGCGTGGCGTCGGGGCAAACGGCGTCGATGGGACCCCGGCAAAGCGCACGACCTCGGCATTTCCAATTTCGGACTCGAGGGTCATGCGCGTTTCCTGCATCTGTTGTCGTACAAAGCTGTAGACCTGCTCGGCTGAGCGGCGTTCGCGCTGTAGCTGGGCCAGTTCGAGCGACTGCGCGGGCAGCTCTTGCAGGCGGGTCCGGTTTTCTTCCAACTGCTCCTCAATGTTGTTGAGCCGCGCCTCCATCCCACTGATCTGGATGCGCTGCTGCACCAGTTGCTCCCGCTGCTCGGCTACGTAGCCCACCCCGCGCTCGCTATCTTCGCCCGGTCCGGCACCTCCAGCAGCCAGGGCCTGATCCACATAGCGGGTGGCAATGTCTTCGGCTTGGATGTCAAGCCGGTCGATGCGCTCTTGGGTCCGTGCCAGTTCGCGCTCCAGCGCACTGCCATTGGCGTCTGGCGAAAGGTCGGGGTTTCGCTCCAGCGCCTGGTCCAATTGCTGCTTGAGTTCGGCACGTTCCTCTTGCACCCGCGCCAGCTCGTTGTCGATATTCGAAGCCAGCCGCTCGGCAAGCTGCGGCTCAATCGACTCCACGTTTTCCTCTTGAGCATCAAACCGTGCCCGCGTCATCTCCAGTTCGATGCGGAGCTGCGCACGTTCGGATTCCAGGCTTGTAATGCGCGATACGGTCGAGCTGGTCTCCTCATCGAGCGCTACGGCCTCCTCGCGCTGCATGAAGTCGGGTCGAACAATCCGGACGGCATCGACATCAAGAAGAACAAGGACGAGAACGGCAAGCCCAAAGACGGCATTCCGTTCCATCCCTACTACACGGTCAAGGACCT
>CAZBTM010000064.1:0-1517 GCA_964494425.1 uncultured Rhodothermales bacterium | reverse complement strand
GTTCTGCTCGGCCTCTTCCATGTCCACCCGTAGGCTCTCGGACTGCTCTTCGAGAAAGTCGTAGGTTGCTTGCACGCTCTGGCGGCTCCGATCGCGCGAGAACTCGACGTATTCTTCAGAGAACAGGTTCACGAGCAACGCGGCCTCTTGCGGATCGGTGCTGGTTGCCGAAAGGCGAATGGCGTCGATCTCTTCGCCACCGGGACTGGCCTGCACGCGCCCCATGAGCCGTCCTGCAAGCTGCTGCGTGGTGAGGCGCTCCCGGGGTTCGGCTGTGTACATGATGGGCGGCCCCTCGCCCTCTGGATACATATCATCCATGCGATTGGCCACGCGCTGCGCCAGCTCGCGCGACTGGCGCAACACAAAGAGCTGATTTGAGAGCGACCGGTTGCCCGATAGGCCGGGCACCATGCGGCCGCGCGTGCTTACCAGCGTCGACGGCGAGTCCGGTTTGATGAGCAGCAGGCTCGACGTTTGGTACTGGTTGGGCAGGGTGTAGGTGTACACACCAGCTGCTGCCATCACCAGAACGAACACTCCCAGAATAATCCATTTGTGGGCCCAGAGCAGCCCGGCCATTTCGCGCAGCTGCGACACCCCGTTACCCTCGGGGCGGTATACATCGTCATACAACTGGCCCTGGGCAGGCCATGGCGTGGGCGCCGCGTCGTGGCGTCCGTTTTGTCCGTTTGGAGGCAGCGAAGGAGAGGCCATAGGAAACTGTCAGGCTTCTGCATGAGCGTCAAACCGGTACGCTTGCACGCTCTGTACGCGTAGAAAGCAAAAGAGACCAATAGCACGCACACCCGTGCTTGAGTACCGTTGCCTCTTCGCCTACATAAGTAATTTAATTTCTATCAAATATGCGCAGCCCAAGCAGTGTGAGACTGGCCAGGCTGCTCACAATTCCGAGTATGTCGCGAAACCGGAAGGGCGTGCGTGCACGCTCCAGTTCTACAACTAATATGTCGTCGTCTTGCAACGCGGGGTATTCTGGATTTTGTACCAGGGTCTCTAACGGCTCTTCGTATACAATGGTGCGGCTTCCGTCCTCGCCCGTGCGGTACAGCGTGATGCGAATGTTATCGGGGTCCTGCCCGCGCTGGCGCGTATCAATTGGAGCGCCCCCCGCCATTGTAAGAAGTTTGTCAAGCTGGGTATCTGTGGGGACCTCGTAGATGCCGGTGTTTCCAATCGTGCCCCAGACTGATACCTGTACGGTTGCATCGCCCGGACGGGCGTAGAAGTAGTACGCTACACTGGCTTCGGTATCTGCCAGCCGATCTAAGCTCTGGGCAGCCGCCGGGAGACCGCCCACCATCCAAAGCGCACACCAGGCAACAATCCAATAAACAGACACCCGAATGGAGCGCGTAGCCATTAGGCGAGTGGAATCAGCAGACAATACACTGAGAAGGTAAGTACAGATGCGTTGCGGACGCGTTCGTTACAGAGCGGGGTAGGCAACGTTCCAGGCGGGCTTGTGCGCTGTAGCACCTGATTGCGTCTCTGGT
>CAZBTM010000063.1:12764-13350 GCA_964494425.1 uncultured Rhodothermales bacterium | reverse complement strand
CGTAGCCGCCTACGACACCGCCGGGGCCGCGCGCGATGTGGCCGCGTCGGGCCACACCACCCATGCTGCCATTGCCAGCCGCCAGGCGGCGTCCGAGTACGGACTGCAGGTGCTGGCCGAGGGCATCGAAGATCACGACCGCAACTACACGCGCTTTCTGGGCCTCCGGGCAGGCAAGGCCGACGACCATGTGCACCCACAGGCCAACCGCACCTCGGTCGTGTTCGCCCTGCGCGAGAACGTGCCGGGGGCGCTATTCAAGAGCCTGGCTGTGTTTGCGTTGCGCGAGCTCGACCTCTGCAAAATGGAAAGCCGCCCGCAGTTTGGCACGCCTGGGCAGTATCTCTTCTACATTGATGTAGCCGGCAGCTATGCCGATCTGCCGCTGCGCCGGGCCCTCGATCATCTGCGCGAGATCACCACCGAGCAGAAGCTGCTGGGCGCCTACTACGAAGCCCCGGTACCATCTGCATAAGCGTACACGCAGTCCGATAACCGCCTTGTAAGGTCTCCTCAAATTTATCTTTAGGGAGAAAGAGAAGGGGCGCGCGTTGGGCGAACATCTCATCCGGATCTCCACCATGCA
>CAZBTM010000063.1:4168-12754 GCA_964494425.1 uncultured Rhodothermales bacterium | reverse complement strand
CATTGTCCGTCCGAGGCGATGTAGTGCCGCTGCATCGGGGTTCGACTTTGCCGTGCAGAATACGTACGTTGTGCGGCACGTTCCTGCTTGCTTTAACCTAACCCCCAGTATTCTGCTGTGTCTCTGTTCTTCTCGATTCGCGAAGGCATTGCCAACTTCCGCCGCGCCCGTTTCGCGGCCTTTGCCTCTACAATGGCCATGGCTGTAGCCTTGCTTATGCTGGGCACGTTGGCGCTGCTTGGGCTGGAGGCGCAACAAGTACTTTCGTGGCTGCAACAGCGCGTGGGCGAGATGGAGGTGTTTGTCGCCGAAAGCGCCACCGAATCGGAGGCCGAGGCGCTATTCTCGCGCATCCAAACGCACCCGCAAGTGTCCGCTGCCGAGTATATCTCTAAAGAACAGGCCCAGGCGATCTTTCAAGAAGAGTTCGGCGAGGGCGCAGAGAGCTTCATCGACGAGCCGTTCCTGCCCGCATCGGTCCGCTTGCAGGTGCGGGCCCCCTTCGTGCAAACCGATAGCCTGGCGCAGCTACAATCCGACCTGCAGACGTGGGACCATGTAGATGAGGTGGTGTTCAACCAGCCGCTTTTGAACACAGTACAACAGAACATCCGGCTGGCCGGAAGCATCGGCGCGGCGGTGGGCGCCATCATTCTTATTGCGGCGCTGTTTCTGGTGGGCAATACCATCCGCCTCACCATCTACGCGCGGCGCCTGCTGATTCGCACCATGAAGTTGGTGGGCGCTACCGATGGCTTCATCCGCCGTCCGTTTTTGGTGGAGGGGGCGCTGCAGGGCATGCTGGCAGGTATGCTGGCAGGGGGCGGCCTGTGGGCGCTCTACCGCGGGGCGCTGAGCTACTTTCCGCAAATGGCGGGCCTGGCCCCCAACATCGAGTGGATGCTCTTGGGCGGTACGATCATCACAGGTATTGTGCTCGGCTGGGTCGGCTCGTTCATGGCGGTACGCCGTTTCATCAACCGTGTTGAACTAAATTAACTACTATTCTTCTGTTCAGGGGCCTTGCTATGAATCAACAAATTATATTTCCTTCTCGACAATCAGATCGCGCACGATGGATTCTGGGACTGCCCCACTTGGTGCTCGCCATGTTAGTCATGGGCCTGTCCGCGTGCGGGACTGACGAGCCGGGCCTCGAAGAAACTGATCGGGGCGCGCTTGCCGTGGGGCAGGTGGCGGTACAAACCACTCAGGAACGCACCGTGGCGCCTGCCGACCGCACCGTGACGCTCGAAGGACTGCGCGGCGCACTCGACCTGCGCGCTCACTCCGACGACACGGCGGCGTGGACGTTCACAAAAGTTGCGCGCGACCGCGACTCGACGCGCGCGCAAAACGTCCTCGAAGGCCTTACGATCACCGAGCGGGGCAGCGAAGAGCGCTACACGTTCGATCTGCAGAGCAGCGTGCCAGAGCGTAGTATCATCGACGTGTCGGGCACGCTACCGGCCAGCACGCCGCTCACGGTGCGTCGCTCCAGTGGGGCCGTGCACTTGCACGGGCTACGCAGCGCGGTCGACATTGAGCAGACGCATGGCGACGTGCGCGTTGAGGCGGCAGAGGGAGCCGTGCGCGTACGCCTCAACAACGGCGACATCACGGTAGACTGGGCCACGCTGTCTTCGGGCATTGAGGCCGACCTTGAAACGGAAAATGGAACCATTCGCATCACCCTGCCCGATACGGCATCGGCGCAGTTGGATGTGGCCACCACGGCGGGGCGTGTGTTCTCGCAGGGGCTCACCTACACCGAACGTGCGCTGCAGGGCAGCGAGGCTGGGTACCAGTTCACTGGGCAGTTGGGTACCGGCGCGGCTTCGATTCGGGCGCGCACCACGCACGGCAACATCATGCTGCAGGCCCGCGCCAACGACGCGCGCTCTGACACCAGCGCGACGGCTCCCACCGACCTGGCCGCGCCCGACACGCTTATTGAGCGCGAGACGCTGCCTGCCGATTCTGATACGACTGAAGCATCCAGCGCTCCTGCACCGGCAAGCGACTCGGTGTACACCGAGGTTGATACCGAGGCCGCTCCGGTCGGTGGCCTGGCCACGCTCACGGAGGCGGCCATCTACCCGGATGAGGCCGCAGCCAACGACATCACAGGCCGTGTGTACGTACAGGCCACGGTCAATGCCGATGGCACGGTGCGCACGGCCGAGCTGGTGCGCGGCATTGGCTATGGCTGCGATGAAGAGGCGCTTCGTGTGGTGCGCAACGCCTCCTTTGAGCCCGGCCAGCGCGACGGAGACCCCGTTGCGTCGCTCATTACGGTGTGGGTGCAGTTTGGTCCTGAAGAGGCCTCCGAGCAGGGTTAGTGCTGCGATGCAGACGGCGTCTCCGCATCGGTGGGGGCGGGGCTTTCGCTGTCTGGAGACGCCGGGTCAGGACCGGCAATGAGGGCGGCCCGGCGGGCCCGGGCCTCAGCATCGGCCTCCAGCACCGGCGACACGTAGTTGTAGACAAGGGTTACGCCGATAGCAAAGAGCGCAGCCCCCACGCCAAGCGCGGCGTCGATGTAGCGCGGCCCGGCCAGGGCCAGCCGAATCATGACCGTAGCCACCGCAAACCCTGAGTTCCGAAACACAACATGGTAAGCGTTGCCGTAGCGCAGCGACAGCAGCACAATGAGCACATCGCTGAAGATGAACACCGTAAAGATGGTTTCGAATAGGGGATACGCCAAGTTGCCCTGCATTAAGGCCACGCCGCCGTACAGCAAAACGCCGCCAAAGATAGCGAGTAGCGCCAGGGCCAGCGTTTTCTTGGCCTCCACAAACCGGCGCAGTTCCTGGGCTGAAGATGTGATGCTTTGATGCTTCTGCAAAGCATAGAAGCCGCCTACCAGTGCAAAAATGGCGAGGGCTCCCGTCGCATCCACAACCACAAGCTGCACGGCCTCGACCGCATCAGCCATCTCCAGATTCCACTCAATAGGCTCTTGGTCAAAGTTGACCAGCTCTTTGAACGACTGGCGAAGCAAGATTAGCGAGAAGATTTCGAGCTGCTTCCCCGCGGTGTCGGCTACAGAGGTGGCCAGCCCAAATACGAGACCGACGACCTCAAACACAAGAAAGAGCGAGAAGGCCACGTCGATGGCGTAGAAGTGATTGGTGGGTACCCGGCTGAGGACACCCACATCCGGAAGCCAACCGAGGCGTTGGGCCTCAATGATGCAGAGCGCTGCAGCAAACGCAACGATCAGTAGGGTGGCCAGGTGACGCTGCGATTCGGGGCGTTCCCAGAAGGCTTCGAGGCGATCGTACAGGCGCGCTGCGCGCTTTTGCAGACGAATCATGACCAACAGATGCTGGGGCTCAGATAGGAAGCGAAAGGCGCTGCGTATGCAAGCATCTCCCGCACGTCACGGCCCAGCTTCAAGTTTCGTTCACGCCCTTGGAGAGGCAGGCATCCCACGGCATTGTTACGCCGCAGCAGTGAGGCAATCGGTAGTGGATAGACGTTAAGTGATAGCTTCCCTAATAAAAAATCTTTCCTGGGGCGAACGGTCCCCCGTTCGCCTTCGCCGGAGACGTCCGCGCCAGAGGCGCTGCCCGTCTCCGGCTACAGACTCATTCCTTCCATCACTTAGCATTGAACCGCTACCAGACAATCTAAGTGGTGCCGAAAGCGAATCAACGGCTGGAGATACGAAGCACCGCCAGACTTGTGCTTAGAGCGTGTCGGGGTCCACCTCAACCACCTGTCGGTTCATAATGGCCAAGGTGCGCGCCGGATATTCCTTCACGAGTCGGTAGTCGTGCGTAGCCATAAGGAGCGTCATCCCCTGGTGGTGCAGGTCAACGAGCAGGCCCTGAATGTCTGAGGCCACGGCCGGGTCGAGGTTGCCGGTGGGCTCGTCGGCCAGGAGCACCCACGGGTCGTTGGCAATGGCGCGGGCAATGACCACGCGCTGCTGCTCGCCCCCCGAGAGCTCATGCGGAAACTGCGTGCGCTTGTGGTTGAGTCCCACCCGTGTAAGCGCCTTAATGGTGCGTTTCCGCACCTCCTTCTTGCGCTTGCCTGTGGCATACAGGGCAAAGGCCACA
The DNA here is from genome assembly GCA_964494425.1 of uncultured Rhodothermales bacterium. Lineage (GTDB taxonomy): Bacteria > Bacteroidota > Rhodothermia > Rhodothermales > Salinibacteraceae > Longimonas. The sequence goes on along the minus strand of CAZBTM010000063.1, from coordinate 8,681 downwards.
TTGTCGAATGCGCTGCGGTCGGGCAGCAGTTGAAAGTCCTGAAAGACCACGCCCACCTCGCGGCGCAGATATGGGATCTCGCTATCGCTGATCTGGTCGGAGCGGTAGTCACCGACCTGGGTGGCCCCCTTGTCCGGAAAGTGGTCCATGTAGAGCATGCGCAAGAGCGTGCTCTTCCCGCTTCCGGTGGGCCCAATGAGATACGCCATCTCGGCGCGCTCGATGTCAAATGAGACCTCTTCGACCACGACGCGCTGTTCTCCATTAGGAGCCGTGTACGAGGCGGTGATGTTACGGAAGTGAATCATGCCGCGTAGAGAAGCGAACGAAAGATTCAAAGCGAACGCGTGTTACTGGGCCGTAGCGGCCGTGGCCTGGCGGTGCTGCGCCGTGAAGGCCGCCACCTCCAGCGCACTTTCCATGCTGCCGGGCAGCGCCATGCCCTTGCCTGCAATGCCATAGGCGGTGCCATGGTCGGGCGAGGTGCGCACAATTGGCAGCCCCGCGGTAAAGTTGACGCCGCGATCAAACGCCAGCGCCTTGAACGGCACCAGCCCCTGGTCGTGGTACATAGCCAGCACCGCGTCGTAGCCGCTGTCGAGCTGCGTGGCGAAGTAGCCGTCGGCAGGCAGCGGACCGGTCACCTGGATGCCGTTGGCGCGAGCGCGCTCCAGCGCCGGGGCAATAATCGTTTCCTCTTCAGTGCCGAGCACCCCGCCATCGCCCGCATGCGGGTTCAGCCCGAGCACCGCAATGTGTGGATTGGCAATACCAAAGTCGCGCTGCAGAGCGGCGTTCAGCACCTCCAGTTTGGTACCAATCACGGCCTCGGTGAGCGATTCGGCCACTTTTGCAATAGGGATGTGCGCGGTTACGAGCCCCACACGCAGCTGCCCAGCTACCATCATCATCATGGGACGCGGGCTGTTGGTGCGCTGCGCAATAAACTCGGTATGACCAGGCACGGTGTATCCGGCTTGTGCAATCGCATCTTTCGAAATAGGGGCCGTCACCATCGCGTCGGCGCGGCCATCGAGGCAGGCGTCTACCGCGGCCTCTACTGCTTGCATGGCCAGCGCGCCTCCTTCGGCCGTGATCTCGCCAAAGCGGACTTCGGGCGTCGCCCCATCCGTGACGTCCCACACCGTGACGCCCTCGTCGGGCAGCGTGTCGGGCATGGCGTCAACCGTATGAATGGTCAGGTCCGAGTAACCGAGCACGTCCGCATGCTGGCGCAACACGTGGGCCGATCCCACCACAACAGGCGCAATGGAGGGCGCGATGTGCGGGTCGTGCAGCGATTTGAGCAGCACTTCGGGTCCAATCCCATTCGGATCGCCCAGTGTAATGGCAACCCGTGTACGGGCGTTGCCGCTAACCGAGGGGTCGGGACGCTGGTAAGTTGGGCGCTGAATGGCCATGGGGGATACGCAGAATGAGTGACACAAACAGTGGGTAGACGACAGGCTATATTGCGGACTGCTACGCACGAGCGTAATGGTCGAGGTAGTCAGCCAGCAGACGCACGCCGGCGCCGGTGCCGCCTTTCGGGCTGTACGGCTGTGCGCTGCTTAAGAACGCGGTCCCGGCAATGTCCAGGTGCATCCACGGATAGTCGGTAAAGTGCTCCAAGAACTTGCCCGCTGTGATGGATCCCGCCGGACGCCCGCCCACGTTGGTGAGGTCGGCAATCTCGCTCTTGAGCTGCTTCTTGTAGTCGTCGTAAAGGGGGAGCGGATGCACGCGGTCGCCCGTGCGCTCGCCAGCGCGCTGCAGGGCATAGAGGCGCTCGGCAGCGTCGGGCGTATTGCTCGTCATGACCGCCGAGGCGTAGTGCCCAAGCGCCGTAACGGCGGCGCCGGTGAGCGTCGCCAGGTCAATGACGAGTTCGGGCTCGTAGCGGCGCGCATATGAGAGGGCATCGGCCAGGAGCATGCGGCCCTCGGCATCCGTATTCATGACCTCGACGGTGGCGCCGCTGTGCATCGTCACGACCTCGCCCGGTACGTACGCGTGCCCGCCTGGACGGTTGTCGGTAGCTGGCACCAGACCAATCAGGTGCAGCGGCAGATTCATCTGGGCAGCAGCCTCAAAAGTGCCGACCACGGCAGCCGCACCGCCCATATCGGCTTTCATGAAGTCCATGGAGTCTTTGGTCGGCTTCAGCGAGAGCCCGCCAGTGTCGAACACCACGCCTTTTCCGACAAGCACAACGGGGCGGCTGTTCACGGCATGGTCGGGGGCCCACTCCATAATGCTAAACGTCGGCGGTTCTACGCTGCCCCGGTTAACCGCAAGCAGGCCGCCCATCCCTTCGTCTTCGATCTGTTCGCGATCCCATGTTTCTACAGTGTAGCCATGGGCATCTCCTGAGGCTTCAATGGCGGCAGCGAGGTCGCGGGCGGTTTTCTCGTGCGGGGACCGGTTCACCAGGTCGCGGGCGCTGTAGGTGGCCTGCACGAAGTGTTGCGCGCGGGCGGCACCGTCGGCGATGTCATCCGCATCGTGGTCGGAGCGATACGCCACGTGCACGGCATCGAGTGGGGGAGCCGCCTCCTCAACGTCGGTTTTGTAGGCGGTGTAGCGGTAGTGCGCCAGCGCAAGGCCTTCCACCAGTGCCTGCGTGCCGGCTTGTATACTGGCAGGAAGCGAAGGAAGCGCGAGGCCTACGGTGGCGGCCTGTGCGGTACGTACAGCGTCTGCAGCCCCTGCCGCGCCGCGCCGAAGCGCTTCGGCGTCGTCTGCATCGACGGCCCCCCCGTGCACAAGAACAACCTGCTCGGCCTCTGTGGCCTCGGGGTAGAACACGACGGTATCGCCGACTTCCCCGCCCAGGTTACGCAGGGCCCGCACAAACGAGGCTCCAAATGCGTCTGTGAGCGCATCAGTGTCGATGCTGGTAACGGGATGGGGAAGAGGGATCACCAGCGTATCCACAGAAAGCGTGGTAAGCGACTCGGAGGTTGGCGTAACGGTCATAAAGCGAGAAGCAGGTACAACAGGAAGGCGAAGGTCTGCAGGTAGGTGTGCAGGCTGTTAACTGGATAAAGACGCTACCGCGTAGGTGACTTCATCAGCTCGGCGATGCGCGAGGCATCTTCATCCGAGAGCGGGTCACTGTCTTCGAAGTCAAAGTCGATGAAGCGCGGGGCCGCGCCAATCACGTTGGCGATCACGTCGCTGAACGAGTTGCCCTTCACATACGCGCCCGAGGCGTTGCGGTGGCCGCCGCCATCGAACGCGCGTGCCCACTCGTCGACGTGGGTATCGGATTCGGAGCGGAAGCTGATCTTGGCGCCGTCGCTAACTTCTGAGAACAAGACCGCAGCTTTCACTCCGTCGATCGAGAGCACATAGTTTACGAAGCCCTTCTTGTCATCCCAACTGGCGCCGGTGTCATCCACCATGCGCTGTGTGACGACGGAGTAGGCAAGCTGGCCGTTAAACTTGATGCGGATGCGGTTCAGCATGCGTCCGAGCAGGCGCAGGCCCGCCATGGAGCGGCGGTCGTAGATCTGTGCGTGGATGGGGGCAGGGCTGATGCTGCCGCGTTCGAGCACATCGGCAATAATGCGGTGCAGGCGCGGTGTAACGCTGCTGTAGCGAAACGAGCCGGTGTCGGTCATGACAGCGGTGTAGAGTGCGGTAGCCACCTCCTCGTTGATCGCGGTCGGGTCGATGCCATCAATAAGCTCGTAGACCAACTCGCCGGTGGACGAGGCGGTGTCGCGCACGAGCATGTAGTCGAACCACTGCTCGGGCTCGGTGTGGTGATCGACCAGGAGCACGGGGGCGTCGGCCTTGCGCAGGGTGCTGCCCAGGCGCCCGAGGCGCTCTTCGTCGTTGGTATCGAGCACAATGATCAGGTCGGCCTCGGCAATGGCTTCGTGCTGGGGGAGCGAGCTCTCGAACTGCTGCACATGCTCCATGCCCGGCATCCAGTCGAGGTTGTAGGGCGCCTCGTCGGCATTGATAATGTCGACGGTCTTGCCCCACTGGCGCAGCGCCCCAGCCAGTGCGATTTCGGAGCCGAGGGCATCGCCATCGGGGCGCAGGTGCGAGGTGAGAATAAACCGGTCGTTCGAGCGCAGCAGCGCGAGTATGTCGTCCATGAAGCCAGAAAGCGGCAGCCGTCGGGGAATGCGAATAGCGGTTCCTGTACGCGGGCTGTACGCGTGGGTTCAGCCGCGTGGATCGGGGCTGCGTGCTGATGTATGCGTTGGTTGACCCGGTGTAGCGAGGGAGCAAGATTACAGCGCTGTGGAGCGCGGGGCGAGGGCCTTCGTAGATTGAATCGCTGTGGAGGCCGATGAAAATCGAGGTGAACTCACGGAGCGATCAGGCTCAGCGATTGCTGGAACTGGAAGATGCCATTGCCGAGCGCTTCCGCTATTACAATCGAAGGCGACGTCATGCTTAGACTGCAAAACCACCTGCGACCTACCTTGCGAACTCAGAGCCCAAAATAAGAAATCAAGGTAGCGGTTCAATGCTAAATGATGAAGCAAACATA
>CAZBTM010000063.1:0-4079 GCA_964494425.1 uncultured Rhodothermales bacterium | reverse complement strand
TTATCAGAGGGGCGATCACTTAACGTCTATCCACTACCGAAATCAAAACAGGTCCTTAGCATCTTATCATTAGGCCCCGACCAAGCGTTGCTTCTGTCCGAGTCAATACTGTTCGAGCAGTGCATTTCGCAGTTCGATCGTCGCCTCGTCGGCCTTGTCGTGTCCGGCATTTGCAACCACGGCGACGGCGAGGTCACGTGATGCCTGAAGGGTAGCTCGCGCCTTGAACGTCCCCACACTTCCTGCATGGCTGCTCGACGGCACCCCGCGGACTTCGTGAATGACCCAGCCTAAACCGTAGCCAGGCGATTCCGTGCCGTTTTCCATCTGCCCCCTCGACTCGTGCATGGTCTGAATGGTGGATGCGGACATCAGACCGGTTTCCTGTCCCCTCAAACCGCGCAGATGAAGCTGGAGGAAGCGTCCGTAGTCAGGCATATTCATGTGCACATCGCCGGCTGCTGTCCACAAGGGACCGAGTCCGCGTCTGTAGCCATCCTTCGGAATATGCACTTGGAGCGTATCTCCGCCACGCGCTCGGTGTCCCCACGGCTGGCTTGAATCGATCGCAGCGGCCCACCCAAACCCTCCATTGATGTCCAACGGCTCGAACAGCTGTTGGCGCATCATCTGCTCAAGCGAAACGCCGCTGACCTGCTCAGCCATTGCAGCGGCGATGGCATAGCCTGCGTTTGAATACACGAATGCAGAGTCGGGGCGGTGGGCTGGTTCGCGCTGGAGCAGAAACCGTGAGAACGCAGCGCGCTGTTCTTTCGGGGGGCCATCGATCAGGGGAAGCGCCTGGTACTCTTGTGTGTTCGTAAAGGGTTGGATCCCCGCTCGATGCGCAAGCAACTGTGCGATTGTGACGTCACGCAACGCGGGATCGATTGTATCGGACAGGCTGGGAAATACCTCCGCGGGCGTCGTCTCCCAGGATAGTACGCCCTCCTCAACAAGCACCGCGATAAGCGTCGCGGTCATGGCTTTCGTGTTGGATCCGAGGTGAAACCGGTCACGGATCGAGACTTCTGCGGAGCGGCCACGGCGCCCCACCCCTGATGCGCTGACCGCGAGCATCGAGTCGGATCGAACGACGACCGCTGCCACGGCAGGAATGTTGTACCGCTCCTGAACATCGCGGGTCAAGCTGTCCACAACGGCAGCCAATGGCCCGCTCGCCTTGTGTGGATCGGAAGATGGATCCTGCGTACAGCCGCTGACGACCAGGAATGCAAACAGCGCGACTGTAATGAAGCGAGCGAACGGAGGCATGACAGTGGGGCCTAAATAGAGGTGGTATAACGGTGAAACGCTACAGCAAGAAGCCGCGACAAAGCGGTTCGTAGAGACAAAAGCCGTCTCGATCTCGTGAGAACAGCACCGGCCATCGGGTTTGCAGCGAATAACGGCGGAGCTCACCTGCGGAAACTTGTGGCACCACTTTTCAAACGGTCGCGCTTTTCGTCAGGTACAACGCGATGTTATGTAGACGCCGTGTATAAACTGGGTAGGTGGTTCACTCCTCGATCCGAAATTCGTTCGTGTAGGCACGCTGCAATCCTTCGAACGTCCTCGAATTGTACTCGAAGCGGAGGCGGTAGACGCCGGGCTCCGCGATCTCTCGGCGTGTCGTTCTACTGATACTTTGGCCTGGAGCAATCTCGATCGCGTTCAACTTTTCCGTAGTACACGGTCCGTAGTAGCCCCCGCTTTTCTCCCACTCTGTTCCTCTTCGCTTCTCGATCGTGTAGTTGAAACCGCCGCAATAAAAGAATGTGAGAGTGACTAACGACTCGTTTTGAACCGTGAAAGCAACTTGCTTGCCTGAAGTGTACGTGTCGCTTTCGGTTGTAGCGCGAACGTGCTCGTTAGAGGCAGAGCCATCTCCCGAACTCAGCACGTCGCACCCGCTCAACAGCAGAACACCGACCAAAATGAAGGAGATGTTTCTCATCGTAGTATCCGGTTGGTGAAAAATGTAGCAGTGCTATGCGGACTTTTCTACATAACGATATAGCTTAGGTCACGAAAAGTAGCGCCACATCCATCACTTTGAGCAAAAGAAACAACTTTCGCACTCGGAGTGCAAAATGGCCCGAACTTTTCGTCAGCTACAGCGACTTGTTATGCCGACCTTCTTCCGATTCTAGCAGTTGCTTCGCCTCTTGTGGAAGGTCTTTAATTACTTCTGGCATCATAGTACTAGCTGATTCATTATGCTGATTGTACCGCACCTTGCACCACATCCAAACGCTATGACGAAGTGCAAGCTTTCGAATTACCTCTCCCAAGAACGTAACACCCTGAGTAGCGGCTGCTCTACGTAAGATGACTCCCCCTTCTTGAAAGTCGCCATCTGACCAGTCGGTCATATCTCGATTCCTAATAGCCAACATGCCATAAGCACCAACTCTCACTTCATGAGCAAGATAAGGATCTATTTTCGCTATTTCATCCAATATCTCTTTCATTTTTTGTTTAAAATCATTTGACTCGGTCCACTCATCTTCCAATACGATATCAAGTATTCTAAAGTACTCTCTCGGAAGAGACCCGTCTCCTGAGGCTTCTTCAAGCACAGCCTTATCATCCATAAGTGTCTTCCTCAACTCCACCAGTGAAAACAGAGCCACACGGATCCTTCGTTTCGTCTTACGTCGCCCCGAAATAAATTGGCTTACCTCATTCAAAAGCCAACCGGTCGCTACACTCAGAAGCGCAAGTATTCCACCTTCAGGCATAAATATAAATATCTGACTTAAGCGGCATAACGGCTGAACTCTGCCGCGGCGGGTATCGCTAACCTACGGAAATGGCCAGTGGGACACTACCGCAGAAAATTGGCTCCAGCCCGCCGTCGGCAGCAGTGTTGGGTTATGCGTACCTTCAATTGAGCAAGCCGCTCGTGAGCAGGCTACTTACATCCTCTGGTGCAAGATAAACTATGTGGGGTGCTCTTCTGTAGACTTTAGATGATTCTTTGAAGTCTGATATATTGAAGGGCGAGCGCAGTTTGGTGAAGTTCCATCCATGAATAATATATCTTTTGGCAGGTACCTCACTTCCGGATCTAGCACAGCAATGAAATGTCATTCGGTAGCGTATGGCCTTTTCGCCGATTGTTCGTGTCTTGTAGCTTTCGGAGAGCAGGATAAGGTCATTTTCCTGAAGCTGATTCGGGCATTGACTGAAAGGAAAGCTGCAGGAAATCTTCGCCTCGCTCAGTAAGCAGCTCGTCAGCTTGAGGATTGCTACCGTTGGCACAATGGGGCAACACAGTTCTTGGTACGTATAACGGTGGAGTTCACCTGCGGTGGACGTTGCGGCTTGAGCGCTACCTGCAGTTGCTAACCGTATGCCATGACTCTGGTGTGGCAGAAAATGGCAATGCAACTCGTCAGGTGCAACGCTGGGTTATATAGCTGCAACGGCTTGTCTAATCAGAGGAAATGCATCTCGTCCATTGACGATCTCCCCTGAACTTTTGGAATAGATGTAAAAGGCTTTGCGTCCGTAATCTCGTTCGTATGTACGATGCTTTCTTTTATTGGCTTGATGCGCTCTTTTTAAGTAGGGAATCCAGAGGAGTTTTTTGTAGGAGAGAGGTTTGATTTGTATACCGCAGGCTACTTGGTTGCCGACAAGGATTTCGTAATCAATAGCGTAATCGTGGTCTTTCTCGCCTCGCGTCTGCTCAAAACTCACGTCTGGAAACTCTCCTTCCAGCGTTTCGACGGTGTTTCTTTCGCGTATGACGACGCCGTTCCAAGTTTCACAGATAGTCCTAAACCTGACGCACTCCGCGCATTCTTCTTGGCTTATGCTTGTCCCTGATTCGGCCATCTGCTTGTACAACATCTGCCCAAGCTCGCCAAGCTGATCTTGGGTTCTTCCACGATTAAAATTCAGTTGCTTGTACCTCTTGTCGAAATTCTTGACTCGTCCTGGGTCCATTTTCGGAAGAGTTTTGTCGTTGAGTTGAGTTGCAATTTCAGAAGGCAGTTCTCCGATTTCCTCGTTTCGTTGTCTGCCGCTCTCATAATAGAAGCGTTCCCATTCTTCCTTACTTGAAAACG
>CAZBTM010000062.1:7774-13352 GCA_964494425.1 uncultured Rhodothermales bacterium | reverse complement strand
TGGCTTTTACCATCACGGGGTAGCCAATTTCGTCGGCCAGGCGCTTGCCTTCGTCCATGGACGCGAGGATGCCATCGGACCCCGGCACCACGGGCACGCCCGCCTCGGCCATGGTTTCCTTGGCGCGGCTTTTCTCGCCCATCATGCGGATGGTTTCGGCTCGCGGCCCGATGAACGTGATGTCGTGGTCGGAGCAGATCTGGCTAAACTCGGCGTTTTCGGAGAGGAAGCCGTAGCCGGGATGGATAGCGTCGGCCCCGGTGACTTCCGCCGCAGCGATGATGCGGTCGGGCCGCAGGTAGCTCTCTCCTGACGAGGGCGGGCCGATGCACACCGCCTCATCGGCAAAGCGGACGTGGAGCGAGTCGGCATCGGCGGTGGAGTATACCGCGACCGTACGCAGCCCCATTTCGTGACAGGTGCGAATGATGCGAAGGGCAATTTCGCCGCGGTTGGCGATCAGTACTTTCTTCAAAACAGGCAGGCAGCATCAGATGAGCAGGCAGGCGATCGGCAGGACACGCCCAGCGCATCCCCAGAACAAGGATAGCAACCGAGCGCAAACGCGTGGCGTGGCAGCCGTATGGCGAGATGCGTTTAGCTTTGATCCACAATAAAGAGCGGCTGGTCGAACTCCACCGGTTCGGCGTCTTCCACCAGAATTTCCTTGATAACGCCCGGCGTTTCGCACTCAATTTCGTTCATCAGCTTCATCGCCTCAATGATGCAGAGCACATCGCCCTCGCCCACGCGGTCGCCTTCAGCAATGAACGGATCCGAGTCGGGCGAGGGGGCGCGGTAGAACGTGCCCACGATGGGCGCCTTCACGAGAATCTCGTTGGCTCCGAGTTCGCCCTCGTCGGCCTCTGCATCGGTGTCAGGGGCGGGGGCACTGTCCGAGGTGGAAGGGCTTGCAGCGGGCGCGCTGGTTTCCGGGGCAGGGGCGGGCTGTTGCGGTTGTGGAGCCTGGGGCTGCTGGGGCTGCGGTGCGTACTGTGGCTGCTGGGGCATGCCATAGCCGTGCATGGGTGGACTGTACGACGGCTGCATCATCACCGTGGGGCCGTTCTGGCGGATGGTGATCTTGAAGTCGTCTTCTTCCACTTCCACTTCCGCCACACCGCTCTCGGCGACCATCTGCAGAAGCTCTTGAATCTTGGACAGTTTCATACGTTCGGGGGCTGGGTGAGACAAACGATGCTAACAGAGCACGGGCCCTGCGGGAACCCGTTGATGGGGGTTAGGCCGATTCGACCCGCGTTTCGTACTCGCCGGTCTGGGTGTTCACACGTACGGTATCGCCCTCATTAATGAAGAGCGGCACGTCAACAGTGGCGCCGCTTTCAAGCGTGGCCGGCTTCGAGCCACCTTGCGCGGTGTTGCCTTTTACACCCGGCGTCGTTTCGATGACCTCCAGGTCCATTTTCTGCGGGATGTCGGTGCGCAGCGGTTCTTCGGTATCCGTTCGGAATAGGATATCGACCTCGGCGCCTTCCTTCAGATACTCACGCCCATCAATCCGCTCGGGCGGAATCGAAAATTGCTCGTACGTCGTGGTGTTCATGAAATGCAGACCCAGGTCGTCCTCGTACAAGAACTGGTGGGCCCGCTTCTCCACGCGCACCTCCTCCACTTTCTCGCCCGCGCGGAACGTGTTGTCGAGTTCGCGCCCGTCACGCACGTTTTTGAGGGTGGTACGCACAAATGCACCGCCTTTGCCGGGCTTCACGTGCAGAAAGTCAACGATCTGCCACAGGTCATCCTTCCAGATGAACGTGAGGCCGTTTCGGAAATCACTGGTACTGGTCATCGAAGAGTTTCACGTTGCCGTTCTTGAATAGCGAGCCGAACGCATTCGGATGTTCGGTAGGATCTGTATTAGCAAGGCCCACCTCCGGTTCGTTCGTAGCGCGTGCCGTAACGCATAGCTGTAATATAGCGCAGCGGGCCCCTTTGTGTCAACGTGCTGCGTATGAGCATCAGACGTATATGGAGCGCACGCGGTTAAATTGTTGCAGAAATGGGGAGCTCAGGGGCGTTCTGTTACCGGAACGGCCGCTCAATAGAAAGTGCCTGGGGCAGATCACGCACGCCCACCGGGCCCTGGTAGTAGAGGAGCGGCTCGCCGTAGGTAGCACCAATGCGGTATCCGTAGGTGCGCGCTCGGGCCTCGACCCACTTGAAGAACGTCGGATTCGAAATGTAGGTCTCGGGCTCGTCGGGGTCGGGCTCGTAGTCGGGATTGTAGAACTGCGACTCGAACGCCTGCAGCGCCTCAATGCGCTGCGCCCACACGTCCGACACGTCGAGCACGAACGTCGGCTCAAAGGGCACCGCCTGCATGTAGTGCAGAATGTGGTGCGGACGCCACGGCTCTTGCCCCTCGCCGTTAGCGTTCGTCGTCTCAATTTTACGGAGCCCGCTGTAGTAGAGCGCATCTTTCGCAAGCTTAGATGCCGCGCAGTGGTCAGGATGGCGGCACTCGGGGGCGTTGATAAGCACAATGTCCGGGCGATACCGCCGAACCCGCTCGATAAGACGACGGCGCGTAGCGGGCGTATTCTCGATGTTGCCATCGGGCAAATCCAGGTTGTCACGGTCGGCAAGTCCCATAATATGAGCGGCTGCCTCAGCCTCCTCGTGCCGCCGTTCGGGCGTGCCCCGCGACCCCAATTCACCGCGTGTAAAATCTACCACAGCAGTGGTATAACCTTGCTGCGCCAGGGTACACATGGTGCCTCCGGCACAGAGCTCTACGTCGTCGGGATGTGCAGCAAGTGCTAACACATCAACGGTTTCATCTTTCATGCAAGAATGCGTGGGTATGTGGCATGGTTTTCGGTAATGTATAGGATGCGCAGCGGAGTACTTCGATACGTACTCGCCTCACGCACTCAGATGTTAGTTTGCTATGCAAACAGTTTGCTGACGTGCGGGCCTCTGCCTCCTCGCTTACTCAATTGCTCTAATCTGTTTTCGCTCCATGGACACTCCTTCGAACGACTCTTCTTCTCCCGATAGCAATCGCGAGTTCGACATGCCCTTCCGCCCATCGAGCACATCCGGAACGCCTCTGTCAGAGAGCACCTGGGCGGTCGGCATGCGTTTGTACTGCCAAGCCTGGGATGCCTACCGCGAAGCCGGCATGCCCTTCGGCTCCTCCGACGATGCCATGATCATCTGGTACACCTTTCGCACCGACGAGGACGTTGACCTGCGCACGGTGTGCCCGAATTAGACGACGGCTGCAGGCTGAGGACGGCGCCGCTGTGGGAATCGAGTAGCAACACGGCCCCATTCGCTGCAGGTCAGTTCACCACAAAGTTGATGATGCGCCCCGGCACATAGATCTCGCGGCGCACGGTGCCCTCATCCAGGTAGCGTGCTACGTTGTCGTCGGCACGGGCCGTGCTGAGAGCATCCGCTTCGGGCGCATCGGGGGCTACCTCGATGGTGCCGCGCACGGTCCCGTTCACCTGCACGGCCACTTCGACCACCTCGCGCTTCAGATGCTCTTCTACGAACGCAGGCCAGTCGGCGTGGGCAATGCTCTCCTCATGGTCAAGACGCGCCCATAGCTCTTCGGCAATGTGTGGGGCAAAGGGGCTGAGCAGCTTCACGAACGGCTCGGCAATGGATTGCGGGACCGCGTCCCACTTGTTCGCGGCATTCACGAACTCCATCATCTTGGCGATGGCCGTGTTGAAGCTGAGCGACTCAATGTCGTCAGTCACCTTCTGGATCGTCTCGTGCAGCACGCGGAGCTGCTCGCGGCTTGGGTCCTTGGCTACGACCTGTGCATCCCCCTGTGCGTCGATGATGAGGCGCCACACGCGGCCCAGGAAGCGGTACACGCCGTCTACGTCAGAGGTGCTCCACGGCTTCACCTGCTCCAGCGGCCCCATAAACATCTCGTAGAGGCGCAGCGCGTCGGCGCCGTACTCGTCGATCACGTCGTCGGGGTTGACGACGTTGCCGCGGCTCTTGCTCATCTTGTGCGAACGGGCATCCACGCGGATCTCGGGATGCGCCATCAGCACAAAATGGTCATCGTCTTTCTGAATGTCTTCTTGCTCCACAGGCTGAGGCGACACGTCGGCCCCCGTGCGCGTGTCGGTGCCTTCGTCTACGTGCTCGGCAGAGACATATGCGCCGTCGGCGTCTACATACGTGGTATATTCGGTTTCGCCCAAGATGAGTCCCTGGTGCACCAGCGTCTGGAACGGCTCCTGGGTCGATACCACCCCGGCATCGTAGAGCACCTTGTGCCAGAAGCGGGCATAGAGCAGGTGCAGCACCGCGTGCTCGGCCCCGCCCACGTACAGATCGACCGGCATCCAGTAGGCTTCCTTCTCCGGGTCCACCAGCTGCTCATCGTTGTGCGGGTCGATGAACCGTAGGAAGTACCAGCACGAGCCGGCCCACTGCGGCATGGTGTTGGTTTCGCGACGGGCGGGTTGGCCGGTTTCAGGATCCGTCGTTGCAACCCAGTCGTCGAGCGCGCCGAGCGGACTTAAAGCGGCGTCTTGTTCCAGGATCTCGTTGTAGGAGTCGATGGCGGGCAGCTCCACCGGCAGATCGTTCGCAGGCACCGGCTTGGCCTCGCCATCCACATGGATGATGGGGAACGGCTCGCCCCAGTAGCGCTGGCGGCTAAAGAGCCAGTCGCGCAGCTTGTAGTTGATGGTCGCCGCGCCGTGGCCGTGCTCCTCCAGCCAGTTGGTAATGCGGTCTTTCGCCGATGCCACATCGAGTCCGTTCAAGAAGCCGCTGTTGATGGCCGGGCCATCGCCGGTGTACGCATCGCCGTCGAAGTCCTCAGGCGGCTGCACCGTGCGGATAATGGGCAGGTCGTACTTCTCGGCAAAGGCCCAGTCGCGCTCGTCTTGCCCCGGCACCGCCATAATGGCGCCGGTGCCATACGAGGCCAGCACGTAGTCGGCCACCCAGATCGGAATCTCCTTGCCGTTCACCGGATTGACTGCATATCCCCCGGTAGGCACGCCCGTTTTCTCTTTCTGAAGCTCGGTGCGCTCCAGTTCGCTTTTCTTCTGAGCCTGCTGGCGGTACTCGGATACGGCGGCGGCGTGCTCCTCGGTGGTGATCTCGTCCACCAACGGGTGCTCGGGGGCCAGCACCATGTACGTAGCTCCAAAGAGCGTATCGGGGCGCGTGGTGAAGACCTCCAGTTCATCGTTGTGATTGGCAAGGGGGAAGCGGACGGTAGCGCCTTCGGAGCGGCCAATCCAGTTGCGCTGCATCTGCTTGGTGCTGTCGGGCCAGTCCAGATCGTCGAGTCCCTCCAGCAGCCGCTCGGCGTAGTCCGTAATCTTGAGGATCCACTGACGCATAGGCACGCGCTCACAGGGGTATCCGCCGCGCTCGCTCTTTCCGTCGATCACCTCCTCGTTGGCAAGCACCGTACCCAGCTCCTCGCACCACCACACGGGCACCTCGGCCTGATAGGCGAGGCCGCGCTCATGCAGCTTCAGGAAGATCCACTGCGTCCACTTGTAGTAATCGGGGTCGGTCGTATTAATCTCGCGCTCCCAGTCGTACGAAAAGCCGAGGCGCTTCA
>CAZBTM010000062.1:0-7760 GCA_964494425.1 uncultured Rhodothermales bacterium | reverse complement strand
TCGATGTTGGCAATGTTGCGCTCGGTCGTGTCGCGCGGGTGCGTGCCGGTTTTGACGGCGTACTGCTCCGCCGGCAGGCCAAACGCATCCCACCCCATTGGGTGCAGCACGTTCACGCCCTGCATGCGCTTGTAGCGCGCCACAATATCGGTCGCCGTGTAGCCTTCGGGATGCCCCACGTGTAGCCCGGCCCCACTCGGGTACGGAAACATGTCAAGCACGTAGCACTTTTCGGCGTCGGGATCAACGTCCTCGGGCGTGCGAAACGTGTGATGCTCCGCCCAGTAGCGCTGCCACTTGGGCTCGATTTCGTCGAAGGGATATGCAGGCATAGAACGCGAAAACAGGTGGATTCGTCGGCAAAAACAACACGACAGCCCAACGACTGCCGTGTCCGGAAGGTTCGTTCGTGGTGCGGGCCCGTTTAGGCGGATGCAGAGGCTAAAACGCCGTCCCGTGCGTCTGGAACGGCACCCCAAAGTAGCGCGCTACGGTGGCGGCGTGGTCTGCAAAGGTAGAGCGGAGTCCGAGCGCGCGACCGTTGGCCTCAGGGCGCACCACCAGAAGCGGTACAAACTCACGGCTGTGGTCGGTACTGGCGGTGGTGGGATCGTTGCCGTGGTCAGCAGTAATAACGAGCACGCCGTCGTCGGGCAGAGCGTTGAGCAGGTCGGGGAGGGCCGCGTCGAACGCCTCAAGCGCCTGCGCAAAGCCTTCGGGGTCGTTGCGATGCCCGTAGTCCTGGTCAAAGTCGACCAGGTTCGTCCAGATGAACGTGGGCGGCGCATCGTCCTGACATGCGCGCAGCGCCGCTTCGGTCGCCGCAATGCCTTCTGCGTTGGAGGCAGTCTTCGTCATCGTGTCGAAGCCCGTCCGCGCAAACAAGTCCGCAATCTTCCCGATGGAGACCGTGCGCACGCCCTGCTCCTGCAGCACATCTTGCACCGGCGGCCTGTCGGGGCGCGATGCGAAGTCCTTGCGCTCTTCCGAGATGCGCGTGTAGTTGCCCGGTGTGCCCACAAACGGGCGCGCAATGACGCGGCCTACCCCGTGCGTGCCGGTACAGACCTTCGTACGGGCCACCTTGCAGAGGTGGTAGAGCTCCTCCAGTGGAATCACATCTTTGTGTGCGGCAATCTGGAAGACGCTGTCGGCCGAGGTGTACACAATGGGCATGCCTGTCTCCTCGTGCTCGGGCCCCAACTCTTCGATGATGACCGTGCCCGACTCCGGACGGTTGCCCAGCACGCCATCTACTCCGCCGTGCTCCTTGAACGCGTTGATGACCTCGGGCGGAAAGCCGTCGGGATACGTCGGAAAGGGCTGCTCCAGATGCAGCCCCGCAATCTCCCAGTGGCCGGTGGTGCTGTCCTTGCCTGCTGAAATCTCCTGCATCCGGCCGTAGTCGGCAGCGGGCTGCTTCACGCGGGGCACGCCAGCAAGGTCGGCCACATGGCCCAGCCCAAGCGCCGTTAGATGAGGCAGGTCGGGCTGTTCGGCGGCACAGACGTGGCCCAGGGTGTGGCTCCCCCGGTCGCCGTAGGCATCAGCATCGGGCTGAGCGCCCACGCCCACGCCGTCGAGTACAATGGTTGCAAAACAGGCCATACAGATCGGATCAAATGGTTTGATGGAAAACGAAACCGCCCTCACGCTTAGGCGACATCGTTCGGATGCGCAGCCCCACGCATTGTTCAAATGACTCGTTTGGAGATGCCACAGCGTGCACCTTCTGTGAATACGACCTGTTGCATCCCCTACAATAACGCACTGCGTTATAAAGTGGAACTTGTGACGCGCTGCGTTATAAATGAGGATGAGCATACCGGTTCTGCTCCATTGCGTCCATACACACAACAGCTTCTTCGAGGTGATTAATTATGGCTACTGACAAAAAAGAACGCTCTGCATCCGCAAAAAAACCCATTGACTTTAGCAAGCTACCTGACGAGCTTGTGGAACGGGGCCGCGATGTGTGGCTGGCCGGACTGGGCGCACTCTCGCGTGTTGAAGAGGAAGGCGATCGTGTCTTTCAGGATCTGGTGAAGCGCGGCAAGTCGTACGAAAAGAAGCGCCGCAAGCAGTTCGACGATGCCACAAGCGAGATTAACAAGCAGCAGGAGTCGATCTCGGACGAGTTCAACCGTCGCTTCGACGACGTATCGCGTCGCGTATCTGATGCGGCTCAGACCGTTGAGGAGACGGTGACGTCGACGCTGAACGACACGCTGGGTCGCCTGGGGGTGCCCACCCGTAAAGAAGTCCAGGGGCTCTCCAGCAAGGTGGGGAAGCTTTCCGAGAAGCTCGACGCCCTCTCGGCGATGCTCGACCAGCAGGCCGCTGGAACCACACCGGTCTTCCATGTGACCTATCACGACGACGAGTGGGCGCTCTTGCAAGAAGGAGCCGAGGCTCCGCTGCAGTCGTTCGACACGAAGAAGGAAGCGGTTGATGCCGCCCGCAGCGCCGCGAAGGCGCATGCCCCCAGCCGCCTGGTCATCCAGAAGCAAGACGGCGCGATCCAAGAAACGATCAGCTACGACGAAGACGATGCGTAAACGCACCCCGGCGCGTCACCAAGCCAGGGGATTGCTTTACGGTTAAGCGCCTACCGCCTGCTCCACACTTAGCTGGAGCAGGCGGTTTTATTTTGGGTAGTGGACCAGACGTTACGTGATCGCTGTCCTGAGATAGTCGCACCGAACGTCGTCGTCAGAAGAAAGCGCCGCGGCCCCCATAAGGCGGTCGCGGCGCAGCGTACATTCTCAAACCGATACCAGCGCTTATTCGCGTCCAGCGGTATGGTAAGCAGCCAGCTCTTCGGCATTGCCCCAGAGCGAGAGCGCCTCACGATACACCGGGTCAGTTTCATTCAGCGTAGGCCGGGCGGCACGCAGCCCGTACATCTGGCGCGCCAGATACGCTTTCAGGCGCAACTGCACCTCCTCTTCGCTACGCGCTTTCTCGGCCTCCGAGAAGACTCCTTCTCCGGGCTCCACCTCGTCGGCATTGGTCGTGTAGGAAACGCCCTGCTCTTCGGTAAAGTCCCAGAACGCGGTAACAAGCGAGTCGGGGGTTGCAAAGTTAGTCAGGAACGCCTCCGAGTCATCGCCCCAGGTGGAGCGCATCTGCTGCTCGTTGCGCATGAACCAGTCGCGCGCGAATGCGAAGTCCATGTTGATCGCCGATACGAAGTTGGTAAGACTGGTTGTATCAGGCTGTACCACAACATCGGGCATAATGCCGCCCCCGCCAAACACGGTGCGCCCATGAGTGGTGTTATACATCAGCGAGTCGGGGATACTCTCCTTGTACTCCTCTGGATGGAAGGTCGCATTCTGATGATCTTCCATAATTCGCTCGATGTACTGCTCTTGGTTGCCCTGCTCGTACGGCGTTTGGATGAGCCGTCCCGCAGGTGTGTAGTAGCGCCCCACCGTCATCTGAAGGAGGCTTCCATCGTCGAGCTCGAACTGCTTCTGGATGAGCGCTTTGCCGAATGTGCGTTGCCCCACCACGAGCGCCCGGTCATGATCTTGTAGTGCGCCCGACACGATCTCGCTGGCTGAGGCAGAGCCGCGATCTACGAGCACAATAATGGGGCTGTCTTCGAGGCTGCCGCCTCCGTCAGCCTGAAAGCGTGAGTTCATGCCCCGTTCGCGGCCTCGGGTTTCCACGATAGTAAGCCCTTCATCGAGCATCTCATCGGCAATGTCGACGGCCGAGCGCATTACGCCACCCGGATTCCCGCGCAGATCCAGAATGAGGCGCTCCATACCCTGCTCTTGCAGCGTGCCCACATGCTCCATGAACTCGTCGTGGGTCGTCATCGCAAACCGGTCAATTTTGACGTAGCCCGTGCGGTCATTCACCATGTACGACGTGTTGATGGAGTGCATCGGTATCTCATCACGCTCGATGGCGTACTCGTACCGCTTTCCGGCGCCGGGCCGGTATATTGTGACGTCGACTGTTGTACCGACTTCGCCTTTCAGGCGATCTTGGATGCCGTTCGTCCCGATTCCAACAGCCGACTCACCCTCAATCTCAACAATCCGATCCCCGCCCATGATGCCTAACTGCTCGCTGGGGCCGTCGGCAATGGGAGAAATAACGCGGGCGGTATCTTCCACCATCTGGAACATCACGCCAATGCCTCCAAACGAGCCGCGGTAGGTGTCCTGGACCCCTTGCACCTCTTCAGCAGGGATATACGAAGAGTGCGGATCGAGTGCCTCCAGCATCCCTTCAATTCCTTCTTCGGCTAAGTCTTGCGATTCAACCGGGTCCACATACTGCCGGGTGATGATCACGAACGAGCGTTCCAGCTTCTGAAACTGCTCGTAGATGTCGTCGTCCGACGTGAAGGAGTTGACCTGTACACCAAGCACGATGCCCAGCAGAACCAGGCCAATGGCAGGGAGCACATAGTGCGTTATACGTTTCATAAAGGGGCGGCCTTACGGCATAAAACGGAATCGGTATACGGCGCGCATGCGCTTCGCAGTACGAGCAAACTGCAGCGAATGAGAACTGCAATGCACGAGTGGTTGCCAACTTCGCCACGGCAACTCGTGTCGCGTGCCGTTGGGGGAAGCTGTAAAGAGGACATACGCGTTGGTGTTGTAAGATGCACGCCCGCGGTTGTTGCGATTCCGATGCAGTTTATGCAAACGCTGTTCATCCTGTTACGGTGTGTGCGAACCAAACGACCGCTCGTGGCGGTGCAACGCTCCCCTACATACCGCGCCAGATTGCCAGCACGGGGCGCTTTTTAACAATCCAGCGACTGCCGCTTGCCATGCCCAAACATGTTTCGGATTATTACTACATTTTCGACGGACGCAGCGGGCGCCCCGTCATTGTAGACCGCTCCAGTGGGGTCCAAGCACGCGAGGCTCCCTCTGATGCTGTTCTGGACTGCATGTCCGTCGTTAAGCATGTGCTCCACCAGCAAGGTGAGGCGGTCATTCGGGCATTTGCCTGCTGGTGTGCACAGCAGACGTGGACGCCCAGCCCACCGCCGGAACCGTGCCAGCCGCTATGGGACGCTGCACGCGATGTGGCCGCAGGGGCTTCCCTCGAGAGACTTCGTGCCGCCCGAACAAAGTCGGACGAAGCCGCTGTGCTCGCGGCTGCAGTTGGTATGCCGCGCCGACGCCGGCGCGCTGCCCAACTTCTGGCCGCCCGTAGTTGCACCGAACCCGATGTGCTGGCTGCCGCCCACGATGCCATGCACATGAGCGCACGATGGGCCGAGTTTGCCCACGAGGCCCCCGATGTCGCTATCCGGGCTATGCACGAGCAGCACCTCAACGCGCTCCTCGATACCCTGAACGGCGCGGCTCCGTTTCAACAGCCTGCCTTCTTGCCTGCGTAGCGCATTTCCGTCTGTAGCACCTCCATCTGCAGGGGGCTGCTCTTCTGATAGCGGCTTTTTCTTGAGAACAAGCGGTCTCCTGTTCGTATCTCTCTGAAAGATGCGAATGACACGCCACACATGCCCTTAACTGCCTTCCTTTCGTAGGCTCTTTGCTGTCATGTCGACCCTTGTCCGTAAGCCCACTGCCATTGTTGGTGCCGGCGCCGTTGGAAGCGCCTTTGCCCGTGCGCTGGCTGCCCACCGCGTGCCGCTTACCACAATCGTAAGCCGCACACTGGCGGATGCAGAAGCGCTTGCCGACCGCGTACACGCTCCCCACACCAGCACAGACGTTGCTGACATACCCGCTCGCACCACGCGCGTGCTCTTTTGCGTGCCCGATGACACACTCTCCGCCATCGCTCAGGTGCTTGCCGAAACGCCCCACCGCACTGCGCCGTGGGTAGCCCTACACCCTTCGGGGGCCCACCCGGCACAAGTCCTTGCGCCCTTGCGTGCCTGCGGAGCCAATCTGCTGAGTGCGCACCCGCTTCAGACGATTCCACCTGAAACGCCTCCGTCTGCTTTTCAAGGGATCCGGATGACTATTGAGGGCGATGCAGAGGCGCTCGCCTATGGCGAGGCCCTCGCTCGGTTGCTTGGCGCAACTCCGCAACGTCTTGCATCCGACGCCAAGCCGCTGTACCACCTGGCTGCCGTGCTCGCTTCCAACGGACTCGTGGCGCTGCTCGCCATGGCCCAGCACGTGTGGCAGGCTGCAGGCCTTGCCCCTGACAGTGCATTTGATGCCCTCGCACCGCTGATTGAAACGACCTGGGCCAACGTGCAGCGCGACGGCTCCGCGGCGCTTACGGGGCCTGCCGCCCGAGGCGACGACGCCACCATTGCCACCCACCTTCGCGCTCTGAGCGAAGCCCGTTCGTCTGAGATGCCTCCCCCGCTCCTGCACGATGCATCAGCCGAGGCGCTGTATGCCGCACTGACTGAGATCATGCTGCGCATCCAACAGAGCCAAGATCGCCTGTCACCGGAAGACGTCAGTCGCGTTCGAGACCGTCTGCGCTCTGCATCGCTCCCAGACGTTTCTGGAGACGACTCTGCCTCACGTGCGACCACCACTTGACATCGTGCAGATCGCTTCCGATACTTGAAATTGGGTATGCAGGCTTCTTTCCCTGCGCTGCCCCCCCCCCACGAGGGCTCCCACCAACGCCCCACACGCTACACGTGCGGATCTCTTTTCCGCTATGTGCATTGGCGAAGTCTGACACAACGCCGGGGCACGCAAATGGGCACCCTTTTTGTTTGTGCCCATTGATGCGGCGTGCGCCCCACCGCGCTGACATTGACCCCAGTGGGGCTGTTCGTGTTTGTAGCACAACCCTGATACGTTGTATGAATACTGTCGCGCGCACGCTCCGCGAGCGCATCCAACAAAAGCCCCTTTTGCATTCCGCTGCCCATACTGACGCGGCCCGTACGTCCCCCACCGACACGACCACCGCGCTCTCAGCACTCCGGCGGATTCTTGCAGGACCGAACTCTGGGGCTGCGTTCCAGTCGGTGGTGATTGCAACGGTACGTATTGTAGAGCGCGCCATGTGCCAGGAACACTGCGTAGCGCAAGCTGCGCTCTCGCTCGGCCAGCAAGAGAAGCTCAGCGGTATGGTGGACACCATAGAGGAAGCGGCGTTGCTACTGCGCGACCAGTTGAGTACGCAAGGCAGCAGCCTAACGAATCTCTGTGGCGAGCAGCCCGCCCGCTCAGGTGAGGCTGCCCCCTGGCCCGACGCGCTCTTCAGCGCCGTGCAGGTGCTCGTGGCCCGACACCGGATACCGCTGAACCGGGTGCCCGTGATCTTTTTCATTCAGCCGAGCGATTCAAGACGCTACCCGATTTCCTCCAAGTCTGGCCCGCTCATGGTGTCGCTCTCCAATGCCCAGCCCAAGGGCAGCTCCTCGCGTGCGCTCAGCGACTGCACCGCGCAGCTGCTGCGCAGCCATCACAACACGCTGCTGCTCGAAGCCGAAGAATGGATGGCGTAACGAACGACGCCCCGCACATCCCGTTGTACCCGACCGTACCCAGCGCCTCCGCACCCCGGAGGCGTTGCTGCTTTTTGCCTGTCCGACGTTCCTACGTGTAAACCTTCCCGTTTCCTCTGTGCCTGCTATGGATTCCTCCACTTCTAACGCCGCCCCACGCTCCGAACAAGAGCAGCGCCGCCGCGACGAACGCAAGGCGCTCGAACAGCGGGGCATCGACCCATACCCCTACGAGTGGCCCACCGATGCCCACGCCGCCGACCTCATCGACACGTTCGACGACGACACGCACGACCCGGAAGAGGGCGAGCAGCTGGAGGCATCGATTGCT
>CAZBTM010000061.1:0-13585 GCA_964494425.1 uncultured Rhodothermales bacterium | reverse complement strand
TTCTCGCCGGAGCTGCTGCTCTCGCAGAACTATATCTGCCACCTCTGCGTGATCCATACCGAACTGCTGCGCTGTATCGGCGGGCTGCGCGCGGATACGTTGCTCGCCCCAGCCAGAGACACCCTTGCTGCCGACACCACATATACCCGTGCCGAACGGCTCCTCCCTCCGCGCACCGGTCCGGTGCCCTTCACGGAGCGTCCGGCATCGCGCATCTACCCGCGTCGTCCCACCCCGACAGCCGAACTCGACACGCTCACGTTTGGCACCGAGAACGAGGCCTACCGCCTTACCCGTCCCGATGGAACGAGCCTACGCGTAGACGCAGCCACCTACCGGGCCGAGCGGTACGCCGTCGATCGTGCGTCTTCTTGGCGCGAACTCGCCGAAACACGCCGCCAGCAGGCTGCCCAAGGCGGCCCGGTGCTGGGCCTCAATGTGGTCGTGCCTGGCGGACGCAGCAGTGCGTTCTCGACCGTGTTCGGATCGCCCGAGGTCGACCTGCGCGTGGTGGGTAACGCCAATATCGATGCCGGCTTTATCTATCGGACCAGCCAAGAGCGCGCCGCCACCACCGGCGAGGCCGGCCAGATCGATCCCAACTTTGGCCAGGACCTTCAGCTTGGCATTACGGGCACGATCGGCGATAAGCTCGACATCAATATCGACTGGGATACCAACAACCCGTTCGATTATCAGAACCAGGTCAGCCTGCTCTACACCGGCTACGAAGATGAGATCTTGCAGCGGGTGGAGGCCGGCAATGTGTTTCTGGATACGCCGTCCTCGCTCATTCGGGGCGGGCAGAGCCTCTTCGGCATCAAGAGCGCGCTTCAGTTTGGCAATCTGAGCCTGACCGCGGTCGCAAGCCAGCAGGAAGGGCAAGGCAATACCCTCTCAATTGAGGGCGGCGCGGAGCGCACCGAGTTCGACCTGAAAGCAACCGACTACGACAACGGCAAGCACTTCTTTCTGAGCTACTACTTCCGCAACCGCTGGAACGACGCGCTCGAAAACCCCAATGCGATAACCACCTTCGATGGCTTCGACCGCATTACCGATGTGGAGGTGTGGCGCCTGGAAACCGCCCCCGACCCCGACGCCCAGAACGTGCGCCGCAGCGTGGCCATGGTCGACATTGGCGAGCCGGTTGAGGTGCTCACCGAGGCCGATGGCTTTACCACGCCCGTGCTACCGGCCAGCCCCAACCATCAATACAGCACGGCCGACCTCGAAACGCTCCGTGACGGCGACACCGCCACACCGTCGGAGATACTCACCGGCGGCGTGCTCCCTGAACCGCTCAACGAGCAAGACTTTCAGGTCGGCTCGTACCGCCTTCTCTCCGAGGGGCGCGACTACACCCTTAACAGCCGCCTGGGGTACATCTCGCTGCAGCAGAGCCTGCGCTCGAACGAGGCTATCGCGGTGGCCTTTCGCTATCGGCAGGGGGCCGAATCGGTGCAGGTGGGCGACTTTACCGCCGACAGCGGCGGCTCCACCGGAGGCGTGAACAGCGACCGCCTTGTGCTCAAACTCATTCGACCGTCGAATCCAGTGCAACCGAGCACGCAGACCAACCCGGCCGCCTGGTACCTGGAGATGCGCAACATCTATCCCCTCCGGGGACGCAACTTCAACGCTGACAACTTCGAGCTCGGCATCGACTACGCCCCCTCGGGGCAGTCCGCCTCAAGCACAATTACGGAGGTGGCAGGCCAAACGCCGCTCCTTCAGGTCTTGGGCCTCGACCGGCTCGACCAGGACGGCAGTCCGCGTCCCGACAACGAGTTCGACTTTATTCCGGGCGTTACCATTGACCCCAGTACCGGGCTCCTTATCTTTCCGTATCTGGAGCCGTTCGGACAGCGGATTGTTAACGTGGCCACCGAAAACGGCAGCTCGCCTGCCACCGGCGAGGAGTTTGCCTTCCGGGACCTGTATCGTGTCAAGAAAGAAACCGCCCGCGATAACAGTGGCGACAACGTCTACCAGATTCGCGGCTCGTTCCAGAGCAGCGTGCAGGAGTTTTTCGACCTGGATGCGTTTGCCGGGATCGTACAAGGCTCGGTCGAGGTGCAGTCGGGCGGCACCACTCTGCAAGAAGGGGTCGACTACGTGGTCGACTACCAGGGCGGCACCGTAAGCATTACGAACCCCACGTACCTGACCGCCGGGCGCGATATTGAGATCAACTACGAGGAGAATACGCTGGCTCAGATCCAGCAGAAAACGCTGCTGGGCGCCCGGGCCGACTACAGCGTGCGCGAACGCCTTTCAGTAGGAGCGACCCTCATGCGCCTCAGTGAGCGGGCCCCGACCGACAAGTTTCGGATTGGCGAGGAGCCCATCCAAAACACCATCTGGGGCGTGGATGGGACCGTCGATCTCGAACCCGACTGGCTGACGCGCGCGGTCGATGCCCTCCCGCTGCTACAGACCCGCGCCGATAGCCGCGTCTCGGTCTCGGGCGAGTTTGCGCAACTGCGCCCGGGCCATGCCGAAACAAATGCCTTTACCCGAGCCCGCGAAGACCTCCAGGACGAAGGCTTCGACTTCGACTCCGATGAGCTGGGCGGCGTCTCGTTTATCGACGACTTCGAGGGCTTCCGAAATACCTTCTCACTGCGGGCCCAACCCGACGCATGGACCGTGGCGGCGCCGCCCCTCTTTCCAGGCGAATCGCCCGAGTCTCCAACACTGACCGACGACTCACTGCGTACCAACTGGCGCGGGCTCTTTGGGTGGTACCAGCTCAACACCAGCAACCGCGACCGCGTGGCCGATCGCTCCTCCGTGCAAGGTAATCCTGAAGCCACCGAGCTCGTCGACACGCGCGACGTCTTCCCGGGGCGCGATCTGCGCGGCGAAACCGACCCGACCCTGCGCACGCTCGACCTGTACTTCTCGCCCTATCAGCGCGGCCCCTACAACTACACCCGGGCCTTGGACGAATTCATCCGCCGCCCAGAAGAGGTATGGGGCGGTATGACGCGCTCGCTGCCCGAAGGCTACACCGACTTCTCGCTCCAGAATGTGGAGTTCGTCGAGTTTATTTTTAAGCCGTATGCTCAAAACGAACAGGAGGATGCCGGAAACGATGCTACCTTGCACCTGAACCTGGGCACGATCTCCGAAGACGTCATCCCCGATGGGCGCCTGAATGCGGAAGACGGCCTCTCGTGCAATTTCGACGGCACATTCTCGTTCAACCCGTGGAGCCGCCTGCCCAGCGGTCAGCAGAACGGGACCGTAGATGTAAATGCAGGCTGCACACAAGACCTGGGGCTGAACGGACTCGTGTCGTCCCATCCTGGCGACTATCCCGAAACGCTGACCGAGCAGTTTCGCTACCGCAGCTTTCTGGATGCGCTGGCCACGGTCAACCGCGCCGGCCTTACCCCCGCGCAGGAGCAACGCCTTGATGCAGAAATTGCCCGCTCCCAGCGCGACCCTGCGGCCGATGACTATCACTTCTATAGCAACAACGTCTTCTACGAGGATCCCGACTTCTTCCCGCCCGCGCTCTACCCGAATGGCGCGACCATTCAGGAGCGCTTCAGTCGCTATTTTGCAGGCCTGGAGCTGAATACATTCGAAGGGCAGAGTCGTCTGGCAACCAATGTATCAGAAGGACGCGGGCGCTCGCGCTCGCCCAACACCGAAGACCTCAGCTTCACGGGGAGCGTCGACCTCGAAAACAACTACTACGAGTACGACATCCCGCTTAGCCGCGCCACGCTCCAGGAGCAGGCCCGCCCCGAAAACACCGACAACTACATTGTGAGCGAAGTGGGCGACGGCTGGTACAAGGCCCGTGTGCCCGTGCGCGAGTTCACCCGCCGCGTGGGCGAGATCGACGACTTTAACCGCATCGAGTCGATGCGGCTGTGGACGCGCGGCCACGATGTGCCTATCACCATCCGCATGGCGTCATTCGAGCTGGTGGGGAGCCAGTGGCAGGCCTCCGAAACGGTGGCGACTGAAGACTCGCTGATGTCGGGCCCCGGTACGCTGCAGATCTCCAGCATCAACAACGAAGAAGACCCAACGTATGCCCCGCCGCTGGGCACCATCATCGGGCGCGACCGCACCAGCCGTGGGGCCCAGCGCCTGGCCCGCGAGCAGTCGATGGTGATTAGCGTTGAAGAGATGCCTGCGAACACGCAGCGGGGGGTGTTCAAAACGTACACGCAGGGCCTCGACCTACTCAAGTACGCCAACATCCGGATGTACACGCATCTGCACGGCACCAACTCGTCGGCGATTACAAAGGCGGCCCTCAATGACAATCTGCGCCTGTTCGTACGGCTTGGTACCAACGAGGTGGACGATTACTACGAGTACGAACAGCCTCTTACGGCAAGCGACCTTCCCGATGGCAGCCAAACGCGGCTCAACCTGTGGCCGCGTGAGAACGAAATGAACGTTACGGTGTCGGCGCTCAACCAGCTCAAGGTCGCACGCGACGCCGAAGGCGCGCCCATCGACTCGCTGTTCAGCAATGTCAGCAACAACGGCGCCGTACGTGTACCGCTGCGCGCCTCGCCCGAGGGGGCCCGCATTGCTATGAAAGGCACGCCCTCGCTGAACTCGGTAAACAACATCGTGATTGGCGTGCGGCATGTTGGCGACGACCCCGTTCCGCTGCGTGACGTAACCCTGTGGGTCGACGAGCTGCGCGTATCGGGATACGACGAGGAAGGCGGCTGGGCGGCTACGGCTCAGGCGGATGTGGAACTGGCCGACTTCGCCACGGTGCGTGGCAACTTCAACCGCAGCACCGACGGCTTCGGCGGGCTGTCGAGCACTCTTGCCGAGCGCGACCAGAGCGATACGGAGTCGTGGACGCTGCGTACCGATGTCAATCTCGATAAGCTCCTTCCGGCGCGTCACAACTGGCGTATCCCCATTACCATGGAGGTGCGCTCGAACACCACCGTACCGCGTTTCGACCCCAACCGCGGCGATGTGCGCCTAAGCGAGGTCGAAGCGCAGATTAACGACAACCCGGCACTGGAGGAAACCGCCCGCTCGCGTGCGCTCGACAGTCTGCGCACGGCGTCCGAAACGTACAGCCTCAACCGCTCGCTTACGGCAAGCTTGGGGAAGAGTAACTCCTCAAGCCGGCTGATGCGCTACACGGTCGACGCGCTGGCCTTCAACGCGAGTTACAGCGACCGCGAAGGCCGCAGCCCCCGCCAGCGCATCGACAACTCGTGGCGCTGGTCGGGCAGCTTCGACTATAACGTCTCGTTCGGCGAACCGCGTACGCTGCGTCCCTTCGGCTTTCTGCCCGACTGGCCCGTGCTCGGACGCCTGAGCCAGCTAAGCTGGAACTACGTTCCCGATGCCGTAGGATTCAACACCAGTGCCAATCGCTCCTTCACGCGGCAGCGCGCCCGCTCTACCGCGCTACGTGCCGATGCAAATCCATTGCCCAACCGCATCGAAAACCCGTTTCGCGAGAATCAGCGCTTCACACATAGCCGCGGCGGGCAGCTGCAGTATACGCCGTTCTCGTTCCTCTCCACCAGCTTCGACACCAATACCGAACAGAGCCTGGCCGACCTGGGCAGCCGCTTCGACCGCACCGTGCTTGTGGTAGACAGCACACAGACCGAGATCGAGCGCACCATTGATGGCAAGACCATCGAGCAGGCCCTTGCCGATGGCGACGTCACCCAGGCCCAGGTGGATGCTGGGCGTGTGTTTGGTGAGGAACGGCTGCGCCCTCGCTCGGAAGGCGAAGTCTTTGAGTCCATCTTTTTCGGATCGGGAAGCCCACGCACCAGCACCTATAACCAGCGCTTTAGTGCCACGCTGCAGCCCAGTTTGTTAGAGGGCGACGCGTTTGACTGGATTCGCCTGCAAGACATCTCGTACAACGCAGAGTACCAGTGGCAGAATGCCAGCGAGGGGACGCTACAGGGCGCTACGGCTACAAACCGGGTTACCCTGCGCAGTGGCATGACCCTTGACCCGAGCCGCGTGTGGGGGCGGTTCGGGTTCGTAGAGCGCTGGCGTACCGCCGTGCGCGAGCGCCAGAATGAATCGGACCGCGCGCCCTCGTCCGATGATGAGGACACTGAAGACGAAGGCGAGTCTGCTGATGATGGGGCTAATGACGATGACGAAAGCGGAATTCCATTGCCCGACATTCCGCTGCCTAACCCCTTGCACCTGGGGCAGCGCCTGGCGCTTGCCATTATCGACATGTCTCCGCTCTCCGTCAACTACACGGCCAACCGCACCACCACGCTCAACAACATCGGAGAGTTGCGTGACGACGGCACCGTGCAGACCTCGTACAGCCTAATCGACGCATTCCGTGGTGAGGGGCCGTCGCTCGGGTATCGATTTGGATTTCAGCGCTCGCTCAGCAATGATCGGCGCCTGGTAAACAGCGACTCGCTTGATACAATTACGTCCAACATTCTTGGCAACACCGACCGTCTGGAAGGCCGCACGGGCTTTCAGCTCAGCCCGGCCCTTCAGGTCAATCTGAACTGGAACGTAAGTTGGTCCAGGAACACCTCGACCGATCTGTTCCCAGCCCTCGACGAGCGCGGCTTTCCCACGGGCGAACTGGACCGCCGCCGCACCGAGTCGAATACCAATGCGCTGACCACCTGGGCCTTTGGCAGCTACGAAACGCTCGTATCCCGCCAAGTCGATCGGTTGCGGAGCACACAGGATGCTGAACCTGGGACCGTGTTTGACGCCGTCGATCTGGCGCTCACCAACAAGAGCGTGGCCCTGGATACGCGCCAGGCCTACCTGAACGGACTGGGCACCATTGGGCAGAGCGGGTTTTTGCCTCTACCGCTCCCCAACTGGAGCGTCTCATACTCGGGTCTGGGCGACTGGCCGCTCATCCGCTCCGTTGTTGACAATGCGACCGTGGAGCACAGCTACACGGGCAACTTCGAATCGCAATTTGACCTGCGCGATACCGCGGGCGACACCACCTCGGTAGCCATTGGGGGCGCATCGCGTTCGTACACGCGTTCCACCTACAATGTGCGCGGCACGACCATCGACCGGCAGTTCAACCCACTCATTGGCGTGGACCTGCGCTGGTCCTCGTCCTTCAGCACCCGTATCGATTGGAATACCGGCACTACGGTGTTCTTGAGCACCTCGAACCTCAACATCGAAGAAAGCCGCACCAACGAGCTCTCGCTTTCGCTAAACTTTCGGAGCCAGGGCTTCGATATTCCGCTCCTTCCGCTTGGGCGTGTCGACAACACCATTAGCCTATCCGTCAATGCCAGCCGCAGGGCCGAAGATGATCAGCGCTTCTTGCTTGCAGGAGCTATTCGCCAGGCTGCAGGCGACCCGGACTTTTCTGTGAGCCAGGCCCTGGAAGGCGATAATGTGTCGACCCAGACCGAGGCCGTGCGTACCACCATCGAACCGGAACTGACGTATCAGATTAGCGACCGGGTGAGTGGCAGTCTGTTTATCTCGTACGAGAAATTCGATGGCGATAACCGCCGCCCTTCCTTCACGGAGGTAGAAGGCGGATTCACGTTCATCATTGACCTGGCAGAGAACTGAACGGATGCGTACTTCGGTGCAATCTTCTCTACGACGGCTGTCGGTATCCCCTCAAGATGACAGCGTCTGAGAGGGCCACGGTGCCCCAACATTGACCTGTAACACAGCATTACAACTGCTCCATCTTCTCTTTGGGGATGCGGATGAGATAGCGCTGATCCATAATCTCTTCGTGGACATCGAACGAGCCGGTCCCCCGGAAATCGACCGCGATGTTGGGACCGTTAACGCGCTTTACTTCTCCAATGCCATAAAACGAAGGATGGGGCCCGTAGTACACCAACTGCCCTTTGCGGAGTGCTTTGTCGCGCAGGGCACGCCGGTGAAACGCGGGAACGGTGGGCAGCAACTCAAGCCGATAGGCACTCGTGTGCTCGCCAGACTGCGTACTCATAACACCTGTAGCGGATTGGTCATCAAGACACTATGCTTAACGGAAGCACCGGGTGGGAGATTCGTTGTCCAGTTGAGCATCGCCTTGATGGGTACTTGATGGGTAGCGGTTCAACGCCACATGATGAAAGAAATATACCAGTAGCCGGAGACGGGGAGCGCGCTCCGGTGCGGACAGCTCCGGGCGGAGGACGAACGAGGGACCGTTCGCCTCAGGACAGATTGTTATCAGCAGAGCGATCACGTAACGTCTATCCACTGCCTTTTGATGCCGCGCTCTGTGCGCTTTGTGCAACACCCTTGCCGGCTGCAACGTAGCATGTCATCTACCCACTTACCCACATCCTCATTCTACGTGAGGATGTGTGCTCTCATTTAACACGTCTTGAACGTCACCTGCTTACTCTATGCGTTACACCGACAAGATGGTTGACCGTCAGGTTGGCCGCAATGCCGAACTCTTTTCCCGGGCTGTTGCCGAACTCGACTCGCCGGCCGAACGCTACCCGTACCTACGCATTCTGGTGAGCCTGGTCGAACAGGCCCACCCCGAATGGCGCCAAGCACCCAACAAGGGCAGCCAAATTGCTGGATTGCTCGACCGCATGAGCGAGGGCACGCTCGACTCCGACGAGGTCAAGGACGTGGTGCGCGTGCGCGACGAAGAGCGCGGCTACTACCGATAGATGTGCGCGGAGAACCATGCCCATGCGGCAGCCAGACTCTGCTAACACGGCCTCTATCACTGCGATCTACGTTTAGGAGCCGCGTACACTGCTGTTGTATGCATAGGCGTTGGCCATCTTGGTTGGGGGCGTTCCCGTCATGTAGCGAAGCCAGAGCCCCGCGTTCTGCATCTGCTGCCGCAGTGCGCCTACTGCCCGAAACCGCCGAGCCGACGTGACCACGGGCGCACCCACAAACTGAAAGCCGCCCCGTGCGCACAGGCGCCGGGCCATATCAAGGTCTTCAAAGATGGGGATCGGAGCGAAGCCTCCCACCGCTTCAAAATGCGTGCGCCGAATGAACAGTCCGCGGTCGCCGAAGGCGAAGCCCCACCAGTTAAGGCGGGTGCACTGCGCATAAAAACGCAGCAGCGGGGTGGAGCGGTCGAAGGCGAGCCGGAACGTACCGGCTTGCACCGCAGGACGCTGCAGCGCATTGTGCATCGCACGCCATGCCGCAGGCGTGACGGTGGTATCCGCGTGTAGAAACAGAAGAAGAGGGGCTGTCGTCTGGGCAGCCCCTCTGTTCATCTGGCGCCCGCGCCCCCGTGGGCTGATGCAGACGGTAGCGTAGGGGGACGCATAGGTACGCGTTTGGTCGTGGGAGTGACCATCAGCAACGATACACTCAATTGGCCCTGGCAATGCGTGCACCCGGCGCAACGTATCGGCAATACACGACGCTTCGTTCAGCGTAGGGATGATAACGGCAACGCGCGGTTGAGCCATAACACAGCAAGCCTACGAAAAAACAACAAGCGATTGCACCCGGCTGTTGAGCAAGTGCAATCCGGTGCCCATGCGCCAAACAACGCGGCGCGCCCAAGCACTTCGTGTTGTGTTCGCGCTACGGCGTTACAATGCATTGTGGCGCGCGCCCTTACAATCCACTGTCAAATGCCGCATCGGCATCCAGATCGTTCACAAAAGCCACGAGCCAGTTAATGCACTGCTCGATGTCTCCGATATCGGCCACCTCAACGGTTGAGTGCATGTAGCGCAGCGGTACCGAAACAAGGGCACTGGGGACGCCGGCCCGGACCCGGAAGATGCTATCGGTGTCGGTGCCGGTGCGGCGGCTGGAGGGCTCGTGCTGCAATGCAATGTCGTGGGCCTCGGCGGCTTGCATGAGGCGCTCCACGACCTGTGGATGATTGGACGTGCCGTGCGTCACGGTGGGGCCTTTACCGAGCTTAATCTGTCCGTGCTGCGTTGCGCTGATGCCTGGCGAGTCGGTCGCATGGGTTACATCGAACGCTACGGCGGCATCCGGCTGGAGGCGGTGCGTGATCATCTTCGCACCGTGCCCGCCAATCTCTTCTTGCACCGAGTTAGTGGCCACACATGTCCATGTCGCGGGTTCGTCTTGCTCGGCCAGTCGGCGCAGCACCTCGGCCATAATGAATCCGCCCAGCCGGTTATCGATGGCGCGTGCCGTGATACGTGTGTCGGTGAGGTGCGCAGGCGACATGTCCATCACCATGGGGTGGCCCACGCGGATGCCGCGCTCGGCCACATCGTCGGCGCTATCGGCCCCGATGTCAACAAACAGCTCGTGCACCTTAGGAATCGATTCGTCGGTGCGGTCGCGCAGGTGGATTGCCGTGTTACCCACGACGCCCAACACCTCGCCGTCGTCGCCAAGGATGCGCACGCGCTGCCCACGGGCAATGGCTCGGTCCGAGCCGCCAATGCGGTTCACGTAGATCATGCCCTCATCGGTAATGTGACGCACCATGTACCCAATCTCGTCGACGTGGGCATCGAGCATGAGGCGGGGAGCATCGTCTTGAGCGCCGTGCACGACGGCCCAGGCGGTGCCGTATGGATCTGAGTCGACATCATCCGCAAAGCCGTCCACATACTGGGTCCACACGCGCTGCCCAGCGGTCTCGAAGCCGGTTGGGCTGGGGGTTTCCAGCAGTTCGAAGAGAAAGTCGTGCGCCGAGGTTGTCATAAATCGAGACGGTTGTAGGCAAGAGAGTTAGGAACGGTTCAGCGTGTACCACGCAGCACAAAAGCATATGATGCGCGCTCGTAATCGGGCAAGGCGCAACAAGGTCGTAACGCGCTGTGATGAATTGGTGAGAGCACCCGCACAGGCTTGGATCCGGGACGGGCGTTCATATATTGCAATAATGCACTGGCGTATTGCACTTGGACATATTCGTGTAGCACGGCCTGCCCTGAGTGGCTTCCCGGCGCCCGGCTCTGATTTGATTTCGCACCTGTCTGCCTCGCTAATCCTTTTTTTGCTATGGCCAAAACGACTGAACGGACGTACCACATGCTCATCGTGGAGGATGACGACGATATTCTGATGGGCCTCCGCGACTACTTTGATATGCAAGAGTTTGAGGTCGAAACGGCCTCCAATGGGGAAGAAGCGCTGGAGCAGATGAAATCGATGGAGGACTGCGATGTCGTCTTGCTCGACGTGATGCTTCCCAAAAAGGACGGCTTTCAGGTGCTCGAAGAGTCGCAGCAGATCGGCTTCAGTGCACCTGTCATTATGATTACGGCTCGTGGGGAGCAGGAGTCGAAGCTCAAGGGCTTTGGCCTGGGAGCCGACGACTACGTCACCAAGCCGTTTAATGTGGAAGAGCTTGCCGCCCGCGTCAAAGCGGTGATGCAGCGCACCATGCCACCCTCGGAGGCCCCGATGGATGTGTACGAGATTGGTGAGGTGGAAGTCAACTTCACCACGCACGAAGCTTTTCGAGGCGACGAAGAGATTAACTTTACCGCGCTGGAGTTCGACATCCTCCGCTACCTTATTCAGCACAAGGGCCGCACGGTCACGCGCAAGCAACTGCTCCGCGATGTATGGGGCATCGATGAGAACATCATCACGCGCACCATTGACCGCCACATGGCCTCGGTGCGCAAAAAGATTGAACCCGATCCGTCGTCGCCCACCTACATCGAAACCGTGTATGGCATCGGCTATCGATTCGACGACGCCAACGCCAGTACGTAAATGCCGGTAGGTAGGCGCCTTGATTGCCCCCTCGCGTCCTTTGTCGGATGAGAGGGGGCAGTTTTTTTGGTAGGGCCGGCGGATGTCTACGTTGGAGCCCTGCTTCAGCCTTCCTCAGGGCAGCGTATTGTCAGGAGAGCAGTCACAGCCTCCGGCTACGGGCACATTTCCTTCATCACGTAGCGTTGAACCGCTCACCTTTTTCGATGGTGATGTGTCGTTGGTCTACGCTACACGTTAGCCGCTTCAGCGTCCTCGTCAGAGAGAGGCTTTGCCTTCAGAAGATTCTTCTTCGACGTGCGTAGCGCCCACCAGCTTGTATCCAATGCCATACACGCTACGGATGGCCCACTGCGACTCTTCATCGCCGTCCATCACGTCGCGCAGGGCATTCACGTGGCGGTCGATGGTGCGGGTTTCGACTTCGGCAGGCAGATTCCACACATCGCGCAAGATCTGTTCGCGTGTAGCAGTGCGCCCACGACGACGGATGAGATACTCAAGCAGTGCATACTCCAGGTCGGTCAGCTTGACCGATTCGCCGTTGCGGGATACGGTCTTTCCATCCAGGTCAACGGTGAGGCCGCCCACCTCAAACACGCCGCCTTCCTCAATCGCCTGGGCTTCGCGGCGCAGCAGCACCTCAATGCGGGCCATCAGCTCCTCAGTAGCAAACGGCTTCGTAAGGTAATCGTCGGCCCCTGACTGAAAGCCTTGCATCTTGTGCTCGTGGCCGCCGAGCCCCGTAAGCATAAGCACCGGCGTTTGTACGCCCTCGGCCCGGGCCTGGCGCAGGACCGCAAAACCGTCGCGGTCGGGGAGCTTCGCATCTAAGATGATGAGATCGTACCCCGGTAGCGACGCAGCCTCTTCATGGCCCGATTCGCCGTCGGTGGTCATGGTTACATCGTAATCCTGCGATTCTAAGTAGAGCGTGAGGCTCGTGCTCAGCTCTTCGTTGTCTTCAATCACGAGGATGCGAGGCGACTGCGCGTTTTCCATAACAGCAAGAGCAGATAGAAACAAACTAACGAGTATAGAGGGGGCGAACGCGAAAGGGGTGGTAGCCTACATGCTCCATGAGCTACCCTGCAGATCGGCTCTCCTGCAGAACAGACCCGCTGCGCCAAATGTGTATCGTGCTCTAACGACGTGCGTGTGTACGGGTGCCCTGCGTTTGTAATGGCTATGAAACGATGTTGCCATTCGCCTGCAAATCTCGCCTCTAACGATTCCGCGTGCCGGGGCCGGTTTCGTGTGCTGGGCGCACATAGCAAAGCAGCAGCTACGCGGCCAGCGTAACATGGGTTACCCCGGCACCGCCTTCCTCGATGGGGGCAATGTCGAAGTGTGCTACATCCGAGCGTTCGCGGAGCTGGTCGTGGATGGCCTCACGCAGCGCGCCGGTGCCCTTGCCATGCAGAATCTCGACCTGGTTGAGCCCTGCTGCCACAGCGTCGTCAACGAAATGCTGCACCTCCAACAGCGCCTCTTCAACCCGCTCCCCACGCAGATCAATGCGGTGCGAGGCTTCCAGCGCCGTCATGGGTCCGCTACTGTAGCCGCTGGTTTTGTGGGAGGCAGAGCGCGCCCCGCCCACTCGCGTAAGCCGATGCAGCGGCACGCGCATGTGCATCGGCCCGGAGCCGACAAGCGCCTCAGTCCCATCAAGTTCGAGCACTTCCACCTTGGTCGACCCGTCGTCGACCACCACCTGGTCGCCTTCCTGAATCGGCTCCTGCTTCGGTGCACCGTCAGAGGAGGGCTCGGGCGCGTCAGTAGCAGACTGCCGGCTGGGGGCCGATGTGTCATCGGCTTTGCGGGAGCGGGCGTCTTGCTCCTCTTCGTTGCGCTCGTGCACCTCCTTTTTGTACTGCTCCAGCCGTTCGCGGGCTTCTTTGGTCGCTTCACGCTCGGCCTCTTC
>CAZBTM010000060.1:682-13665 GCA_964494425.1 uncultured Rhodothermales bacterium | reverse complement strand
GCGCTCCGCAGACGCTGCGTCCGAGACGACCGAGCTGATTGTCCGGCTGGAGGCCAGCGCTCCGTCGTCGCTCCGACAGGCGCTTGAAACGCCCAGTGCAGAGCGCCCCGCTGCCGTTGCGCCGCTCTTTGCTCAGGTCCAGGCCACACGCCCTGCATTTCCCGAACGACGCGCCCTGCAGCCCAACGGCGCTGACCGCTGGCCCGTCTATCTTATTTCTGTAGCTGATGCCAGCGCCCTTGCGTCCGTACAGCAAACCTGGGCCGATCAGCCGGGAGTGCGCTACGTGGAGCCCAACGATTTCTTTGAGCTGGACATACTCCGTGAACATGCATCGCTGCCGGATGACCTGCCTATCTCACTTGACCCCGACACGATTGACGCGCAGCTCGACCACCTCGACGTGATTCGGGCGCGCCAGGCCCACACCATCACCCGGGGCGATCCATCGGTTACGATGGGCGTCATCGATTCGGGCATCTTCTACACGCATCCCGACCTCGAAACCCAGATGTGGGTGAACCGCCCCGAGGATGTGGCCAACGCCGGCACCTTCGTGCCCGCGAACCGGCAGGGCACCGACGAAGACGGCAACGGCTGGGTGGATGACGTGATCGGCTACAGCTTCGTCGACCGCCCAGAGTTTCCCGAGGCTGGGCGCTACGGCCCACGCGATCCCGACCCGCGGCCCGACTCGCTCCGCGATCCCGGTCGACACGGGACGACCGTCGCCGGTGTGCTGGGCGCGCAGGAAGACAATAACTCCGGCATGAAGGGCGTTGCGCCCGACGCCCGCATCGCTGCGCTCCGCGCCTTTGGCGGCGATGGACGAGGCCGCACCCGCGACATTGCAGCGGCAATCATCTATGGCGCGGACATGGGCATGGATGTGCTCAACATGTCGTTCGGACGCGATCGTGCATCGCCGCTGTTGCATGAGGCCATTCGATACGCCAACGAGCAGGGCACCGTCATGGTCGCCTCTGCTGGAAACACCGCCGGAGACGCTCCGCACTACCCATCGGACTACCCGGAAGTCATTTCGAGCATCTGGCTGGCTGAAGACGGCGAGGGGCTGCCCGCGTTCAGTACCAGTTCGTACGGCATCGGCGCCGACATTGGCGCACCGGGCACCGATGTGTTTACGACGGACTACCCGCGCACCACGCCCGAAAACGAGATCACCCCAGCCGACCTGTACGTCAATTCCAGCGGCTCCTCGTTCTCGGCTCCGCAGGTCACCGGGACCGTTGCCCTGCTCCGCTCGCTCGATCCGGATCTAAGCCCTGCCGATGTCCGCTCCATTCTGACCAGCACCACCGCTGACATTGGCCTGCCTGGATGGGACAACCGTACTGCTGCCGGTCGGCTTGATGTTTACGAGGCGCTGAAGCGTGCTCTTCCTGGGGATACACAGATCACGAGTCCTGAACACAATAGCGGTTGGAATGCAAACCAAATTGCTGTTATTGGAAATTCTGTACATTCCAAACACGCGTCCTTCGAAGTCAAGTACACAGCAGGCACCTCCAGCATTGAGGACTCCACTTGGATATCCATCCAAGAACCCATCTCCAAACGCGTACTTGACGACACGCTCGCCACGTGGTCTGTTGCCAATCTGGAGGAGGGAAGCTACACGCTGCGCCTCATCACGAATCTTACCGATGGACGCACCGTCGAAGACCGGCGGCGCGTACGCATTCAACGCAGCCCGCCCGCGCTCACCATTCATGCGCTGGAGCCCGGACTCGTAGGCAGCACCTTCGGCATCGTCGCCGACGTGGAATCGAACCAGCGCACCCGAATCACGCTCGATGTAACCCGCGAAGATGGCTCTGATATCGTGCAGAGCGAGTTTCAACGCCGACGGCACGGCGTCTCGTGGACCGACACACAGGGCACAGGCGGAACGGCCACCATCCGTCTCACGGCAACCAATGACGCCGGACTCGAAACCGCGTTCGACACCACACTCACCATTCCCGAACGGCGGTTTCAGTCGCAGCTCCTGGAACGCAATACGACCTCCGTCCCCCGCGGCTACCTGCTTCCCAAACTCGTTGATTTTGATGAGGATACGCTACCCGAACTCCTCCTGAATCCGCTCACCGGCCAGGGCGGCATCAGCGATTCGCTCTACCTGTACGAGTGGACCGGCGAGGACTTCGTGCGGGGCGATTCGCTCCGGGCCAACGTCATACCGCGCGATG
The DNA here is from genome assembly GCA_964494425.1 of uncultured Rhodothermales bacterium. Classification (GTDB taxonomy): domain Bacteria; phylum Bacteroidota; class Rhodothermia; order Rhodothermales; family Salinibacteraceae; genus Longimonas. The sequence continues at coordinate 11,452 of CAZBTM010000060.1, read as the reverse complement.
TTGGCGACACCAACGCGTCCGGCACGCCCGAACTGCTCACGCAGGTAGCGGCAGCCACGCTTCTGCTGGAGCAAGGCCCCGGTGAGTGGCTGCCCAAAACCGAGGCGTTTATCGACACCACAGGCAGTGGCGATCCTCCTTTTATTGGAAGCCGACTGGTTGATCTCCAGCAGCGCGGTTCATCGCAGATCGTTGGGCATACGCGCTCGGTGTGGGAGGGCCTTCGCTACGATGGCTCGTCGTACGTCCCGGCATTCGGAATCGGGCCCCGCGATGTCTTCCTGACTCCAGACACGCTCGACCTGCAGAGCATCATTGGACCTGCCGTCGCTGCTACAGGAGATTACACTGGCAACGGACGGGACAACCTGCTGGTGGGTGACCAATATGGACAGCTCATCTTGTACGAAACGCCTCCCAATCGCGACAAACCGCTACCCATCTGGTCGCATGCATCGAACCGGTTTGGTGCAGGGCAGCGCTTCGGTACCGGCGATGTAACCGGCGACGGCGTCGATAACTTCATCACGTTTACCCAGCACTACCCGCTTACACTGCCTAACGGCACGCGCATGCCGCCGCGGAGCACCTACACCGTGTGGGAGCGCGACGGCCCCGACGACTTCACTCCGGCCTATCGGCTCCCCATTGCAGGCGACCCAGGAGCCGCTGGATCCATCACCACCGCCAACCTCACCGGCAACGACCGCGACGAAGTGATCATTGCGCACACGCCGTATCTTATCGTGCTGCGCAACCACGCGAGCCGCGGGTGGGAGGTTGCCTATCTCGACGACCGCGCTGGGGGCGAGTCGGTTGCCAGCCCTGCCATGGTTGCAGGCGATATCTCTGGCAATGGACGTCCCGACCTGTTCGTTGCCACGCGGCAAGACCACCTCGTCCGCTACACCGTGCAAGATAACGCGCTCGCTGTACCACCGCCACAGTGGCGTGAAGCCACCGCGCTCAGCGCAGACGAAGTACGGCTCCGCTGGGAGGCCCCGGGGGCAGACTCGGTCGGGGTGTTTCAGCGCCTTGATGGCGATGCGTTTACCTTGCGTACGGCGCAGCAAGACTCCAGCCTTTCAATTGCGACAAGCGAACCCGCCGCGTACGCTCTGCGCGCGTGGAGCGATGGCACCGCCTCGCCTTTAAGTTCGCCCCGCCGCGTTGTGCCGCACGCCCCGGCCACCGTGACCGATGTCTCGTATCCCGCCTCCAACCAGGTGCGCCTTCAGTTTGACACACAGATCAGCGAGGCCACACGTGCGGAACAGTTCACCTATGAAGGCGCTACCGCCCGCCGGGTGATAGGCGCTGCCAACTACGAAGCGCTCGTCGTAACGCTTCCGCCCGACGTACCACGCACGGGCACCCTAACGTGGAGCGATGTCCGCGATGCCCTGGACCTGCCCGTGGGGCAGACCGAACAGGATATCACGCTTCCCGAACGGTCGGATGCTCCGTTTTTCCTGACCGAATGGGATCGCAGCGCACGACAGCAGGTAACGCTGCACTTCAACGATGCAGTCGATGCCGAGCGCGCCTCCGACATAGCAGGATACCGCATAACGCCGCCTGGTGACGTTACTGCTGCCCGTGTTGCCCCGGACGATCCCATGCAGGTAGAACTCGACATCGGCGGTGTGGCTATCGGAGGCACCGGATCCATTATCACGCTTCAAATGGACGACCTCATCAGTGCCGACGGACGCACGCTTGCCCCCGAAAGCCGCGCCGTGCAGCTTACCGGCCCCGCCGATGACCTCGACGATGTGTACGTCTACCCCAACCCGATGCGTGCTGCAGACCACGACCCGCACGTTACCATCGCAGAACTGCCTACCGAGGCCACGCTCCGTATTATCAGCGTAGATGGGCGTCGCGTGCGCACGCTGCACACCGATCGCGCCGCTGAAGGCGGACTGGAGTGGGATCTGCAGGATGAGTCGGGGCAGCGTGTGCCCACCGGCGTGTACTACATCCGCGTCGAATCGCCCGGTGAATCTCCGGTCATGGTAAAAGCAGCTGTCATCTGGTAGATGAAGACGCCTCTCACTTCCACACACGACCGGATGCTGCTTGCTGGCGTGCTCGGAGGCGCAGCTGTGCTCCCATGGCTGGCGGTGGTTCCAGCCCGCTGGCCGCTTCTGGTAGCAGGAAGTCTACTTGTGGCTGCGGGGCTGGTGTGGTGTGCCCGGCGCAACTGCGTCTCCATGCCCCTTGTACTGGGCGGGGCCGTCGTACTTCGGCTTGCGTATCTGCCGCTGGAGCCCGTGCTGAGCGACGACATCTACCGCTACCTGTGGGATGCTCGTGTCTTCCTCGATGCCGGACTCAACCCGTACGCGCACCCCCCAGACGCCGACGTTCTGCGTCCGTGGCGCGACGAATGGCTGTATCCGGCGCTCAACTCAGCGTCCTACCATAGCGTCTACCCGCCGCTTTCGCAGCTTACCTTTGCCCTTGCCTATGTGCTGGGCGGCGGCGCTACCTGGACGAGCTACTACGTGCTCAAGGGGCTGCTCGTGGCTGCAGAACTGGGCGGACTCTGGGCGCTGCATCGCCACGTCGAGGCGCGGCATTTGGTGCTGTACGCCTGGCACCCCCTCGCGCTGCTCGAAATCGCAGGCCAGGGCCACACGGAAGCCCTCGCGGTGGGCGGCATTGCGGTAGCTGTAGCCGCCATCCAGCAGCAGCGGTGGCACGTAGCTGCAGCGGGCGTGGCCGGAGCGGGACTTGCTAAGCTCTATCCGTGGATTGGCGCTGCATGGCTCATCCGGCGAGCGGGACTGCGTGTCATAGCCACGGGATCTGCAGTCATTCTTGCGTTCGGCACATGGTTCTGGTATCCCGCATTGCTTGCCGATATTGGGCAGTCGCTGCGGCTGTACGTCCAGCTTTTCGAGTTCAACGCGGGGCCGTATCTCGCCACAAAAGAACTTCTGCGTGCGCTAACCGGAGCCGACTGGAGCAAAACGCTGGGCCCGCTCTTTGGCGCTGCGACCGTGCTGGGCCTGCTTGCTGTTATCTGGTGGGATACGAAGCAGCATCTGTCGTTTCGGGTATTTGTTCTCGGCACGGTGGGGATCTATGTGGCGCTGGCTACAACCGTGCATCCGTGGTATCTCGTTGTCATTGGGGTGGTTGCCGTGCTGCATCCTGTAAGCCGCTGGGCCTGGATGTGGATGGCCAGCCTTAGCATCGGCACGTACCTATTTTATATCGACGGGCCGTACTGGGTGTGGGTCATCCTCGGCTGGGGCGGGGCCGCGGTACTTCTGCTTCTTGGGCTGATGCGTCACGCCACGCTCACCGGCTGGCGCGCCCGGCAGAAAGCCCGCGTGTTCGATGCCCCGCTCCGTGCGCTCCCGATGCATGCGAATGACGCCCCGCCCACCGTGCTCGACATTGGGTGCGGCGAAGGGGCCATGGGCGAGCACATCGCGCGCACATACGGATGGGACGTCACCCTCACCGACCTCGACGCGGGCGTGGCTCGCAGCGCCCGTCTTCCGTTCCGACCGTGCACGCCGACCACGCTTCCCTTCGATGATAACGCCTTCGATGCCGCGCTGCTCACGTTTGTGCTCCACCATGCCGACGACCCCGAAGCCGTCATGCAAGAGGCGCTGCGCGTGAGCCGGCATCGCGTGTTCGTGCTGGAGTCCGTGGCGTATCATCCCGTGCAGCGCCGCCTGCTGGGCTGGACCGACGCTGTCGTGAATGCGATCCGCTCGGGGAGAGGCATGGCGCCTCCGCATCCCGAAGCCTACCGCCCAACATCTGAATGGGCTGCCTGGATGCAGAAGCAGGACGCTCGCGTTGTGGAAACGCGCACCGTAGACGGCTGGCTTCATCCGTGGGCTGTGCTCGTCGTAGCACCGACCCAGCGCGAAAGGGCCTCCTCGTCAACCGCGTCTGGGTGACGCCATACGTAGTCGTCGTAGCGCCGGAACCAGGTGAGTTGGCGCTTGGCATAGCGGCGCGTGTTGCGCTTCATGAGGCGCACCATCTCGTCGTAGTCGTACGCGCCCTGTAGATGCTGGATCGGCTCGCGGTAGCCAATGGTACTCAACGGCGGCTCGTCGAGGGCGGCGGGGCCGTCCATCACCGCGCGGACTTCGTCCAGCAGCCCCGCGTCGAGCATCTTGTCCACGCGCTGGTTGATGCGATCATAGAGGCGCTGCCGGTCGCGGTTGAGCACGACTGTTTTGTACGTAAACGGCGGCTCGGGCTGGTTTTCGTAGAAGGAGGTGAGCGTACGTCCGGTGCCACGATAGACCTCAAGCGCCCGCATCACGCGGTGTGTTTTGGTCGGATCGGCCTTAGCGGCCTGCTTGGGATCGATAGCTTCGAGCTCATTGTAGAGCGCCTGTTTCCCTTCGCGCTCCAGCTGCGCTTCGAGCTTTTCGCGCACGGCATCGTCCACATCCGGGATGTCGGCCAGCCCTTCTTGCAGCGCATGGATGTAGAGCGTAGAACCGCCCACAATAATCGGCACCCGGCCGCGCGCCCGAATCTGGCGGATTCGCGCATTGGCATCGTCGGCAAAAGCGCCCGCGGAGTAGGGGCCGTCGGCCAGCGACCGTTCATTGATGAAGTGATGCGGTACGACCTCTTGCTCTTCAGGGGCGGGCGTGGCCGTGCCAATGTTCAACTCCTCGTAGACCTGACGGCTGTCGACCGAAATGATCTCCGCGTTCCACTGCTGCGCAAGCGACAGACTTAACGCCGTTTTGCCCACCGCTGTGGGTCCTACAATGCACAGAAACGGGCCAGGGCGAGTATCAGGAGCAGTGGTGGGCATGGAGCGTGGCAGATTGATGCAAAGCCAGAAGCATCAGGCAGACACGCGCGGTCCGCTCGGTTGTTCGTCGGTGGGCACACCGTCCGTAGGCACGTGGAGTTCGGGGCGCGGCCCCACAGGCACCGAGTCGCCGGTAGGGGGAAGGCCGCCATCGTCGGAGCCGCCAAACCCGTCGTCGGGGTCAATGCCTTCCGGATACTGGTGGTGGATGTAGAGCATGACGACGAGCCCGGCCACGCACGAGAGGATAAATAGTACTTCGATAAAAACCATAGTGCAACGGGATGCGAGAGCGTGTTAGCGTTCACCGTTGCATCATATTCATGACAGGGCGATGCGTTTCACGACGAAGAGCGATTTGAGCCTATGGCATCGGAGTACGCTGGCTTGAGACGGCCTCATTGGAGAACAAGGCTGGTGCGCTATCCAAAAAGAGCAAGATACCCTTCACAACCATCAGGTTGGTAACGAGGAAGAACGTAGCCTCTTCAACAGGCAGTCCAAACGGTTCGATTCCCACGGTGTGCTGCGATGAGATGGTCCAGATGCCGTTGTGGATGGCGATGGCATCGGCAATCCACAGGTAGACGGTGGGGATGCCAACGGTTACGAGCATGGTGCGCCGGTACTGCCAGAGCTGCGGGCCGTCGTAGAACCAGAGGAATGACAGAATGGGCCCAGCCCACCCGATGATGAGGCCCATGTACAGAAACGCGTCGATACCCGATGCGATCATCCACCAGCCCAGCACCGACACCGCGAGCCAGAACCCGCCGCCAACCCAGCGTGGCGCTTCGATGCGCTTGTTGGTTTCGCTGCTGCGCGACAGGTAGTGGTAGAGAAAGAGTCCGGTTAGAATGGGTTGCAGAATGAAGAAGGCGTACTCCTCAACGGGCACGTACCCAATGGTCGCGAGCACGCGACTTTCGCCATACCACCAGATTTCGTTGGCTACGAGATAGTTATCCCACGGCGTGGTGTACGTGAATGCGATGAGGCAGAGCAGCGGCAGGGCCCACAGTCCTCGTTTTCCGCCCACGCCAGCCAGCGGACGCGGAAGCGTGGTCGCCAGTAAGACAATAGGCGGAATCGTAAAGATAAGGTGGAAGGCCAGGTATGAAAGCGTCATAGCAGGGGTAGAGAAGAACAGCAGTTATATGCGGTGGCGGTCAAGATCGCGCAGGAGCACGCGGGCGGCATTGCGTCCCGAGGCGCCCATAATGCCGCCGCCCGGATGCGTGCTGGCGCCGGTAAGGTACAGTCCATCGAGCGGAGCTTTATACTGTGACCAGCCTATAGCCGGACGGTTGCCGAACATCTGATCGATACTCATTTCAACGTGCATCACGTTACCGCGAAACAGGCGCAGGTGCTTTTCGAGCCAGGCCGGATGCTGAAACAGCTGCCCTACAATATGCTCGCGGATGCCCGGTGCATACGTCTCGAAGGTGTCGATGAGCCGATTGGCGATGTCGTCAGCAATGTCGTCCCATGACTGCCCGTTGGCCAGTTCGTACGGGAAGTACTGCCCCCAGAGCCAGAGCACCTCGTGGCCTTTGGGGGCCAGCGTCGGGTCAGCGGCGCTGAACGTCATGGCTACCAGTGGCGGATCGGAGGAGGGCTGTCCGCCCAGGTACTCGCCGTAGGCGCGGTGCAGTTGCTCGGGGGAGCGGCATAGCAGTTGCAGTCCAGTGCGGGCTTTTACGCCCGGATCGGCCGTGTACGACACAGGCTCGTCGAGTGCCAGGCGGAGCATGGCGCCGAAGCCGTTGCCCACGCGCACCTGCTTGGCAAAGTCGCGGGGCCGGTGCTCTTCGGGAAGGAGCCGCGTGGCGGTCTCTAAGATGTGGGTGCCCGAAAGCACCGCGCGCGCTGTGGCCTCGCCCTTGGTACTGCGGATGCCCATGGCGCTGCCGTTTTCCACCAGAATGTCGCTGACTTCTGCATCCGTAAACACCGAACCGCCATGATGCTCGATGTGCCGACGCAGTGCCTGTGTGAGCATGCCCGAGCCGCCCCGCGGACGCGCTACGCCGCCTTCGTGGTACAGCGGGTGCCACAGCACAAAGGGCCCGGTCATGGGCTCGGTGGGCGGCGGACCCGACTGGGCCGCCATCCATGAGAGCATGGCTCGCATTTCGGGCCGGTCGAAGTACTCCCCAACCACGTGCCCGTACGGACGCATGATGGTGCGAAGCTCGTCTTGCCACTCCAGTTTCGACGATTCGCCAAGCACCAGGCTCTTGCCCAGCTGAAACGGACTCGGCGAGCGCAGAAACATGTCGCGCATGGTGCGCGCAAAGCCCGACCAGTCGTCGATAAACCGGCGGTAGTTGTCGCCCTCACCCGGAAACGTCTCATTCAGGTGGTGTACGGTCTTATCGACATCGCGGTGGATGTAGACCGGCGTGTCGTCGAAGGGAGCAAAGAAGAGCGGATCCAAGTCGATGTAGTCCAGCCCAAAGCGCTCCAGCTCCAGCTCCTCTACAATTGGGGTTAGGCGGATGAGAATGTGCGCGCTCCCCCCCAGATCAAACTGATAGCCAGGTATAATTTCTTTGGTTGACACCGCGCCGCCTACAATGTCGCGTCGCTCGAACACGCCAACGGTGTATCCGGCCTGCGCAAGGTATGCGCTGCACACAAGCGAATTATGCCCGGCCCCAATCACAATAACATCAAAATCCACGAGACACCTTCTTATTATACGGTCAAACCATCGAAGCGAAAGAGCATATCTCTCGGTATTCAGAATATGCAGATTGGCGCGGTGGAATAGAAGCCCAAGATGTTCGTATTCTGACAAAGCAGCGAAACCGAAGCCGATGGATCCGCGTGCCTATGCATCCGACTGTCAAGGAGTAATGAACGACATTCCTCCGCACGTTTCCTTATTTGTCGAGCAGACTGGCACCATGAACTGGATTTCGCAAGTACTCGGCTTCTTTGTAGCATTGGGCCCGGCGCTCATTATGGTTGCACTGTGGCATCTCATCTGGAGTGATGACTCGGGTTCGGGGGGCGGCGGTGGTGGCACGCCGCGCCGCGATCCGCCGCCCCCGGGTCCATCGCATGGATACGACCGCGTGCCCGTTGAGCACGACGTAGCCCGCGATTCGGTTGCCGAACAGACCTCAGACCAGAAGTGGCGGCTGAACTGAGCGTGTCTCCAACATCCCCTGCTACCTCACTCTATCTTTTCTCATTCGCTGTGTATGGCCACTTGGATCGACATCTCGCAACCGCTACATGCCGATGTAGCCGCGTGGCCGGGCGATGTCCCGTTCTCGCGTAGCACAACGCTGTCAATCCGTGACGGCGACTCCGTGAACTGCTCGGCGCTGCAGATGAGCGCGCATCTGGGCACCCATGCCGATGCGCCGTATCATGTGGACGACATGGGCACAACCACCAGCGGATGGGACCTCGATACGTTCTTGGGAGCAGCCGAGGTTGTGGCGATCCCCCCTGATGCCGCGACCATCCGGCCCGAGCATCTCAACGAAACGACCGCCCCGCGTCTGCTCTTCAAAACAGTGAGCAGCGAACGTCCCGCTACCCGCTGGACCGACGCGTTTCCGGCTGTGTCGGTGGAAGCGGTTTCGTGGATGCGCCACCACGGCGTGTACCTTATGGGGACCGACGCGCCTTCTGTAGATCCTGCCGATAGTACCGAACTGGCTGCCCATCATGCACTGAATGCGGCCAATATCGTAAACCTTGAAAACCTGCGGCTTGGTTCGGTTGCGCCTGGGCGCTACACGCTCGTGGCGCTCCCGCTTCGTGTACCCGGAGCCGATGCTGCTCCCGTACGAGCGGTCTTACACCCCAACCCAACGATGCTTCCTTTGTAAAACCTGTGCCATTGGCTTGCGCGCAAGTCAGCTGGCTGATTACCTTTTGCATTACCATTTTCGGAACGGCCAACCTTATACGTTGGCGTGCCCGTACTCGCTTATTCTACTGAACTTTTCTGGATGCGGCTATGGATACCTTTGACCGTGCAACCCTGCGTGCACTCGCCGAACACGATGGCGATATGTGCATCAGCTTGTTTATGGAAACGATGCGCAACGAATCCGACTGGTCGCAGAATGCCATTCGGTATAAGAACCTGCTCAACGAAGCACGCGACATTATGCATGAGCAGGGTCACCGCAATAACGAAATCGAGGCGGTCTTGGAACCCGCACGGGCTCTTGCCGACGACACCACATTCTGGCGCCAAGTGACTGAGGGCGTTGCGCTCTTCCTGACCCCCGACTCCATCCAGTCGTATCGTCTGCCGCTGCAGTTTAACGAGATGGTGACGGTGAGCCCCCACTTTCCCCTCAAGCCGCTCTTCCCGCTGATTGCGTCTAACAACCGCTTCTTCTTACTGGCCCTAAGCCAGAACGACGTCAAGCTGATGCAGGGCACGCACCAGTCCATCGGGGCTGTAGATGCCCGCGCGGTGCCCAGCAGCTTGCAGGATGCATCGCCCGGCGTTGAAGACGATGCCGAGCGTGAGCTCCAGAATCGGACAGCCAACCGGGCTCCCAATGGCCGCACCGATCAGATGTACCACGGCCACCCGCACGACTCCGACGACAATAGCCGCACCGTAAAGCCTGAGCTCCAGCAATTCTTCCGCTCAATTGATGAAGGCGTCATGGAGCACCTTGCTGATGAGGAGGCGCCGCTGGTGGTCGCCGGCGTTTCGGAATATCTCCCGATGTATCGGGAGGTGAACAGCTATGCGCATCTGGTGGAAGATGAGGTCGTAGCTGGAAACCCAGAAGATTTGCGTCCAAGCGAGCTGCATGAAAAGGCATGGGCTATCGTCGCTCCGATTTTTGAGCGCACGCAGCAAGAAGCACTTGACATGTTCGACCAGCACTACCACCAGAGCGGCAACCTGGCTTCGGGCGACTTCCACGAGATCGTACCGGCCTGCGCATACGGTCGTGTCGACACGCTCTTCGTACCGGTTGGCGAACACCGCTGGGGTCAGTTCGACCCGACCTCCAACACGGTCGAACTGCATGGTGATCAGGAACCAGGGGACTACGACCTCCTGAATTACGCGGCGGTGCATGCCCATCTGAACGGAGCCACGGTTTATGCCCTCCGCCCTGAAAATATGCCGAACGGCCAGTTCATCGCGGCAACCTTCCGCTACCCTGCAGACGTTACAGCTACCGAGCGCGGCTGACCGATTTTCTTTTACTGTCGCAACCTCTCCCGCGGCTGCTCTGCCATTAGAGACAGCCGCGGGTTTCTTTTGAAGATGCGGAGTGAGTTGCTGCAGAATACCCTGGAATATCCCGATTGCCTCCACAATGTTAGAAATGCGTTGGGGCAGAGGCTAAAGGGCCACAGATCCATAGCCCTGCACCACCTGACCAACCCCAAATAGCCCTTGACTTTTTAATCCCCGATAATTAGCATTATCAGGAATTGAGATTTGCACCGCCAAGCACCGAATTCCTTCACGCAACCCTCACGACGTCATGGAGCCGTCCAACACCGAGCCAGATAGAGCCGACCTGTCCTCATCTATTGATTCCAAGCCGCCGTCAGAGCCGCCCGAGACGTCCCCTACTACGGACACAGGGCAACAAATCGCGCCTACGAGCACCGGGAGCGACACCGAAACCGATGATTTAGTGCCCGTTATCCCCGATTCTGGCGACTCAGCAGGGATTTCGTCGGGTGATGCCCCGCTCGTACACACCTCCGTTAAGGAATCAACGGACTTACTCTCGATGTATTTAACGCGCTACGAGCGTCCCGAGACCCAGCGCGCCTACAAAAACGACATCGTGCAGTTTTTTGGGACCGATGAGGTTGTGCTGCCCGTGGCACACAAGGCTACGTTCATGCATGTGAATCGGCACATCCGCGATCTCGAAGAGGACGATCGTGCGGCCTCCACCATTCAGCGTCGCGTGTCGGCGATCCGTGGATTCTTTGACTGG
>CAZBTM010000060.1:0-672 GCA_964494425.1 uncultured Rhodothermales bacterium | reverse complement strand
CACTCATCCGCAAGACGCGCCGCGCGAATGCCTCCGATCGCTCCATCACGTTTCTGTCGCGCGCCCAGTCGAAGCGGCTGCTCCGAGCTACCCAGGAAGCGGGAGAAGCATCTCACAGAGATCATGCACTATTGTTAGTGTTACTTCACTGTGTATTGCGCCGCTCAGAAGCAGCTGCCATGGACGTTGAGCATATCCGTCCGCTGGGTCACTACTGGGTTCTCGACCTTCCAGATACGAAAGGAGGCACCGATCAATATGTAAAAATACCAGCTCATGTTGTTGATGTGATTGACGACATGAAATCACACTACGGAATTGAAGAGGGGCCGCTCTGGCGTTCGTTCAGCAACCGGAATCGAGGCGACCGGATTACGGGAGATGCGATCTATCGCATCGTGCGGCGCACCGCTGAGCGCGCCGATCTGCCGGATATCGGAGCCCACGCTCTGCGCCACACCGGATGTACGCTTGCTCTGGAGTCGGGGGCAACCATTGAGCAGGTGAAGACCCACGCGCGCCACAAGGACATTGATACGACGATGGCCTACATTCACCAGCGCGACAAACTGCGGGACAGCGCTGCAGACCGCATCAATCTGTAGAAGGCAATGGCACGGGCCTCTTCACTCGAACTGGACGAGCAGATCAAACTGATTGGCTGTGTAGATG
>CAZBTM010000059.1:7720-13805 GCA_964494425.1 uncultured Rhodothermales bacterium | reverse complement strand
TCGTCGTCGTCGTCGCGTCCGTCGCGCTCTACGGGAACGCGCTCAGCGCAGGGGAGGCCTTTACCTGCGGGAACTTCAATCTGGCCTGGCAGGAGGATCCGAACGAATCCCTCGGCGACACGGTCGACACGAAGCCCGGCGTCTGCCATCTGCTCAGCGATGTACTCGCCCACGCGGTCGTTGGCTGCGGTGCCGGCAGGATGCGGGTTGGCGGTGAGGGCTTCGAGGTGGGCGCGGAAGCCGTCGGACGACGGCGCGTCGAGGAATTGGGCTTCGCACTGTTGCTGCGTGGCGGCACGGTCGGGGGTAAAGCCCGTGAGCGCCTGTCCGGAAACCGGATGAGGCCCGGCAGCGAGCAGGAGCACGGCACAAACGAGACCAAGAATCGAGGAACGCATAGGCAGGAAGGCAACAGACAGAGCGGGTGGCGGATGTGCAGTATCGCCTTCGTTTCCATCAAACTCAAATAGAGCACGGCTAACCTTTGCGTGCGCTGGTTCGTATGCTATATGCAAGCGCGTTGCCACGAAACCGCACAGAGGCAAAGCGCTTCCACCACGCCCGTTTTCGATTAATTAGGTCCTACGTTTTATGCCCGATACCGTCGCTCCGCCGCGTCCTGAGTCGGCCACCTTTCAGGTTGATACCGAATCGATGCCGCTCGAACAGGTACTGGTGCACACGCCGGGCCACGAGATGGAACTGGTGGCGCCGGACAATCGCCTGGACCTGCTCTTCGACGACATTCTGTTTCTGGGCAATGCCCGCGATGAGCACTTGCTCATGTGCACGCTCTTCGAGAAGGTGGTGGATGCGCCGGGGGCGGTCTTGCAGGTGAGCGAGCTGCTGCTGGATGTATTTCAGCAGGAGGATGCGCGGGCGGATTTCATTGATCGGCTCTGCCGCGTGATGCCGGAGACGAACATCCAGGCGGTGCGGCATGAGCTGAAGCAGCTGGCGCCGAGCGAACTGCATAGCCTGGCGCTCACTGGCGAGTCGCCACTGCCGCTGCGGCTGCCACCTCTGCCGAACCTCATGTTTACGCGCGACCTGGCGGCGGTGGTGCACGACCGCATCGTGATCAGCCATGCGGCCACGGCAGCACGCTCGCGCGAGAGCATCATCATGCAGGTGCTGTTGCACCATCACCGGTTCTTTAACGACGTGAAAGACCGCGTCATCACACTGCCAGAGGGCGTGACGTTCGAGGGCGGCGACCTACTCATGGCCGCGCCCGACGTGCTTCTTATTGGGCACTCTGAGCGCACCTCGTTCGGCGCGATCATGGCGATTGCGCACCAGGTGTTTGAGCATACGCCCATTGAGCACGTGCTGGCGGTGGATCTGCCGAAGCGCCGCTCGACCATGCACCTGGATACCGTGTTTACGTTTGCCTCGCCAAACGAGTGCGTGGCCTTCCCGCCACTGGTCGACGACCCGAGCTACGGCTACGCGGTGCACCTTACCGAAGGCAATGAGCCGGGCCAGTTCATCACCGACATGCGTCCGAACCTGCGCGATGTGCTGAACGACTTGATCGACCGCGACCTTACGTTCATTCCGTGTGGGGGGCGCGAGCGGCTCAATCAGGAGCGGGAGCAGTGGACCGACGGAGCCAATGTGTTTGCCGCCGCGCCGGGTGTTATTGTAGGATACGAACGCAACCGCCGCACCTTCGAGGAGCTGCGCAAGCATGGCTACCGTGTGGTGTCGGCCGAGAACTTCCTGTCGTACTACCAGGACAGCACGTTCACGCCGGGCGATGAGAAGCTGGCCATTCAGCTGGCCGGCACCGAACTCTCACGCGGACGCGGCGGCCCCCGCTGCATGACGCTGCCGCTGGCGCGCACCTCGATTCATGAGGTGTGATCAGGCACAGGATGCTTCCGGATAGACCGGGGGAGCTCGTTGTGCTTCCGGTATAGGCCGGAGACGTACGCTGCGCTTCGGCTGCTTTTGGGGCGTTGTGTCGTTCCGTATCCGTTTCTTCTGCATCTAACGGTGCCGAAAGGATTCGGCACAAGTTCCTCGTTGGATGCCGGCTCGGCCATCGTCCGTATCAAACACCATCGCCCCTTCTGCTTTGCCCATGGCCCTGTCTTCCCTCCTTGACGCCGACCGCACGTGGATGCAGAAGGCCTTTCGCGAGGCCGAACGCGCCTTCGATGCCGACGAGGTGCCCGTGGGCGCGGTGATCGTTCACGACGGGCGCGTGGTGGGGCGCGGGCACAACCTGGTCGAGCAACTGGGCGACCCCACGGCGCACGCTGAGATCATGGCGGTGACGGCGGCCTGCGACACCCTCGGACGCAAGTTCTTGCACGACTGCACGCTGTACGTCACCCTGGAACCCTGCCCGATGTGCGCCGGGGCCCTGGTGCATGCTCGTCTGAAGCGTCTGGTCTTCGGGGCCTACGACGAAAAAGCAGGCGCGGTGGATACGCTCTACCGCATCGGGCAAGATGAGCGCCTGAATCATCAGATTGAGGTTATTGGCGGGCTTGAAGCCGACCGCGCCTCCAGCATGCTGCGGGCGTTCTTCCGTGCGAAACGGGGGTAGGGATGGAAGGATGGAAGGATGAGGGGATGGCGGTCTGCGCCGGGGCATGCTGCCAGATTCCGTAGGGACACGGCGCGCCGTGTCCCTACGCGGGTCGGACGCAGGAGCGTCTTCCGCCCCATGCATCGACGGGGGACCGTCGGTGACAGGTCCTGGGATTAATCTCAAAAAGTCACACGCTGTGCTCCTACTACGGCAGCACCGCCACGGCCCGAAGCGGCGCACCGCCCGCGCCTTCGATCTTCATGGGGAGGGCCATGAGGTGCGCCCCCGTAGCAGGCAGATCGTTCAGGTTGGTGAGGTTCTCGAAGACCGCGATGTTCTCCGGGAAGAGAATCCGGTGCGCTGCGAAATCCTCCGACGGTCCGTAGTCGATGCTGGGCGTATCCAGCCCGATGGCCTGAATGGAGCGATTTGCGGTCAGCCACTCCGCAGCATCGGGATGCAAGCCGGGAAACTCCAGATCGGGCAGCGCCGCCTCGCCGCGCTCAGCGGTGCCCATGTAGGCTGTGCGGTCGGGGTAGAACTGCGCCGAGCCTGTGTTCAAGAGCACCATCGCGCCGTCGGGGAGGCGACCGTGCTCGGCCTCCCACGCCTCAAAATCAGCGACCTGCACCTGATAGAGGCGGTCGTTGGTGGCCTGCTCACGCACATCGATCACGACGGCCGGACCGATAAGCCGGTCTACGGGGATCTCCTCCACGGTAAACTGCTCCTCGGCGGCCTCGGCGCTTTCGGCGAAGTGAAACGGCGCGTCCATATGCGTGCCGCCGTGCTCAGCGCCGGTAAAGACGTACGAACTGTAGAAGTAGCCGTTGGTCTCGCCCACGAACTCTTCCGTTAGCTCAAACTCCTGGGTCGCGGTGGGCCAGTAGATGCTCTCGGCGTTAAAGGGATGCGAGAGGTCGACCAGTTCACCATCGGGGAAGGCAACAGCGGTCGTGTCGGTATCGGAGGCGTCGGATTCGTCGGCGTTGGGCGACGGGGCCTCGCATGCGGTGAGTGTGATGAGCAGCACGAAAGCAAGAACAACGGAGGGGAGCAGGCGCGGCATGTTAGAACGCAACACGTGTATAGTGAAAACTGTGGCAGTGAAGCCAAGATGAACAACGCGGCGGTGGATTGCAAGAAAATACGTCACATCCCGTCGGGACACGGCGCGCCGTGTCCCGACACCGCCCAACAACAAAAACGCCCCGACCCTGCACGGATCGAGGCGTGTGCTCTTGTTCAGGTCGTGACGTTGAGATCAACCAGGGCGCGTTACGCCGCGGCTTTCTGTTCCTCGGCTTCCTCCAGCGTCGGGTAGTCGATGTAGCCTTCGGCATCGCCGCCGTAGAAGGTGCTTTCGTCCCATTCGTTGAGCGGGGCATCCTGAGCGAAGCGCTCCGGCAGATCCGGGTTCGCCAGGAAGAGGCGCGCATACGCAATCAGGTCGGCGCGGTCGGCCTGCAGGGCCTCTTCGCCGGACTCGCGCTCGTAGCCGCCGCAGATGATGTGCGTGCCGTCGTAGGCTTCGCGCATCAGGGCCGAGGCGGTCTCGCCGGTGGGCAGTTCCGTCTCCACCGTGTGCAGGTACGCCAGGTCGTACTCGCTCAGTACCTCGCCCGCGCGGCCAAACGTCTGGATAGGGTCGTCGTCGTGCATGTCGTTGAAGGTGCCGCCGGGCGAAAGGCGCACACCCACGCGATCGGCATCCCACACCTGCAAGACCGCCTCGGTCACCTCGCGCAGAAAGCGCAGGCGGTCGGCGAGCGTGCCGCCGTAGCGGTCGGTGCGCTTGTTGGTGCCGCTCTGAATGAACTGGTCAATGAGGTAGCCATTGGCAGCGTGGATCTCCACCCCGTCGAAGCCGGCCTCCTTGGCCGAGGCCGCACCGTGGCGGTACTGCTGCACCACCTCGCGGACCTCATCGGTCGAGAGGGCGCGCGGCGTCGGAAACGGCTCCATCTCGAACGAGGCCGTCATCGCCTCGCCATCTGCCGCAATCGCTGAGGGCGCCACCGGCTTGGCGCCGTCGTGGTACGACGCGTGCGAGATGCGGCCCACATGCCACAGCTGGTTGAAGATGCGCCCGTCGGACTCGTGCACGGCGTTGGTGATGCGCCGCCAGGCTGCAATCTGCTCCTCGCTGTGGATGCCTGGCGTGTTCGGGTAGCCCTGCCCGAGCGGCGTGACCTGCGTGGCTTCGGTGATGATGAGCCCCGCCGAGGCGCGCTGCGTGTAATAGGTCGCCATCATATCGGTGGGCACCGTGCCCGAATCACCGGCGGCGCGGTTGCGCGTCATGGGCGCCATAATCACGCGATTGGGCAGCGCCAGCGGGCCCAGGTCGTACGAGGAAAGAAGCTTCATGGCTGCGATGGGCGTTGGTGAGAAGATAAACCTACAAATCAACCGCACGAACCGGCACCGATAGGCAGAAGTGCCACGCTTGCGTACCCGTTTCAACAATCTTACAGGCGTTCGTATCCTCCTGAAACTCTATTTTTGTTAGGCAAAAACGTGTGGAAACGCACATACGGGGACGAATGCCACAGAGGAGGAGATTCCTCGACTGCGCTCGGAATGACAACCTGTGGAGGAATCGCGCACGTTTTTCGGAGGGATACGTAGCATAGTGCTCGATCGCAACGAAGCCTGCAAGCGTGAAACTGCATGCTCGCCCGTGGGCTTTAACCTCATCGGTACAGGTTATTGTCAAGGTGCTCATTTATACGCAAGTCCGATATGCAGGATGTAGTGATTATTGGCGCGGGTCCGGTGGGACTGGCGTGCGGAATTGAAGCGAAGCGGCGCGGCCTTTCGGTGCGCATCATTGACAAGGGGGCGCTCTGCAACTCGTTTATTGGCTACCCCACGCGCATGGAGTTCTTCTCCACGCCGCGTCCGCTGGAGATTGGCGGCTACCCCTTTGCCACGCGCGACTACAAGCCCCGCCGCGAGGATGCGCTTGATTATTACCGGCGCGTAGCGGTGGCCGAGGAGCTGGACATCCGCCTGTACGAGCGCGTCACCGATCTGGAGGGGACGCCGCAGGACTACACGGTCGTTACCGAACAGGGCACGCACCGCACGCGCAACGTGGTGG
The DNA here is from genome assembly GCA_964494425.1 of uncultured Rhodothermales bacterium. Lineage (GTDB taxonomy): Bacteria > Bacteroidota > Rhodothermia > Rhodothermales > Salinibacteraceae > Longimonas. Next base: position 8,154 of record CAZBTM010000059.1, on the reverse strand, counting down.
TGGCCACCGGGTTTTACGACATCCCCAACCGGCTGGGCGTGCCGGGTGAGGAACTGAGCAAGGTGAGCCACTACTTCAAGGAGCCGTACCCGTACGCGCTGCAAGACGTGGCGATTGTGGGCGCAGGCAACTCCGCCGCCAAAGCCGCGCTGGCCTGCCATCGCAGCGACGCCAACGTGACGATGATCATCCGCGACGACGCGATCGACGACGGCGTAAAGTACTGGATTAAGCCCGATCTGGAGAATCGCATCAAAGAAGGCTCGATCACCGCGTACTTTGAGAGCGAGGTGACGGCCATCACCGACGACACGGTCGAGATGGATACGCCCGAGGGGCCGGTGACCATTGCCAACGACTTTGTGCTGCCACTGATTGGCTACAAGCCGAACTACGCGCTGCTGGAGACGATGGGCGTGGCGATCCGCAACGAC
>CAZBTM010000059.1:0-7710 GCA_964494425.1 uncultured Rhodothermales bacterium | reverse complement strand
GCCGAAAAGGTAATGGGCCACATTGCTGAGCGGGTGGCGGTGGCGGCGTAGAGGGCGATGTCATGGCCTGTCGATGGAAGACCGTGGGCAGTGCGCTGTGAACCCTCATTTTGATGGTTACCCTGGTATCACTTCCCAATAAAGCCTGTCATGGTGAGCGCAGTCGGGCCATCTCCTTGGTGTTCAGCGGAAACGGTTCGGAACGGCACAGCATGCGTATCTATCTCGGTTTGACCCAAACAATCATGCGTGAGACAGCAGTAGTAGGGTGGTGAGTGGAAGTTTTTTGGCGGGGTGTCATTTCTCAAGACAACTCCAAAGTCCCTGAAGAGGACGCGAAGCAGACACGTGGGCGTTTTTAGTACCAGTTGCACATCTGTTACATGGTAATCTTTTTTTTTGCCTCAAAATGGGCATACTGTAAATGCAATCTCTTATGTATCGAATAATCACTCATATCGATAGAGCTTGCCTCATAGAGAGGTCGTAGTCATTCTTGCACTTCTGCATAGAGCAGGGCTACAGTGATTATCCTCTCATTTCGTAATAACCCCAATTTGGAAATACTCTTGTCATGAAATTCCTCGTTGCTCTTTCTATTGCAGTTCCCTTGTTCCTCCTTGCTCCTGTTGAAGAGGCTAATGCTGATGAATGTGGAGATAGATACGCCGATTGTCTGATGGATGCGTTGGGCAGTCCAGCTGATTCAGAGCTTGTCGTGAAGAAGCAAGCATGCGACTACTTTTACCTTTTTTGTGAGGTGGGGGAATTAGGCGATAGCATATTTTAGGGGGTGCAAGCTAATCATTAGTGGATTTCAATTAGTCGAAGGCTTAAAGATGAAAAAAGTAATCGCTGGATTTTTGGTTTCATTCTTTATCTCAGCAGCAATAGCATCAACACCTAACGTAGCGGTGGCTTCAGACGATTGTGGAGATGAGTATCGAGACTGTCTGAATCAAGCCCTTCTCATCTATAACACGGGTGGTGATGGGGACGAGTTGTATAATGATGCAGCGTGGTGCGATGTCGATTTCGCAGCTTGTAGTGGTGCTTCCATATTTTAAGCTGCCTCACCTCGTTTGGGCCACTGGTAGAATAGATAACGGTTTAGGTCAGAGTGAAATGAAAGCTCAAAGATGACCTTAAACCAGAGCCCTATTCTCCAGTGGCCTAATTTTTTGCCGTTAGTCTAATCAATGTAATAGCGCACAATGAAAAAGTGCATGCAGCTGGTCTTGATATTAGTAGTGCTCACGATTGCCTCAGGATGTGAAAGCTCAGAGGACGAAGGAAGAGAGACAAAGAATATAGAAAATGTAGAAGCTGTAAATGTCTTCCAAGAAGACATAAGTAGCGAAGTGACTGAGGTCGGTGCGCTCACTGTTAATGGAGACGGTACGATATATCTGACTGCTCCCAACCTCTATAAGCTAATAGCCTTCAGCAGTGAAGGGGAACTGGTCAACACGGTAGGCACACAGGGCCAGGGACCCGGTGAGTTTGAACATGACCCTCGATTTGTTGGGCACCATAGCAATGAGCTGTATGTGGGGGAAGCAACGCGTACACGTTCCGTATCGGTGTTTGATGAAGACTTGTCATTTCTCAGGAGAATAGACTTTTCTCAAAACATTGGTAGCCTGAACTTCTCTTTCATGAACGGCCAAATGATCTTTCCCGTCATGAAAATGGAAAGAGACAGTCAGGAAGGGGAAATGTATGCGTCAACCACACTGCGTATGCTTGACGAAGATACACAAGAGTTCACTCCGTTCCTTGAGCTAAAAGACCAAAAAGAATTAGGTAGTCTATGGAGAAACATTGGCGTGCTACGTAGCCACAGGGATGTTGCCGTGTTTGCCTACTCATTTCGCAACGTGATTGAAGTTATAAATACGTTGTCCAGCTCCGAGTCGCACATTATCGTCGAACTTCCGATTGAAGAAGAGCCGGAGTTCAGAACGGAAACGTTGTCAACCATGAGTTCAGAAATACCGACGAGCAGCGTCATCGGCGGACTGGCTGTTGACAATGGGCACGTTTTCGTGAAAGGTGGATCCGTGACCGACGAACTGATGCAGACGGTATTCGTGCTGAATCCAAGCGGTGAGCTCGTTGGGACGATCGATCTGGGAGCACCAGGATCCGCTTTCTACGTTCGTGATGGGTATATTTACTACGTGACTGAAGATGCCGTGCTCACCAAACTGCGCTATGATACAAAAGCACTCGACGCATAGCGTGTCTAACATCGCTCACCAATGCACACCCAGGCTCAGTCCGGGGCGCACCAGGCCCTGTCGTGGTCCGGCGAGGGCGACGGAGAGCGTGGGGGCCAGCACCAGGTGGGTGGAGGTGCCGCTGGACGTCATGAGTCCGGGAGCGGCTTCGAGCCACAGGTGGTCGTGCGTGCTACCGCGGTGCAGCCACTGCGCCTCAGCATCCAGGCGAATGCGCTGAAGCCAGTCCGCGCCGTCTGAGGTCCAGGTGTGCACAGGCGAGCGGAGGCCGACGGTCGTTTCCAAAAATACGCGTTCGGTGCGGAGTGCGGGGTCGGGCTGAGCGAGCTGTTGCGAGCGGATGCCCACCGCTGCATACGGAAAGACCGCCGGACCTGCGCCCGAGTTGTAGCGCAGGGTGCGTCCTACGCGCAGGCTCAGCGCAGCGGCGGATCCGCCGGCGGCGGCGATGCGTGCATCCGAAAAGAGCGCGTTGAAAGCGGGGGCAAACATAGCATAGAGCGCCGCGCCTACGATACAGCCCGCTATACTGTCACCACACTCGCGGTCGTCGTCATCGGGGGGCGGCGGGTAGTTCGTGGTGTCGGCCCAGGCAGCGGGCGCGCTGTGGGGCGATACGGGAGAAGCAGCAGCGGTCGTGCCTCCAACAAGCAGCAGTGCGGCCACAACGCACATCCAGAAACAAGAAGAGCGCATATCGGGAGAGCACCTTGGGGACGGTTGGTACGAGGGTGGTGGGGACAACACATTGCGAATCGACTGGAGGGAGCAACGTGGACATCCCCACGGGTGGACATAGCCGCCCGCACGGCTCCAATCGTCACATTGGAGAAAGCGCACGCTGATCGTAACACAAGCGCTATGCAGAGGCAATCCTGAGGTAACATTGCGTGAGTATGTTGAGCGGTGCATCACAGCGAGTCCGTTGTGCCGGACTGTGATGCGCTCACGTTATGCCTCGTAGGTCCCGATGTACTGTGCGGTATCTGGTTACAACGCTTGCCACAACGTTTGCACTTCTCTTTTTCTGCTCTGGTATACATGTCGCATCCGCCCAAACCGGTACCATTGCCGGCGTGGTGGTGGATGCTGAGCAGGGCGATCCCCTGATTGGAGCCACGATTGCTATTGTGGGCACCACACAGGGCACGGCGGCCGATTTGGAAGGCCGCTATCGCCTTGCCAGCCTGGATCCAGGCGAATATGACATACGCTTCTCCTACACGGGCTATCAGGCCAAGACGGTGGAAGGCGTGTCCGTGGAAGCCGGAGAGACGACCCGCCTCGACATTGATCTCACCTCCGAAACCAGTACGCTCAACGAAGTGACCGTGACCGCCCAGGCAGCGCGCGACTCCGAAGCGGGGCTGCTGCGCCAGCGCCAGCGGGCCTCGGGCGTGAGCGATGCCATTAGCGCTGAAGCCATTGGCCGCTCCGGTGCAGGCAACGCTGCCGACGCCATGAGCAAGGTGACGGGCGCATCGGTGCTCGAAGGCAAGTACGTAAACATGCGCGGGCTGCAAGGGCGCTACGTAGATACGCAACTCAATGGCACCGATCTGCCCAGTTCCGACCCGGATGGCAACAGCGTGGCGTTGGATCTCTTCCCGTCGAACATCATCGACAACATCGTGGCCACGAAAACCTTCACGCCCGACCGGGCGGGTAACTTTACGGGCGGATCGATTGACATTGCGACGAAAGCGCTGCCCGACCAGTTCTTCTTCAATGCCTCCATCTCGTCCTCCTTCAATACCGAAGTGGGGCTTGGCGGCGATGTGATGCGTCCGACCGGAGGGCTCAACGCGGTGCCCGATGCCGCACGCGTGCGTTCGCCACTCCCATTATACCCGCCGAAGAATCTGTTGTCGGGAACCAAAGCATCGAGATTGCGACCGGCAATCAGTTTGAGGTGCTCAACGGGCGGGCGCTGGGTGTTATTGGCTCATTCTCGTACGATCGCTCGTTCGACGGCTTTTCGGATGGCACCACTGCGCGGTTTCAGCAGGTGGGTGTATCATCCGAGACCCTGAACCCAACGGCTGACTTCACCACACAGAAAGGCGTAGAAGAGAGGCTCTGGAGCGGATTTGTAGCGGCCGCATTTCAGATTACTCCGCAGCATGAGATCGGGGCACGCCTGCTGTACAACACCGGAACCGAAGAGGAAGCGCGCACTGAGTCTGGAGCGCTGCCCCGCGACCTGAGCGGCGATCAGGTGTTTCAGACGCGTGCGCTGCGCACGACCGAGCGTTCGGTGCGGTCGGGCCAACTACGGGGGACGCATCAGTTTGGCGATGAGGGATTGCGAGCCGAGTGGTCTGCCTCTCTCGCTCAAACCACGCGCGACGAACCCGACTATCGCTTCTTCTCCAATCAGTTCTCAACCGCCGGTGCCGATACCACCTTTGGCATCTCCCGCTCTATCTACCGGGCTCCCACGCGTTTCTTCCGCGACCTGACCGAAGACAATCAGTCGGCCAAGCTCACGCTTACGCTTCCTGTAGGCGAGGCGCAGATCAAGTCGGGCGGTCAACTCACGCTTCGCTCGCGCACGTTTCGCGAACAACGGTTCGAGCATCTGAGTGACGAAGCGCGCTTTCAAGGCAGCCCCAATACCTACATCAACGAACAGGCCGGTCTCATTGGCAGGGACGAACGGGGGCGCAACCAATTCGGGACCTACGTGCTCGACCGTACGCAGCCGACGGGCAACTACGATGGCGAGCAGGATGTGTATGCCGGGTTCGCGATGGCCGAGGTGCCGGTGCCGGGTGTTGAAACCCTGGAGTTCATCGGCGGGGTGCGCGTGGAGCACACAGACATGTCTATCGCGACGGTGGACAACAGCCGAACGGGCGAGTTTCAGACGACAGATCTGCTCCCCTCTGCCAATCTCGTATGGGAAGTGCAGCCCGATATGAACCTGCGGGCCGCCTACGGACGCACCCTGGCGCGCCCGTCGTTCCGCGAGTTCGCGCCCTTTAACTCGTTCAACTTTGTCGGCGATTACGTCGAAATAGGCAACCCCGATCTCACTCGCACGCGCATTCACAATCTGGATCTGCGGTGGGAGTGGTTCATGCGCGGCGGCGAACTGCTCTCCGTGGGCGGATTCTACAAGTCGTTTACCGATCCCATCGAGCGTACGGTCGATCCGCTGGCAGCTGGGTCGGATGTGGTGGTGGAGTACCTGAATAAGTCGAGCGCCACGGTGTACGGCCTCGAAGTAGAAGCGCGCACCCAGCTCGATCGCCTGGCCTCGTGGCTGCGATACGTGCAAGTGGGCGCCAACGTGTCGCTCATCCAGTCCCAGGTCGACCGCAGCGAAGAAGAACTCGACGCAATCCGCGCCTTCGACGACAATCCCAGCACCACCCGCCAACTGCAGGGCCAGTCGCCGTATCTGGTGAACCTGAACGTGAGCTACGAAAACCCCGACAGCGGAACGAGCCTGAATGTCCTGTACAACCGCTTTGGCGAGCGCCTTGATACGGTAACGCGCAACGGCCTCGACATCTTCGAAGAGGCCCGCGGCACGCTCGACGTGACGGCCTCGCAGGCGCTCATGCACGGCATCACACTGAAGGCATCTGTCAAAAACGTACTGGATGCCGAGTACGTCACGTCGCAGTCCTTCCGTGGCACCACCTTTGTCAACGATCGCAATCCACTGGGGCGCACCGTGTCGGTCGGCGTGTCGTACGGACTCTAACATTGACACCTTTGTACCTCGTACCGGGCGGGTGCGCTACGATGCACGCGCCGGGCCCAAAGTATCCACCCGATGAAGGGACGCAGCCATTGCGGCGCGTCCCTTCGGTGGTTCAAGGCGGTATGTTACCAAAACAAAAACAGACCGCCTTCTCATAGTTCTGCGTATTCATTCCGAAGTCTGCACCTATGACCTTCTTCTCAACAACATCGAAACAGCCGTCCCAGACCGGGCAGACGGCGTGGTACCGAATCTTGAGCATGGCCGCACTGGTCTTCATGCTCGTGCTTGCCGGATGCGATGACGACAATCCGGTTGACCCCGATCCCGACCCCGATCCCGATCCTGACCCTGAGCCGTTCACCGTAGCCACCTACGATACCACCGAAACGAACGGCGTTACCGAAATCACGGTATCAGATGACGAAGACGATCTCGGCATTGGATACGTCAACGAAGACGGCGACGAGGTCAACGAAGTGACGTGGACGAATGACAACGTCTACAAGCTCGACAACTTTGTCTTCGTTCTTGAGGGCCAGACGCTCAACATTGAGCCGGGCACGATCATCAAGGGTTTACCCGGCTCGGGCGAAGACGCGGCGGCACTGATCGTAGCACGTGGCGGGCAGATCTTTGCGGATGGCAACCCGGGGAGCGACGACCCAGCCACCGCCGATCCGATCATCTTCACCGCTGATGCGGACCCTGTAACCCCGAACACGGCTCCGGCCGATGATATTGGTCTTGGCAACAACACCCGCGGCGAATGGGGCGGTGTCATTCTGTTGGGCAGCGCCGAACTAAACTCGACGCCCGGCGAAACGAACATCGAGGGCGTACCGGGCGACAATCGCACGCTTTACGGTGGAACGAACAACAGCCATGACATTGGCGTCTTCCGCTTCGTCTCGATTCGCCACACCGGCACGCAGCTCGGCAACGGCGACGAGATTCAGGGGCTTACGCTGGGCGGCGTTGGTAACGGCTCAACCATCGAATATGTCGAGTCCTACGCCAGCGACGACGACGGCTTCGAGTGGTTCGGCGGAACCGTCAACCACCGCAACATGATTGCGGCCTGGGCCGCCGACGATTCCTTCGACATGGATGAAGGCTATCGCGGCAGCAACCAGTTCTGGCTCGCGGTGCAAGCGGGCGACGAAGCCGGTCGCATTGCCGAGCAAGATGGCGGCACCGATCCCGAAGCCGGCACGCCCTTCGCCGACGTGCGCGTGGCCAACGCCACGTACATTGGCATCGGTCCCGACCTCGCCGATGCGAATGTTGCAGGAGATGCCAACGATCCCTTCATCATCCACCGCGATAACAACGCCACGTCGTACTTCGGATCCGTCTTCATGGACGGACGCCTGAACGCGGGGCTGCAGATTGAAGACTTAGCCTCGGGCGAGGATAGCCGCGAGCGCTGGTTAGACGGTGAGCTCCGCTACGAGAGCAACCTGTGGTGGAACATCGGGCCGGACTTCGATCCGGAAGCCACGACCTTCGAAGACATCATCCAGCTGACAGGCGATGGCGACGGCGGCGAAGACTTCCGCACCAACCTGGCCGATTACCTGCGTGAGCAAGGCAACCAGTTTGGCACCGAACTGCCGATCACGAGCATCAACCGCGACAGCGAGGGGCTCATCCAATCGTTCAATCCGCTTGCTGCGGGCGAAGCCACGACCGCCCCGGCAGAACCCAGCGAGTTTGACCGACCCGGCGTAAACGGGACCTACCAGTCGG
>CAZBTM010000058.1:4846-13830 GCA_964494425.1 uncultured Rhodothermales bacterium | reverse complement strand
GCTGAACGCAGTGAAGCATCTCAACGCGAATCGCTGCGAAGCGATGCCACCCAGCCTGCAAGAGGACCGCTGTGCTTCCCTCTGGAAACGTCAAGATAACCTGGGATGCGGTAGACCGCTATAGCCGGTGCCGCTCACGCATCCTCAACTTTCACAATGCGATCCAGCCGCACCGTGGAGCCGCTGTCGAGACGCACGTACTCGGCCCCGTCGGCGCTGTAGATGTCGGTAATGCGCGCGGTGACGGTGCGCGGGGCATCCGCTTCTGCATCCTGCACAGTGAGCGTGGTGGGCGTGCCGCGCATCATACGCAGCCCCAGGTCGTCGTAGGCCCGACAGGCAATGGGCGTGTAATCGGAATCGGACATGGGTAAGCGGGCAGGGTTGTAGCGCGTGTACCGAACGAACGCGATGCGCGCTCCAGGTTCACGGCGCCTGCGGACCCACGAGCACGGCGTTCAGGAACAGGCGGTTTCCGCTGCGGAGGTAGCCGCGGTAGTTCAGGTCTTCGGCAAACGCAATGACGCGTCCGCTGCCCACGCGTTCTTCGTAGGCAAAGACTGCCCCGGGCACGCGCGCCTCCGACTCGCTCCACATGTGACCGCTGTACGTGAAGTCGCCGCCGGTGGCATAGCGAATACCGGCTCGCTGACTCGGATTCGGCGGGCCGTCGGGTGGCAGGTAGAGGCGATCTGAATCCACCAGCCCGTGAAAACCGTCGGGCACGCCTGCCGTCAGCCAGTGATTGCGGTCAATGTCGGTGGCCACCATGGCGCCCGGCACGCTCACGCGCATGCTGTCGGCGTGCTCTTCGATGTCGTACCACGAGCGCAGGGCGATCAGCTCCAGGTCGCGGGCCACATCGGTGCCCGAGCCAATCGTGACGAGCGTGCCGCCGTCGCGCACCCACTGGGCGAGGCGCTCCAGTCCGGCCTCGCCGGCTTCGCGCTGCACCGCCTCGGTGCCGTAGGTTTCGGGCATCACGATGGTGTCGTATTCGTCCAGGTTGGCCCCGCCCAGCGAGCGGGTGCGCAGGACCGATGCATCCACATCGTACTGGCGGTCGAGCGTAAACCAGGCCCATCCAAACGAATACGCCTGGATGCCCTCTTCAGCGAGCAGCGCCACCGAAGGCGTGTCGAGGTAGATGACCTGCCCCGATCCGAGCGAGGGACGGTCGCCGGTGGCCAGGCCGGTGCCCACGGCATCCACCTGCAGGCTGTACTGCGCAGCCACCTCGCGCATGTCGCTGTGCACACTCGCGCCCGACTGCCCGGCGTACACAATGCCGGTGCCCGCGGTGTAGTCGTCGCCATTTACGCGCGTGCCTTCTTGCAGCATGGCCACGCGGTGGCCGCGCTCGTTCAGATGGAGGAGTGCCGGGAGCCCTGCGGTCTGCGTGCCATCGATGAGGTAGGCGTAGCTGGCCTCGCCGCCGTTGATGACGGATTCAGGGGCTGCAGATGCCGTGACGCGCTCGGCGCTGAGTCCGCGGTCGTCGGGAGTGCTGTAGCCCTCGATGCCAAAGAGCATCGGCAATGACCATGCGGTGATGTCGTAGAAGCGCGGGTTTTCGCCCCGGTCAACGCGGGCGCGGGCAGCCTCCAGAAAGTCCTGGGGCACCGGCACGTTGGGCGCCAGCAGCGCACGGATGAGCCGGTTGCGCGGCTGCGCGGCATCAATCACGTAGGTGCCTTCCTCGAACGAGCGCGACCCGACCGACGTGCCCGTGCGGTCTTGCACATTGCTCAGTTCGGCGGATGCGGTAAGCCGGTCTACTTCGATGCCGTTGCGGCGCAAGAGGTCAACCGCCTCGGCCAGCAGATGCGGGTCGCCCAACGCATCCGTTAGCAGGTAGCGCTGGGTGCCTTCCTCGCCGTTGGCAATGGCCTCGCGGTGAGCTTGCACGTACTCGGTGAGCAACGTTTCGCGTTCGTTAGCCGTGTGCTCAAGGGCTGCAACAAACCCCGTGTATGGATTCTGAATCGCATCCTCCAGCGTACGTACCGTACCATCGGGCCGCGTGAGGGCGAGGCCACGGCTGCTGCCCTGCTCGTAGAGCATGCCCACGGCGCCCTGATAGCTCATGTACGAAGTCGTGTAGCCCGGATAGAAGTAGTTGTAGCGCTCGCGCGTCATATAGTCGGTGCCCAGCGTGTCGAGCGAGGCTGCGTGCGCCTCGTTGTACGACTCGAACCAGCGCGAGGCAAACTCCGGAAAGAACGGGCCAACGGGTCCAGTAGGCGGATCCACGTAGAACTCCACGTCCGAGCCCATTTCGTGGCTGTCGATGCCGGCCTGCGGACGCCAGTCCTGCAGCACGGGCACGCGGGCCTGCGTTTCCTTGTGCGTATGGGCGAACCAGTCGCGGTTGATGTCGAAGTAATAGTGACTGGTGCGGTACTTCAGCGCCTCCCACGCGGTAAAGTCGTTCGCCCAGTCCTGATTATCGGGATTCGCCTGTGCGCCCATGGTCTCATGGTTGTGATACGCAAACGCGTCGCGGCCATCCGGATTCAGCATCGGGTCGATGATGACAACCGTGTTCTCCAGAATGGTCTGCGTGACGGCGTCGTCTTGCGTGGCGAGGCGCTCCAGCATCTTGAGCCCGGCTTCGGATCCCGACAGCTCAAACCCGTGGATCGACCCGCCAAACCAGAACACGGCAGGCTGATCTTCGATGATGGATTCAGCCTCCGCATCCGACAGGCCCCGCGGATCGCCGAGCGCCTGCGCGTTGGCCTGAATCTCGTCAAGGCGTGCATGGTTGGCAGGCGCCGTTACAATCGCATGCATGAGCGGGCGCCCCTCCCACGAGGTGCCGCTCTGCTCCACGACTACACGGTCGGAGGCCACAGCCACCGCTTCCAGGTAATCTTGCATCTGGTAGGCCTGCGTCACGCGATCGCCAAACGCATGGCCGGTGACCGACTCAAACGAAGGCACCTGTGCCTGCACGGGAGCAGGTCCGGCCCCAAATACGGCAAGGACAAGCGACGCCGCGAAATATGTGACGAAACGAGTGGCAACACGCATAAGCAGAACACGAGCATTCAGAAAGACAGGGAGCGGACTGCACAGCATAGCGAATCCACCCGACGGGCGCAAAACCTGATGCCGTGCACAATGTAACGGATTCGATTGGCATGGCGCTGCTCATCTTTTATATTGGGGATGCGCTGCGTTCTCTTGCATCCCCTTGCTGTTTGCCATGCCCCACACGGATTCCTCTCGAACACGTGCCATCTTGAATGCCTTGGGCCCGGGCCTCATTATGGCCGGTGCCGCGATTGGCGTGTCGCACCTTGTGCAGTCCACACGTGCCGGCGCCGAGTACGGCTTTGTGGCGGCGGTGCTCATTGGGGCCGCCTGTCTGTTCAAGTATCCGTTTCTGGAGTACGGGCCGCGCTATGCGGCCGCTACCGGCGAGAGCCTACTCGACGGCTACCGGCGCCTCGGCCCCTGGGCCACCGGCGTGTTCGCGCTCATCACAGTAGGCACCATGTTCATCGTGCTGGCGAGCGTCACGGCCGTTACGGCGGGACTCATGGGCTGGCTCGTGGACACGACGCCCAACCTGGCGCTGTGGAGCGGTGTGGTGCTGGGCCTGTGCATCTTCATCTTGATGTGGGGACGCTACCAGTTCCTCGACCGCGCTATGAAGGTCATCATGGCGCTGCTGGCGGTATCGACCGTGGTGGCCGCTGTGGCCGCACTGGTGGGGCCGGCGCCTGACATGGTAGAGACGCCTGCCGGGCCGAGCGCGCTGCTCACCACCTCGGGCATCGCCTTCTCGCTTGCGCTTATGGGCTGGATGCCGGTGCCCATCGACATGGCCGCGTGGCACTCGTTGTGGACGCTGGAGCGCGAACGCGACACCGGCACCCGTCTGGACTTGCGCGACGTGCAGGCCGACTTTGCCATTGGCTATGCGCTCTCACTGCTAATGGCGCTGGCGTTTCTGGTGCTGGGTACGGCCCTGATGTACGGCACGGGCACCGAGTTTGGCAGCGGTGCGGTGGCTTTTGCGACACAGGTGGTCGACCTCTACACCACCACACTTGGTCCGGGGGTGGGTATGCTTGTCGGCATTGCCGCACTCACCACGATGCTAAGCACCACGTTAGCGGTAACGGATGCGTATGGACGTCTCGTAGCCTGGTTTACCGCCTACCTACAGGGCACGCCGCTGGCGGCGCGCAGCCTGGCTCGTGCGCCCGAAGCCGTTGCTGCCGGATCGGGCCCGACCTCCGGCTCTCAATCAGCCCCGTCCACCACGTCCGAAGGGGGCGATGTCGAAGCCCTGCAGCGCTACTACCGATGGGGACTCTTCATCACGCCCGTGGGGGCCTGGGCGATCTTGGCGCTGCTCGTACAGAGCCTCACCGCCCTGGTCGACGTGGCCACCACGCTCGCCTTTCTGGCGGGACCCGTCCTGGGTGCTATGAACTACTACCTCGTCTGCAGCGATCACATGCCCGAGCACGCACAGCCGTCTACCGGCATGCGCGCGCTCTCATGGGCTGGACTCGTCTTTCTGGTCGCGTTCTGCGTGGCGTATGTGGTGGTATAAGCGCGACGGGAAATGAATGGTTAGCAGGACGCCAAGCACACCACCGGCGCGGAGAGCGACTGCTCACGAGTAGACAGCGTCGTGCTCACACGGCCCCTGGCCGGTAACTTCCCACACGCCCATTGCCAGCCAGCTCTGAAACTCGTGGCGCGGCCAGGCCTTGTAGCGGATCGCAGCCGGATACGCCACCTGGGCTCCGTCTTCGGCCAACCACTCGAAGCAGATATGCGTGGAGGTCTCAAACAAAACACCGAGCAGGCAGCCTTTGCCTTCAACAAAGTACTTGTACGTGGCATTCCCCGGACACGGGTGCGGCTGAAATCCCTCGGGGGCCGCTTTTACGAAGGCCTCTAACGTGGACATAGGCGTTACAGCAGAGTTACTGGCTTATTTAGACAGCATCTAATCTAACGAGAACGCGCCCCATCGCCAAGATATCGGCATGAAGTTCGATATAAATTGGGTAACTTCGGATTTGGGTATCCATTACAAGGCCATCCAATTTAGACCGTCTCTAAATCCCGTTTGGCGTGGATCCTGGGTGGTTTTCTGCTGTTTCTAAAATAAATCTTTACAGAGCAGAGCATCCTTAAATTCTGACACGACCTGATACGAGGTGAGTCTTATGACGCATGAAATCCAATCTCAGTGCACGGCCTGCGCGCATCTTGACCGTACCGCGGCCAACACAACCTGCGAAGCCTTTCCTGAAGGTATTCCCGAAGAGATTCTGACTAACCAGCACGACCACCACAAGCCCTACCCCGGCGACCAGCGTGTGCGGTTCGAGCTTGCCCCCATTCCCGAAGCCAAGCGCAAAGCCGTTGCCTCGTAAAGCAATGCGTGTAACATAACATATCTACGACGAAAAGCCGACGAGTCCACCACGGGGCGCGTCGGCTTTTGCATTGAGGTCCGTCCTGGTCCAGCAAAAAACGGGACACCCTGCCAAGTTTCACAACGGACAGGTCATAAAATTGCAAGTGAGCAGCGGATGTCCGCAATCAACGGTGCTTTACGCATTTATTCGTGCTTCCTTACGCGACAATACGCGGCCTTTACATCTGCCCCCCGCCCTCTGATATGTCTACCTCAACGTTCCAGCCTAACGAAGACAATGCGGAATCGACTACCCAGCCCGAAAAGATGACGCGCTTCCTGGCGCTGCTCATTGACTCCGTGCTGACAATGGTGGTGTCATGGATCCCTGTGCTTGGGCCGCTCTTGGGAGCAGGCTACTTTCTGGTGCGCGACGGCCTGACGCTCGACTTCATGAACCAGCGCTCCATTGGGAAGCATGTGATGGGACTCAAGGTAGAGCGCGCCGATGGGCAGCCCATGGATATCGAGACCTCGGCCAAGCGCAACTGGATGTTTGCCATTGGCGGTGTCACCGCGTTGGTTGCCGAGATCCCTCTCCTTGGCTGGCTGCTGGCCCTCCCCATTTCGCTGGCCGCGCTGGCTATTGGGTTGTACGAAGGCTACCGGGTACTTACGCGCAGCGACCAGAAGCGCTGGGGCGATGACATGGCCGATACAACCGTTGTGAAAGCATAACGTCAGAGCAGACGCTTGACCAAATATGCGAGCGCACATGCGCAGAAGCCACAACTGTATACATCCCACCAAGCAGATCTCCTTTAGGCCACCGTCGCTTTGTGTATGCAGAGCGGCGGTTTCTTTGTAGTACACATGCCACGCAACGAAAAAGAGGTAGAAACGCCCTACTGTAGCGCATAAATGTAACGAATTTAACGAAAGGGTTGCATTCCTGTGCAATACGTGCTACAGTAATGTGCAGTATTCATGTATGTCCTTTCATGCTCCATGCTTTTTCTGCGTTATACTGTAGTTTCCTCTACTTGCCGTCTTCTCGGCGAGTGCTCTCTCAATGGAGGAGCGATGCACATGCGTGACAGCGCGCATGACAACGAACGGAGAAATCGTTGAGGGTACGAACATCCCGACTCTTTGTCACGGGTTTATTCAGTCTTATGAGAATACGATACGCTTTCGCGCGCACAATGCCAGACTACCTGCAATATGTACTTGCACTGGGAGCGCTTTTCCTGATAATTGGATGGGGGCTGCCTGCGCAGGCGCAGGATGTGTTTGTGGATGCCACTACCTGTCCGAGCACGGGCAGTGGCACATCTTCCGACCCGTACTGTGAAATTCAAACAGCCATTGACAACGCCAGCGCGGGCAATGTGATCGAGGTGGCCGCGGGCACGTACGCGGAAAACGTTGTCGTTGACAAGTCGCTGACCATCCAGGGCAACAACGCGGGCACACCGGGCAGTGGCACACGTGCAGACGAGAGCATTATCGTCCCAGAGCCAAGTGCAGAAGGCCCACCGGCCCCTTTCCTTGTGAGCGTGGCATCCTCCAATGTAACAATAGATGGGTTCAAGTTCGATGCTGAGAGTGACGTACCCGTAGGAATAGAAGTACGATCAGGGATGGAAGCCCCTGTTGAAAACGCATTGGTGCGAAACAACGTCTTTGAGAACTTCCCAAGCGGAGTTACGATCACTATCCTTGAGACGACGATAGATATTCCGTTTGGAGTAGGAATTGCAGGTATCGGCTCGTCTACCGGAAATGAGTTTGCAAACAACCTCTTCCAGAACTTTGGAGACTACCAGCCAAGGACAGAAGACGATCCTGAGCGCGCCAGCATCGGGATGGCTGTTGCAGATGGTTTTGAGGCCTCCATTGAGAATAATCGCATTGATAACGTAGCATTTGGTGTGTTGATGACGCAGGGTCGTCTTCCCGAGCCGACTGGCGTACCGATCTTGGGACAAGAGTCGGGAAACAGAGGTGCACAGACACAGCCTACAAACGCGGGCATTGCACACGTAAGCGGCGGCCAAATCACCAACGTTCACCGTGGCATTGTCTTTTACCCTGGACAGCAAGACGCCACCTATGAGGTGGATGGCGTGGAAATCACTGGAGCCGAAGAGTTTGGCATTGTCTCGTTCCGTTTTGACGGAGCAGATGTAAATCAGTCTAATCTTGGTGATGGGAGCAAAGACATCACGGCTATCATTCGCGACGTCACGATTTCGGGAACTGGAAACGTATCGGGCGATGCCGCGGCCGTTGCCACCAATGCATTCTCAGGAACCGGATCGCTCACCACAACCATCGAGAACTGCACGATTCGTGATAACCAGAATCGTGGGATCAATGCGCGCGGCGCCGATGACAACGCGGTTTCGGTGTCCGTAACCGGATGTGTTGTGGAAGGAAATGGGTATGCCCCGAATTCAAATGCCAACGCCAACGGCATCATCGCGCAGCGCGGCGCAGAAATCACCGTGGAAAATAGTACCATAAGCAACGCATCCAACAACCAGTCGGCCCCCGAGGCTGATGCCGTGTCAGTCAAAGCAGAAGGTGAGGGGGGAAGTGGGGCCGATTCAGGGATCATAACGATAACAGACTCCCAAATTCTTGCGCCTGTTGGTAACGCTGCTGCCTCCGAGTCTGGGAACCGGGCCTCGCTAAATGCCTCGGGCAACTGGTGGGGAACCACCGATGCCGCAACTCTAACCTCGAAGATCAGCGATGCTGCCGATGTCATTGACTACTCCCCCTTCCTGAACGACGGCACCGACACCGATACCGGCACGCCCGGCTTCCAGGGCGACTTCTCGGCGCTGAACCTCGACAGCGGCAGCTCCGACGCACAATCCGAGACCAAACTTGAAGAAGCGGTTGCACTGGGTGGTGCCGACAACATCATTTTGCAGAGGACGACTGGCACCTACAGCGTGCCAACCGATGTAGAGATACCAGGTCGCCTCACGGTAGCCGACAATGACCTCGACTTCTCGGGCGGGGGCATCATCAGCGTGGTCAACGACGAGCTTGTGGTTGATGGCGTGACTTCCATTAACAACAGTGCGACCTTCGAATTGCAGAACCGCTTCGTCGGTGAAGCTGGACAAGGAAATGATGCGGGCTGGCGCATCCTGTCGGCGCCGCGCGCGGGGATGACCGGGGCCGATATCGGGCAGACGCTGTCGCAGGCCTCAAGTGGAAGCATCCTCTACACGTGGGACGGATCCCAGCAACAGTTTGTGCAGCAAGACCTGAACAGCAGTGCCGACCTGTCTGCTGGCCAGGGCTTCTTCCTCTATCTCTTTGACGAGGGCGGGCGCGATCAGATCGACGCAGATCCGTCCAGTACGTGCGGGTCGGGCGACGCGTGCATTCGTACGGATGCGGCGCTCTCGTTTGCAGATCCAGTGTCGGATGCGTTTGGCGTTGCGGATGTCGAGGTGACCATTCCAGATAAGGACAACGATACCGCCACCGAGGCGGGCTACGTGCTGGGCAATCCGTTTGCGCAGTCATTTGACGTGGGCAACCTTGTGGTCAGCAGTCGCAATAGCGA
>CAZBTM010000058.1:3442-4836 GCA_964494425.1 uncultured Rhodothermales bacterium | reverse complement strand
GCAGTCGTTCGACCCGGAAAACCTGATTCTGCAATCGTCGGGCAGCCCGCTCGGTGCAGCTGGTGAGTTTGTGGCTTCGGTTCAGGCGTGGAATCCACAGACCGAACAGTTCGAAGTCATCAACACAAATCCTTCCAATCGGAATGTGGCTCCGTGGCAAGGCTTCTGGATCCTACGTGCAGAGGGAAGCAGCCTAAACACCGAAACCCTCACGTTCGAGTCTGTGGGACGTACCACCGATGCGCCGTTCATTCCAGCGAAGTCCACCACGAGTGCACCCGTGGCCGGTCAGATTCTGGTCCAGATGCGCGTGGATGATACGCAAGGTAACACAATGGCACAAAGCCAGGCGTCACTATATGCTCACGAAAATGCGCAATCAGACCTTGATGTCTACGATGCGCCCCGCATCACTCCGCCGAACGCGTCGTATGCGCAGATCTCGTTCGTCCGCGAGAGCGACAGCCGCCGCCAGGCGCAGCACAGCGTGCCGTACGACCTGGATGAGCACGTCGAGATTCTCCTGCACGCCGAAGCGGTCGGCCTAAGCGGCACGGCCATAATCTCGACCGAGGACTGGACAAACATCCCTGCCGATTGGGCGCTGACGCTCGAAGACACCGAGACCGGGGCGCAGACGCCGCTCGTGCCGGGCGAGACGTACGAGTTCGACCTCGAAGACAGCGGCAGCGGCAATGGAAGCCTCGGAGGCGGCGTACAAGACGATGCGGTCAGCAGCCCGCGCTTCATTGTGCGCGCCGGACCGAAAGCCCCCTTGCCGGTGGAGCTGACCGACTTCAGCGGCCAGGCTGACGGGCAGGCCGCGGTGCTGTCGTGGACGACGGCCTCGGAGATGAACAACGCGGGGTTCAACGTGCAGCGCCAGACCGACAATGGCACGTACGAGACGCTCACGTTTGTGGAGGGGGCCGGCACCACCGATGCGCCGCAGTCCTATCAGACACGCGTGGATGACCTGAGCTACGGAGCCCACACCTTTCGTGTCGAACAGGTGGATACCGATGGCACAGCCACGCCCAGCGAGCCGGTGGAGGTGCAGGTGCGCCTGCAAGACGATATGGCACTCACGCCCGTGGCCCCGAACCCGGTGCGGGGGCAGGGCACCGTGGAACTGACCGTACGGGAGACGCAGGCGGTGCAGGTACACCTATACGATGCTCTGGGCCGCCGGGTGCGCACGCTGCACGATGGCGAGATCGCCGGGCAGCGCCCAGAGACGCTAACGATTGACACAGCCACCCTCGCAAGCGGAACGTACTTCCTGCGCGTGCAAGGCGAAGACGCTATGCAGACAACCCGGTTCGTCGTCGTACGATAACATCCAGACGATGAGACCGCCAGCACCCTCAGTCATGTAATCCAAACATCCCAAA
>CAZBTM010000058.1:0-3432 GCA_964494425.1 uncultured Rhodothermales bacterium | reverse complement strand
GCCATCTAATCAACATGAATCGGGGGCCGACACGACGCGGCCTGCGAGGTACGAGCCGCCGCGTGTGCGCTCGCTGGGTACGCTGCCCGAGTCGACCGGGATGGATACCTCGGCCCAGACGTTTCCACCCACACCAGGCTAGTGACAGTTTCATAGTGCGAACTGCACTGCCCCGTACGCTTTTATCGGCCCGATGAAAATCGATCCCAACACCCCCATCACGGCGTTTCGCATGGCGAAGTCGGCAGGCGAGGGCGTTACAGTACATGTTACGCGCTCAGATGCAGACGTGGGGCCGTCAACGTCTGACTGGCACGCCATCGGTCAGGCACTGGCGTTGACATCGGTGCCTGTTACCCATGCGTCAGATACCGACATCCACATTGAACTGGCCCGTGCGCTACCGCGCCGCCCCGAAGTAGCTACCCGCGTTAGCCGAGACGAGCGCGGGGCGGTATGGCGCGATCCCTCAGGGTGGTGGATCGAACGCACAGCATATGCAGCCAAGCTGGCTTCCCCCGCACCGCATGCCACGCTGGCTATGACGACTGCTCTGGCCCCTGAAGACGCAACGTACCATTGGGCACACGCCTTTCGCGACGTGCTCACCCTGCTCCTCCCTCGCACCGGCTGGATGCCACTCCACGCTGCCGCCCTGCGCGCGCCTCCTGCATCCACAGGACCAAATGCCCTCCTGCTGGTAGGGTCGTCCGGATGCGGCAAGTCCACGCTCACCACCGGGCTCATGATGCGCGGGTGGGCAAGCGTTAGCGACGATATGCTGGTCGTGCCCCCGCCTGCAACAACGAGCGTGCACGTCCGCAGCCTGGCGCAAACCATCCACGTGTGCACCGATGTGTGGGACCGGCTGGACCTGCCCGCATCCACCAGTACCAACCCGTCGCGCAGTCTGTTTGGGCGGTTTACGGAACGAGAAAAGCGTCCGCTGGGCTCGCACATCCGTCCGCGCCACCAGCGTCCCGATACCGCTCCCACAATGCGCCGTGCGGCGCAGGCCGCCCCTGCCGCACTCCTTCTTCCAACCATTGCGGATCGCAAGAGGAGCGAACTCGTTCCTTGCTCAGCCACGCAGGCCCTGCCTGAACTCATGGCGCAGGGCGTACCACCGGCCCTCCTCCCACCCGATACCGCCCGCGCCCAGTGGGATCGCATGGGGCACCTGCTCCGCCAGTGCACCGCCTACCGCCTGCACGCCGGGCGCGACCTTTACCACGACCCGGGGCACCTGGCAGCGCTCCTGCAAACCCAAACGGCCTTCGCATAGCCCTCTGCATCTGCCCTCCGTCATCATGTCTACCGCTCCCGCCTTTGCCGACGATGTGCCCGTGCGCTGTGCTGCGCATGCCACCGCCACGGCCCTCGATGCCGATGCTGCTGTCGTGCTCGACCTGAACAGCCAGACATACTACGAACTCAACGAAGCCGGATACGTGCTCTGGTCATATCTGCAAGAGCATGACCAGGCCACCGCGCCCGAACTGGCCGAGGCGCTCCGTGCGCACGCCAACGCCACAAGCAATGATGCTGAGTCCGCCCTTTCACAAGCCACCGCCCGTGCGCACACCGACACGTTTCTGCAATCCATGCGCGCGGTCCAGCTTATCGTGCCCGCATCATGATTGCCGACGAATCTCCGACCATAGCGGCGCACATCCAGCAGTATGACGCGCGCCCACGATGGCGCCGGGCCCTGGCGTGCACGCGGGTCCTGCCCCACGCGCTCTGGCCCTACGCCACTGTGGCGGTCCACCTGCACCGTGTGCAGCACGCCGCCACGCCGCGCACGCTTCCCGATGTGCTCCAGCGCCTGACCCCATCCATCCCTCATACCACGTGGCACGGGCTGGGGCCACCGCTTGCACTGGGCGGATGCCTGACGGTGGCCTACCGGCTTACCACCCGTGGGCACTCTGGCCGCTGCCTGCCACGCGCGCTCCTTTTGTTCGGGCTGGTACAGCGCACCGAACACGCCCCCGTGCACTTCTGCCTCGGCGCACAGCGCAACCGTCCGCATGAGCACCTGGCCCACGCCTGGGTCGAGGTGGGCGGCACGGCGCTGGCCGAACCCGTCGATCCGCGCACCACCCATCGCCTGCTCTACCGCTATCCGTCTACCGCCTGATGGCCGTTCCCGACGCTGTTTCTGATACCGCTGTTCAGGTGGGATGCGCCGCGCTCCGCCACGCGCTCCAGGTCGATGCAAAGGAGACATGGACGGCCATCCTCAACAGATATGGCCCTGCGTGCGAGCCCCGCCACCTGATGGCATGGGCCCAGCATCACAACGTGATTCCTTCGGTGTATCGCGCGCTTGCGGCTACAGACCACCCAGATGCCGCTCCTCTGCGCAATGCGCTTGCCCCGCATGCACAGACCGTGGCGGCTGCCGGACTCCTACAGGCCCAGGCGCTCACCGACATCCTGCAGGCGCTGCATCGCCACTCCATCGACGTGATTCCGCTGAAAGGCGTGCACCTGGATGTGCGGGCGTACGGCGGTCCTGGGAAGCGCAAAGACGGCGACCATGACCTACTCATCCGCCCCGAGCAGCTTACCGACGCCGTCGCCGTGCTGCGCGACCTTGGCTATGCGCCCACCGACCCTGATCGTCCAGTCGAAACGTGGCACGAGACCGTGTCGATTCACCATGGGCCGCCGCTTGTGAAGCAAGACGGTCCGATGCCCAGCTGGATCGAGATGCACTGGCACACCGCGCCCGCAACCGAAGGGCTGCGCCTGCACAATCCAGCCCAGCGCACCGCCACCGTATGGCGCCGCTCGCACCCTGCGACCTTACATGGTGCTCCCATCCGCGAAATGGACCCTGCCGACGAGATCGCGTACCTGGCGCTGCACGCCATCCGCCACATGGCGCAGCACACGCGTGGGCTTTCGCTGCGCTTTTCGATGCTCGAAGACCTCTACCGCCGCATCCAATCGCTGCCAGATCTCTCGGGCCGAACGCTTCGAACGCGTATGCAGGCGCTGGGGCGGGTGGATGTACAGGGGCCGCTGCACTACGTGTGGACAACCTTGCTCGGCGCTCCGCACGACGCGCTCTGGCCCAACGGTACGGGCGCCGGTACGCCGTGGCCGCGCCAGGGGTGGGAGCGGAGGCTCTTACCCGAGGCGTTTCTGCGCAGCGCCCCCCATCCCGATGGTCCCTCGAAGCGGCGCTGGCATCGCGAAAAGGCGTGGGGACTGCTTCTGCACACGCTCCTCCTGCCCCGCTGGCGCGACCGAGCAGCGCTTATTGCGCGCGACCTACTCGGTCCGCTGGTGCAGGTGAACGAGAAAGACCGCGCGGTAGCTCCGTCCCTGCCCGACGCGCTGCTGCTTCCTGTGCGGTGGGTGCGGCTGGGCTGGCAGGTGGCACAACAAAAGCCAGGTTGCTCAACTGACGGTCACCGA
>CAZBTM010000057.1:9025-13845 GCA_964494425.1 uncultured Rhodothermales bacterium | reverse complement strand
GGTCGTAACCAAGCGCCTTGATGAAAGGCATGACCAGCGCGTTCTTTGTGCTTTCCTCTGTTTCAAGATGATCGATTTGGCTCTTTGCACGTGCAGAAAGCGAATTAATTTCTTCTATGAAGTCCATGTATGATAAGGCAATAGAAAATAAGGATGCGAATTACCGCCCTCAATAACGCAATACAGGTTCAGGAAGTCAATCCAAAAGCGACTCATCAATAGGCCGATAAGAGCATAGAGACCGCAATCAGACCGGGCACAGCCATGTATAGGTCGAGCGCCAGGCGGTAGGTAGGGCCTGGGTGCCTCGGACATATGCCTACGCCAACGGCCAGCAGGGCCGCAGCAGCGGCTTCGGCGATCCATAGCACGCTTCCGGTACTCAGCCCCACCAAACCGGCGACCAGTACAGCACTGCCCGCATATCCTGCAGCCACACCCCGCACCTGCCCATGGCTCCACCCGTGCGCCAGGGTAGTAAGTCCAGCGGCCCGGTCGGCCTTTCGGTCAGCCCAGTCGCTGCATAGCAGATTGGGGAAGAGCCAGCCCATCCGATACGCAAGCAGCCCAAGCACGCTGGCATAGCCTCCATCAATTGCTGGAGAACTCAGTCCGTGATTCAGCACGGGAAATCCCACCACCCCCGCGCTCCACACAAGCGCTACCACGAGCGTCTTCGTCGCGCCAATGTCTTTGATACGCCACCCGCCGAGGGGCCATACGTACAGCGCCCCAAGCGCCACAAAGGCCAACGTAGCGCTCTGAGCCGCGAGAGCGAGGTGTATGAATGCCCATCCGCCCAGCGCAACGTAGAGCACCGTGGTTCCCCATACATAGCCACGATGCTGCTGCAACCACTGGCGACGGGTGCGGTGCGAAATGCTGTCTTCGGCGGAGGCATCGCTCGTGCGGTCGAAGCGATACACAAGCGCCACGCCCGCAGGCACGCCAATGAGCACGGGCTCGCTCATCGGAAGCCCCATTAGCACATAGGTGCTGACTATCAACGCTGCTGCGATGCCTGCCACTACGAGCGGGTCGCTCCGCATCCACCGATGCACAGCAGTGCCAACAGAAGAGGAGAACGTCACAGAAGGATGCGAGGGCTAATGCAGCGTACCAGGACAATGCGTGTTCGTCGTACTCAACGACGTATTGCACAGGGGGATTCGGAGGACTGATATGGAGACGCGACGCATTCTGCAGACATACAGGCGCATACAATGTTCATAGCAAATGCAGCACACGTTAGTTTATATTCACATTTGCTTAACTGCAGATGTCGCAAAAGAGTATTGGAAGCGCTTTCTTAGAGGTGTATCGCACGATGCGGGCTGCATGTAGGCCCGTTCCCGTCGTTTTCAACACCAAGCTACTCTGCTGCTGTCATGACCGTACCCGACCACGTGACCTCACATCTCCGCGCGCTGGGGCTAACTGACCTTGGTCCGATCTACTACAACTTGAAGCCGCCTGTGCTCTACGAAATGGCGCTGGCAAACGGCGAAGGCCAGCTTGCGGCACAGGGTCCGCTCTGCACACGCACCGATCCGTACACCGGGCGGAGCCCGCGCGATCGCTTCCTGGTGCGCAATGCCTCAAACATCGACACGATCAACTGGGGGCCGGTCAATCGTCCGACCGACGCGGATACCTTCGACCATCTGCAAGCGCGCCTCGCTGACCACGCCACCGGGAAGCCGCTCTTCGTGCAAGACCTGTACGCTGGGGCCGACCCCGACTACACGATGCCCGTGCGCATTATCACCGAAAAGGCGTGGCACAGCCTCTTTGCCTATAATATGTTTGTGCGGCGCCCCGACATGGACCGCGCCGACTTTGAGCCCGGCTTTACCGTACTTGACCTATGCACGTTCAAGGCCGACCCGGAACGCGACAATACGAATTCGGAGGCGGCCATCTTCGTGAGTCTGGAGAAGGAACTGGTGCTCATTGGCGGCACGCATTACGCAGGCGAGATCAAGAAGTCGATCTTCTCGGTGCTGAATCACCGCCTGCCCAAGCAAAACGTGCTGCCCATGCACTGCTCGGCAAACGAAGATCCCGATGGCAGCACCGCGGTGTTCTTTGGCCTGTCGGGCACGGGCAAAACCACGCTCTCTGCCGATGCCAGCCGCACGCTCATTGGCGACGATGAACACGGGTGGAGCGAGGACGGTGTGTATAACTTTGAGGGAGGCTGCTACGCCAAGATGATCGACCTGACGCCCGAGCAGGAGCCGGAGATCTACAGCACGACGGAACGCTTCGGCACCATCCTCGAAAATGTAATGCTGGAGGACGAGACGCGTACGCCCGACTTCACCGACGACACCATCACACGAAATACGCGTGGGTCGTATCCGATCGACTACATCCCCAACGCATCGGAGACCGGGCAAGGCGGGCATCCCGACCACGTTATCTTCCTCACGTACGACGCGTTCGGCGTGCTTCCGCCCATATCGAAGCTAACGCCCGAACAGACGATGTTTCACTTTCTGTCGGGCTACACCGCCAAGGTAGCAGGCACCGAACGCGGAGTCAGCGAACCCAAGGCCACATTCAGCACCTGCTTTGGCGAGCCGTTCATGGTGCGCCATCCTGCCGAGTACGCTGAGCTGCTGGGCGACAAAATCCGTACGCATGACGCGCAGTGCTGGCTCATCAACACCGGACTTACGGGCGGCCCCTACGGCACGGGCACCCGCATCAACTTGACGCACACCCGTGCAATGGTCGATGCGATCCTCACCGACGAACTCAACGGCGTACCGACCACGCCCGACCGGGTATTTGGGATGCACGTGCCCGAGCATGTCCCCAACGTGCCCGACACGGTCTTACAGCCCCGCACCACGTGGGACGACCCGGACGCCTTTGACCAGCAGGCCGCCGAGCTGGCTCGCATGTTTGCCGAGAACTTTGCCAAGTACGCCGATCATGTATCGGCAGGGGTAGAAGCCGCCGCGCCCACCGCGTAACCGGCGCTGTTGCACCACATAGGTGGATACAGGGGCGTCTGCACTGTGCAGGCGCCCTTGTTGTGTATGGCACTGCCTCTACGAAAGCGACGTAACGCGGTCGAACGAGGTGGTACGCACCTCAGAAAACGCCGTCGCATCCGGCTGATAGCGCCGCTCTTCCACCGAAAACGAATCCGGGCGGATGTGCACAAGGTTGTAGAAGTTGACGCCCCGATTTGACTTGCGTCCGCGGCTGCTGGTAGCTGTGCCCGCACTGGCTACTACCATGCCGTGTTCGGTGTCTCCTCGGTCGGATACCACATCGACCGACTCGATGTGCGAGATGTGCAGATGTCCACAAAGAATCAGGTCAACCTGGGTCTGCGCCGCCGCCGTGAGGGCTTCGTCGGCATTGCCCATAATGTCATGGCGGCCCAGCTGCTCCATCCGCGTAAGATGGTGATGCACGACCAGCACCCGAAACCGCGATGCGTGTTGGTCGAAGAACGCCTGCATGGTGTTGAGCGCCTCGGGGCGCAGGCGTCCGCTTTTTACGGTGGCCCCGTGGGGCGAAGACAACCCCAGCACAGCCACCTCGGGCGTGACGTGCGTGGGCCGCAGCTCATGCTGCACCAGCTGCTGATACTTCTGTAGCGGGGCCCAAAGACGCTTCCAAGGGTGCCACCACGGGTACACATCGTGGTTGCCCGGCACCCCCAGCGTAGGGGCCTCAAACCGCTCCATCATAGCCACCGCCGCCTGAAACTCGCCCGTGCGCGCCCGCTGCGTCAGGTCGCCGCTTACTGCTACCAGATCCACATCATGCGCATTAATGTCGTTCACAAGTGCGGGGACGACCTCAGCGTGAGCAATTTTTCCAAAGTGGATATCCGAGCAGTGGGCAATGGTGTAAGCAGTGGACATGGGGCACGCCAAACGCATCCAATAGACCAGGCGAAGGGCGGCTGCACAAGACAACCGACTCTGCACATCAGACGGCTCGCTGGTGCGCGAGGTTCGCACCCACACGAGGCGTGCTCCCGCTGCGTTCGCCCTGTACATTGCAGTGACGCCCCCCATCCTGTTTCCCGCAATATACATAATGATGCACAGTGCTATGGACACGATCACCTGGGACGATTTTGCCCGCATTGACCTGCGGGTGGGCACGATTGTAGAGGCTAAGGCATTTCCGGAAGCCCACAAACCCGCGTACATTCTCACGATCGACTTCGGGGAAGAAATTGGCACACTACGCTCCAGCGCTCAGATTACCGACCTGTATACGCTCCACGACCTTACGGGTATGCAAATCGTGGCAGTGGTTAACTTCCCGCCCAAGCAGATCGGCCCGATGATGTCGGAATGCCTCGTAACGGGCTTTCCCCGCTCAAACGGAGATATCGTACTGACCACGCCCGATGCCCCTGTTCCCAATGGCACACGCCTGGTGTAGGTCTTTTCAACATGCGGTCCTCTAAATGCACTGAAACGTGTCCGGTCTGTAGACCAATGTGCGCATGGTATGAGATGCATGGGTCCTTGGATCTGTTTTGTATGCCCTCCAGCGCGACCTGGACTCTACTGCGCTGTTCGCCTTTCTTTCTAATCGACTGCAGCACGCGGCTTCAGCACACCGAACCTTGGGCAGCTGTCTCACGAACGGCGCATATCAGATGCACTTTTCACGCAAAGTCATGAACGTGCGTCTTCATCTGACCCGTGCCTGAAACTCTTTATCTATCCAGGGCTCTGATGCAAGCGTGTAGTTCTGCTCCCAGATTCAAGGCCTTACCCTTGAATGCAAGATGCAGAACCCCGGAGCACGTGCCTCCCACCGAATCAAAATCAAAA
>CAZBTM010000057.1:1527-9015 GCA_964494425.1 uncultured Rhodothermales bacterium | reverse complement strand
CCTGAACACTTTCTCATCAACCCCCCTGCGTAGCATTGCCAGTGACATTTCATAATTCTTAATATCAAGTTTCTGGCAAATTTTTTCATATACCCTGTAATGGTATTTATTGAGATCCATGAAAAAAGTGGGATTAGTATTGTTGAAATGAAGCGTGGCAATCAGCGATTTTTTACGACGGGGATACCTGAAAGACACAATTTTACATTTACTCTCCGTCGTATGCACGTACTTCCTATATGCCAATTGCATTGTTTGTTCATTATTTGTTATCCAATGCGCTCCATTGGGTGCTTAGAGTTGAATTCGCATGATTTCATGTGATACCTGCTCATCCTGGCCCACCTTCTGCTTCCACACAGTCTGCGTCGGGTCGTGCTTAACGAGGCACTATGAATTATGTGGATTGCACATATTCAGCGGCACAGGAACGTAGCAACGTTCTCCCTACACTCACCTGGTTATTCCCTTTTACTTTGCCAACCGCTGTAATTTTCCCACCCAGACGGCTGAGCGGCCTGCCCTGTGCAGGTGCTATCCAACCGGGTTGTTTTCTGCTCTTAGCTCCGCCCACCCATGCTAACGTTTATTGACATGACCACAACCCAATGGAAGCGTCCTGCCTGGTCGCTGCCCTCTTCGTTGTCTCCATCTCAACGCCCCAATCCAGACCCGCTCCCCAGCAGAGTGCTCAACTCGATGGGAGCTGTTGTTGTTGAAATGGATGCCGAAGGATGCATTCAGTTTATGAACCGGGCGTGCACAAAGCTTGTTGGCACCTCTCCCGATGCCATGATCGGGCAGGACGTGCGCATGCTTTTTGCAAACCCGGAAGAGATGCATGTGCTCACGCGTGGATTGGAAGCCTTACGTAGCGGGCGAGCGGGGCAGATCCATCTTGAAATGCACTGGGTGCGCGACGATGCTCCGCCCCGATTGCTGGAAGGCACCTGTACAGCATGGCGCCCCGCTCCCGATGCCGATGTCGAATCGCTCGTGCTTGTAGGCATTGATGTGACGGAACGGCGCGACATGGAGCGCGACATGACAGCGCTGAATACATCTGAACGGCGCTCTGTGAGCCAGTCCCTGCACGAATCGCTCGGCATGCAACTTGCTGCTACGGCTATGCACGTCCAAAATCTTAAGGCCGCCGTTGAGCGGGGAGAGTCGTGCACAGCCGACGATCTCGATGCGATTTCCAATGCGATCCGTGAGGGCGTCGACAGCGCGCGCGAACTCTCCCACGAACTGCTGCCTGTCTCGCTTCAGCAGGATCGACTCAGCGAAGCACTTTCCGACCTCGCCCGCGAGGCTGATCGCCATGGCCCGGGGCGCTGTACGTTTGTCGGTGCCAGCGATCTGCCCACCGTGCGCGACGACGCTGTTGCGATGCACCTACACCGCATCGCCGAAGAAGCTGTCGCAAACGCCCATGAGCATGCAACCCCGACGCACACAGGCATTCGGCTTCATGCTACAAGCCGTGCACTTGTGCTTACCATCCACAACGACGGAAGCACCTGGCACCCTGAACAGCACGACCGTACGCCCTCAAATTGCGGAAAAGGCTTATCTCGCATGCGCTACCGGGCCCACCTCATTGGCGCAACGTTCCACATCGACCATAGCCAGGGCACAACGACTGCAACATGCCGCCTGCCCCTGCGCCGCATCAGTGCGGCGTAGTCAGTGCGGCACGCTTCCGAGGCTGTCGCCTGGTATGCTACCGCTGCGGCGTATCCGCAAACTGACGGCCCAGGGTGTTGGCCAGGCGCTCCAGCATATCGCGATCCACCTCCGAAAACGCATCCAGCGTATCCGAGTCTACGTCGAGCACGGCCAGGAGCGTATCATCGGGCGTAAGCACCGGCACAACCACCTCCGACTGCGTGGTTGAAGAGCAGGCAATGTGGTCCGTGGCCTCGTGCACATCCGGAACAAACTGGGTGGTACGTGTACGCGCTGCGGCTCCGCACACGCCACGGTCAAACGGAATGCGCAGGCAGCCATGGCCGCCCTGGTACGGCCCCACCACCAGCAGATCATCCGACACCGCTCGGTAGAAGCCGGTCCAGTCAAAGTAGTCGAACGTATGATGCAGTTCGCAGGAAACCGTGGCCATAGCGGCAATCCAGTCGGTTTCGCCATCGAGCAAGGCATCAATGCGGTCGACTACCTCGGTATATGCCGCCAGACGCGGGTGTTGTGTGGGAGAGACAGCAGGTTGCGTCATGAGCTATCAAATAGTTGAACAGAGAAGAAAAGGAAACCAGCCCGATGCTATGCATAGGTGCAAGGCATCAAGGAGGATTCAGCACGTTATCTACGATACATCAGACGGCTCGTTCGAGCGGCGCCCGCCCCAGATCCACTTGTCGGTATCCAGATACACAGTGAGTGGCTTTCGCACCCGAATCTGACACGACAGACGCGGATAGCCAAAGCGTTGAGCGGCTCGATCGTGCCAGTGCGAGGCCGGCACGCCCTCCGCCAAACGCACCCCACAGGTTGCACAGAGGCCACGCCCCCCGCAGTTCACCATTTCGGTGAGCGCCGTGTAGGGCGACAGGTCATGCATCAGCAGTGCATCGCGAAGTATGGTGCCGTTCTCCACTTCAAGCCGATGCCACTGGACCCCGTCGTACACGCGTACAGCATGCATGCCCATGTTGCCCCTTGATCTGTGGTAAAAGTAAACCGGAAAACACAAAAGCACGCAGTTCAATGCGGTTTCGTCTTGGAGCCGGGGTTCCCGATTGCGTGATGACGGAAACCACCCCGTAGCCAGAAACAGAAAGCGGCAGCCCGTACTCAGATGAGAGCCATAGCGACGTGCTCGTCCGCAGCGGACGCTTTGCAGATTGGGCCTGCGAGACTCCGTGCCTACGCCATGTCCAGCGGATCCCAAATGCGCTTCATGGGCAGCGCGAAGCCTTCAACGACCGTGTTGGCAGTCACGCGGTCGGGGCGGTCCAGCACCTCAGGCCGACCGTCGGGCGTGTACGTAGTCACGGTCTCGGTCTGCGGGTCGATGAGCCAGCCCAGACGGATGCCCGCTCGCATGTACTCGTTCATCTTGTGTTTGAGCGCGTGCAGCGGATCGGTTGGCGAGCGCAGTTCAATCACAAAGTCGGGGGCCAGCGGCACAAATCCTGCACGTTCGTCCTCGGTGAGAGCAAGGTATCGCTCGCGCTGTACCCACGCCGCATCGGGCATGCGGTGCGCGCCATTCGGAAGCCGAAACATGGTGCTGGAATTGAAGGCGATGCCGGTGCCGTCGTCCTCGGCCCATTCATCCAGGTAGCGCATGATGCGCGTGTTACGTGCTCCCGATAGGCCATCGGTTGGCCTCATGATAAGGAGGGAGCCGTCGGGGTTTTGTTCGATGCGGAGGGTATCGTTTTCCTGACAGAGCGCAGCAAACTCCGCATCCGAAAGCGGATGCTCAAAGTGGATCTGCATGCGCTCGTGCGGCAGCACCGGACGGATGGTCAGCGCCGTGGCACGGTCGGGGGCACGGTCGACAACATCAGGCATAGCCAGTTATTAGGTTGAGCAGAGGACGACATTGTGCATGAGAGACCTCAACATCGGGAGAGCGTCTATACCACCGCATGGTCATTCCGTTGCCTGTGCTTCCACAACTCGCACGCCGTTCCAGAACGCCACATGGTCTTTGATGTGAGACGCCTTCTCTTTAGGAGCGGGGTAGTACCAGGCCGCGTTTTTGTTGCGTTCGCCATCCACCACCACATCGTAGTACGAGGCGCGTCCCTTCCACGGGCACGTCGTTTGGTGGTCGCTCTCTGCAAAAAACGTCTCGTTGACAGATTCGGGCGGGAAGTAGTGGTTGCCTTCTACAACGACGGTGCTGTCGCTTTCAGCCAGTACGGTGTCGTTCCAGATCGCTTGCATCATGGTCTTGTGGGGTTGGTTACGGAGCACGAAAGAGGAAAGCAAGCATCCAAAGCGCCAGGATACCGCGCACCGTCCACGCAACAGTGCGGAGCCAGTTGGAGCGCACGAGCCAAGTGTGGGTGTGGGCCTCAAACCCGCTGGTGAGCATGCCATGTAGCGGCGCCTGCACGAGTCCGGTACTGATCCAGATGAGGGCAAGCAGCCCAGCGCCCGTCCACGCATGGAGGGATGGCACCGCTGCTACGTATCCGGCTGCCAGCAGACTCACAGTTCCGAGTTCAACCAGCATCACCGGTCCTACGATCCACGTAATGCGCTGCATATGGAGCGTTTGGTATGCCGCGTACGTTTCCGTACCTACCTGCGCGAAAAGCGGATAGTGAACCAACTGCATCACCCAGATGACACCCACCATGGTCCACGTAGCACCGGCGTGCACGAGTAATAGGGTAGCGGGATGCAGTGCGTTGGCCATGATGAGAGGGTACGTGCGCTTAGTCTGAGCCTTCATTTTCTATGTTGAGGACGGGGCAGAGCCCCTAAAAGTTAGCGTCACGAGGCGGAGCCTCGCGACGAGGTGACATCAGAACGGTCGCGGGATACAGCATCTTGTGTATGATACAGCATGCCGGAGTAGTTAAGCAGGCACGGAGCGGTCCGTGCGGATGGCCTCGGCAGCCATGCGTCCGGTGCCCATGGCGTCGTTGATAGAGGCTGTGCGCAGGTAGTCGCCGCAGACGTAGACGCCGTCATGGTGGCGCACCATGTCGGCATCGTGCCGCACAAATGGCGGGGTTTGATCGGGCAAGGCGTGTTCGATCCGGTAGGTGCGCAGGTGCGTCCACCCGCCCGCGGGCAGCCCAAACCAGTCGATGAGCTCGCGGCGCACGGTGCGTTCGAGCGCGTCGTCGTCTTCAAGCGGATCGCCCACAACGACCGCCGAGATGAGCGTTTCGCCGTCGGGGGCGTATGAGGGGGCCACGTCCGACATGACGGCGACGTTGTTCAGCAGGCCGTCCTGGTCGCCGTTGAGCGCGAGGATGGGGTCGTCGAGCGGCGACTCGTGCGCGGCGTAGTAGAGACAGGTGGTGCTGCGCTGCTTCGTGGAGATGGTTTCGTCGGTTGCGATTACGATGGCAGAAGCGGGGGCGGACGTTCCATCGTCGAACCGCACCTGATTGTCTTCGATAGCGGCAACCTGCGTGTTGAGGTCGATACAATCGGACGGTAGCTGCGAAGCCAGTTGGGTGGGAATGGCCTGCATGCCCTGCGCTGGAACCGTCGTATCTCCCTCTGCAAACATTTTGAACAGAAACTCGAATAGACGGCTGGAGGCGTTAAGCTCCGTATCGAAAAATACACCCCCAAAGAACGGGCGGAAGAAGCGGTCGATCATCAGATCCGAGAATCCCCATCGCGTGGCCAGCGCCTGCCGGGTGGTCTGCTCAGGTGCACTAAAGATGTCGTCGAGCGACTGTGCGGTGAGGGCGCTGCGCATGCGGGCTACGCGCAGCTTGTCGGCGAGTGTGCCTACGGGCGCGAAGAGCGTGCGGGGGGCGTCGAATGGATGCCGGAACGGGTCGGCGATGCGGTGGAAGTGGCCGTGCGTGCGCACAAGGGCCCCGTCATAGAAGAACTGCAGGTCGAGCGCATCGTAGTCGAGCAGCGCCTGGCATTCGGGGTAGGCAGTGAGCAGCACCTGGAAGCCGCGATCGAGCGTGAACCCCTCA
The DNA here is from genome assembly GCA_964494425.1 of uncultured Rhodothermales bacterium. Classification (GTDB taxonomy): domain Bacteria; phylum Bacteroidota; class Rhodothermia; order Rhodothermales; family Salinibacteraceae; genus Longimonas. Next base: position 3,364 of record CAZBTM010000057.1, on the reverse strand, counting down.
GCGGAATCGGTACGCACGCGCCCCCCGACGGCATCGGCGGCATCGATCAGGCGAAACGGGATGTTGGCGCGATGCAGATGCGTGGCGCAGGTCAGACCGGCTAACCCGGCACCAACAATCGTTACGGGATGGGTAGTCAACGGTGAATACACGGTTTGGAGTGAGGTGAAGTAGCTTTACAAATTGTTTACGGAGGGCTCGGCGTGGGGGATCAGACCGGCTTGTAATTGTATCGCAATAGCATTTCTTGAGATCCGGGCGGTTACATGCGCTGCGGCTGATGCGGACGCAGTGTGCGTCCAAGTGCATGACGCAACGCAAACGAAAGGTCGCCAAACGTCCACGTAAAGCCGTGCTCCCTGAGCCGGGCCGGACGGGCGCGGATGCTCTTGAGCGCCATCGCATCGGCAGCCTCGCCGCTTACGGCACGAATGAGCATCTCGGGGATGCGCCAGGGCGTGGGCCGACGAAAGATCGTGCCCAGCATGTCAACGAGCGTGCGCATCCGCACGGGTTCGGGCGCGGTGGCGTTGACGGGCCCGGCGAGCGTGTCGTCGTGCAGCGTGTGCACGATGCTGCCGAGCAGGTCATCGAGGGCAATCCACGGCACGAAGGCGGTGCCGCGTCCGGGGGTACCGCCGAGTCCAGCCTGCACGAGCGGGGCCAGCACCTGCAACGCGCCCCCATTGGCCGCAAGCACGACCCCGATCCGCAGGTTTACCGTACGAATGCCGGCGGATTCGGCGGAGGCGGTAGCGCCCTCCCACGCGGCGCAGACCTCGCCCAGGAAGTCAGTCGTACGCGGGGCGTCATCCTCGGTAACGGGCGCATCGCCGCGGTCGCCGTACGCCCCGACGGCCGAGGCGGAGATGAACGTGTCGGGCGGGTCGCTGAGCGAGGCGAGGGCATCGGCCAGCAGGCGCGTACCGCGGACCCGGCTGTTGAAGATGCGCGCTTTCTTGGCATCGGTCCAGCGGGGAGCAAAGACGTTTTCCCCAGCCAGGTGCACCACGGCATCCACCGAAGCGAGCGCCTCGGCATCCACCTGCCCCGTGCTGGGATTCCACGTAATCTCGTCGGGGCGTGTGGCGGAGCGGCGGACCAGGCGGCGCACGGGGTATCCGCCCGTACGCAGCAACGCAACCAGCGCTTGACCTACGAGTCCGCTACTGCCGCTTACAGCCACGGTGGGCCGTGCGGTATCGTAGCGGGCATGCACATCCAGGTCGTGCCGGGTGATGCGATGGCGATACGCAAACTGGCGGCGCAGCTCGGGCTCCGCAAGGTACGGCGCCAGGGCCGTGCTTAGCGGCGCAAGCGGAAGGTCGTACGTGATGTCGTCAACGAGGCGGCTGCGCGTGTCGCTGATGGGCTCGAAGCGATGTGTGTGATTCCACTGCTTGAACGGCCCCTGCACCTGCCGATCGCAGAACTGGCGTCCGGCAATGTGGCTGTGGTGCTCGGCAATCCAAGTGAGGGCCAGCGGCTCGTAGCCGAGTCGGATGACTGCCCGCTCGCCGTCTTGAATCCCCTCAAACGCCGCCAACTGCACCGGGGCCCAGGGCGGAGTGAGGCGCTGAAACGCACCCGGACGCGCATGCCAGTCGTAGAGCGCCTGGGCAGAAACGTCGAGCACCGAGGGGAAGCGAAGCGTGGGCATGAAGGCTGTGTTTTATTGCGTGGCGGAGTTGACGGGGCGCGGTTACAGCCGGAGACGTTCCAGTCTCCGGCTAACTGGAGCCTTGCTAACGGGCACGTTTTTGCTTTTGTGGGACCGCATGGCGTTGTGCATAGGGCGGGTTGCAAGCTACCGCCTTTTCAGCGCACCTCGTCGTAG
>CAZBTM010000057.1:0-1426 GCA_964494425.1 uncultured Rhodothermales bacterium | reverse complement strand
TTGCGGAGCGTGCGGGCACTGGCCTCCCATGGCGCGTGGAGATCGCTGGTGGGCAAATCGCGTAGCTCGGGTACCCACTTGCGCACGTAGTCGCCGTTCGGGTCGTGACGCTCGCCCTGCGATACTGGGTTGAAGATGCGGAAGAACGGCTGCGCATCGGCACCGGAGCCCGCAGACCACTGCCAGCCCATCGAGTTGTTGGCGAGGTTGCCGTCGACCAGATGGTCCCAGAACCAGCGCTCGCCGTGGTACCAGTGGATGAGCAGATCTTTCGTGAGGAACGACCCCACGATCATGCGCACGCGGTTGTGCATCCAGCCGGTTTCGCGCAGCTGACGCATGCCCGCATCCACAATCGGATAGCCGGTCTGCCCCTGCTGCCAGCGCTGCAGCGCCTCCGCGTCGTCGGTCCAGGCAAAGTCTTTGAACTTATCGCGGTAGGTTTCATCCGGAATCGTGGGGTAGTGGTGCACCATGTGATACGCAAACTCGCGCCACACCAGCTCCTGCAGATAGGGCTCGGCCTCCTCGTGGGCATCGTTGGCGTCGGCCCAGTCGGTGACAGCCTGCCACACCTGCAGCGGACTGATTTCGCCGTGGTGCAGATACGGCGAGAGCCGCGAGGTGCCGTCATGGTCGGGGCGGTCGCGCTCGGTTTCGTAGTCGGCAATCACGTGGTTGAGCGTGTACTGCAGCCGCTCGTGCGCCGCCGCCTCGCCAGGCGTCCATGTGTCGGCCAGTCCGCCCGTCCAGTCGGGGCCGTCGTGGTGTTTGGGATGCAGGTGCAGCGCCTCTACTGAGGTGCTGTCGGGCCAGGTGGCGGGGGCGGTGCCCACGAGGTCGGGCGCCCCAAGCGGCGGAGCATCGGTGCGCAGGAGGTCGTGGCCGGTCACCTTCTTCCAGAACGGCGTGTAGACGTGGTAGGGCCCGCCGCTGGTCGTTTCGACGCCTTCGGGGTCGTGCAGCAGTTGGGTTTCGTGGGAGACGGGGGTACATCCCGCTGCGTTGAGCGCATCGGCAACTGTTTGGGCCTGTGCGGCGAGCGTGGGCTCGTAGCGCCGATTCCAGTGCAGATGCGTGGCCCCGACGGATTCGGCGCAGTCCAGAAGCGCCTGCTCAGCCGGACCCTCTCGCAGGATGAGCCGCGACCCTGCTGCTTCGAGATCCGATTGCAGCGACTGCAGGCTCTTGTGCAGCCACCACCGATGCGCCCCGCCCGGTTGCCACGGCGCTTCGCCGTTGGGATCCCACACAAAGACGGGCACAACGGCCCCCTGTTGGGCAGCGGTGTGGAGAGCAGGATTGTCGCGCAGGCGCAGGTCGTGGCGCAGCCAGACGAGGGAGACGTTGGGCATAGCAAATACGTGCTGGGGGTTTAAAGGTGGATTGATGCTGGTGCGTTCCGGCTATTGCCTTCTGAAGAGCC
>CAZBTM010000056.1:2644-13998 GCA_964494425.1 uncultured Rhodothermales bacterium | reverse complement strand
ACGCGCCAGGTGTGCTGGGCAATGACGATCTGGGCAGCCCAGAAGCGACGCTCACGGAACTGACGGTCAACGGTACAGCAGTTGCACCGGGCGAGAGCACCGAATTCGCCGGCGGTACGCTAACCGTGCAATCTGACGGCAGTCTTACACTGGAGAATCCTGCGCAGGTGGGTGACGCGTCGTTTGAGTACACGATCGCAAATGCAGCAGGACAGAGCACGGGGACCGCAACGATCACCGTTACGGGCACGGCGCCGGTGGCGAGCAATGACAGCTACGAAATGCAAATTGGAGAGACGCTCACGGTTGACGCGCCAGGTGTGCTGGGCAATGACGATCTGGGCAGCCCAGAAGCGACGCTCACCGAACTGACGGTCAACGGCACAGCAGTCGTGCCCGGGGAGAGCACCGGATTCGCCGGCGGTACGCTCGTCGTTGATACCAATGGGGGCCTGACCCTTGAGAACCCTACCGACATTGTTGAGGGAGCGGTTACATACCGAATTGCGAACCCTGTCGGCGAAAGTGAAGCCACCATCGCCTTCGCTATTGACGCACCGCCGCCGCCCGAACCGGTAGAATCGCGCTTATCGCCAACCATCGTCGGAAATACGAGTGCTCCCCAAGACCTTACGTTCACCAACGAAACCAGCATCCCCTGGTCGGATGTGCAGGCGGCGCTTGAGTCGCCTAACTTCAACGTGCTGGACATACAGCCTGATGGCGAGGTTGCACCTGGTGAGAGCGGAACCGTGACCGTTGCCTTTGCCCCACAAGAAGTTGGAGCGCGCACGGGGCAGCTCAACATAACAACCGGAGACCGTCCGGTTGCATCCTTTGCGCTTTCGGCGAAGGCCATAGACGTTGAAGTTGAGCCTGCTGCGCCCCCGATGCGCAACACAGATGCGCAAATCGATGTCCGCGTATCCGATAATTTTGTGCCTGACGGATCACAGCGCCTTGAAGCCCGCATTGCAGGAACGAGCGCATATCAAGCGCTGTCTCTTACAGAAGCCGAACCAGGACGCTGGACGGCTACGATCCCTGCTTCCTCCGTTACCCTAAACGGAATTGATCTGTTCGTAGCGCTTCAGGATGAGGAAGGAGCCATAACCGCACCGCGTGCGTCCGAGTCAGCCTCAGCACAGGCGCCCCGTCACATCCAAGTGCAGTCCGGGGCGCTCACGGCCGAAGGGCCCTTTGCCCCCGAGCAGTACCAGATGATTGCGCTCCCCGTGTCACCGCGAGAATCCTCGCTGGCCGATGTGCTCACCGATGTGTACGGCACATACGACACCGATGTGTGGCGCTTTGCAGTGTGGAATCCATCACAGGAGCGCTACGACGAATTTCCCGTCACTGATGCCTTAGAGCGCGGACAGGCCGCCTGGCTTGTTACCAAGACGGGTACGCCGTTTCAGGTGCCCCGAAGCCAGTCGCTCAACGCAGGGCAAGCATACACGCAGACGCTTCAGCCGGGCTGGAACCAGGTTAGCACCCCGTTCGGATTTGCTGTAGAATGGAGCGCGGTTGAGCGTCCAGACAGCGTAGAACCGCCCGTTGCCTACCGGCCCGTTCGCGCAGAGGGACCGCCTGAGTACATATACGACCAACCGACACTGCGTCCGTGGAGGGGGTATTTTGTGTTCAATAGTAGTACAGCACCGGTATCGATCACCGTGCCGCCTGTTGCAGCCTCCGGGCAAGACACACCGTCCGCTACAGCAGGCATGTCGGTAGATCCAGCGGACGCCTCGTACTCGATGCAGCTCACCTCCTACGTGCAGGGATATGCGCTGCAACACACGCAAACCTTCCTGGGCTTCCGCTCGTCCACCCGTAGTGCGCCCCGCACGTTTGCTGCTGCTCCTCCCGTTGGACCGTTTGTGCGCACCACCGTAGTGCACAACAGCACGGGTCATGCAGGATACTACGTTGATACGCCCACAGAGGGCTACGCTTGGGAGGTCGAGGTGGCTGCTCAGACAGGCAACGCGCTGCGAGAAAGCCGGGAGGTACGAGTTCAGATGCACGAGACCGGCACGCTCCCCGACGGCTTTGAACGCTACGTCATTGACCTGGAAGACCGGCGTCGTGTTGCCGTAACGGGGCAGTCCTTCACCGCCACGCTGCCAGCCGGTGAATCCACACGGCGGTACCGCATTGTGGTAGGCACCCCCACCTTCGCAGAACAGGAAAGCGACGGCATTTCGCTTCAGTCGTTCGAAACAGCATTGCATGCGAACTATCCCAATCCCGTGCGTTCGGCAACCACCATCGAGTACCAGCTGGCGGAGTCGGGCCCGGTAAGCATCGAAATTTACAACGTGCTGGGGCAGCGTGTACGTCGGCTGGTTGACCGCGAGCACGAGGCCGGGCCGCACGCCGTACAATGGGACGGACGCAACGACGCCGGGCAACCGGTGGCCAGTGGGCCGTACTTCTACCGCCTGCAAACCAGCGGGGCGTCAACAGCGCGACAGATGATGGTTGTGCGCTAATCCTTCTCATCCACGATGGCTGCTTCCGATTTCGCTATGGCCTCTTGTTCGATATGACTGTCTTCGTTCGTCTTCGCACTGCCATGATCAACCGCACATCCGTATGCGGCTGGGTGGCGCTGCTTGTGGGATGCGTAGGGCTGCTTGGCAGTGGCATCGCCCAGGCACAGACCCCCGAACTGGAGCGGGACTCCGACCGGGGCGCCGAACTCGTGATAGCGCCGGTCTACCAGCACATTGACGACGGCGTGATACAACTCGATGCGTGGAGCTCGCGCATGCAGCTTACGGTGCCGCTTCCGCATCGGACGGTTGTGCAAAGCAGCATCCAGTACGGGCTGGCCACAGGCGAGGAGTTGGCAACTGTAGAGGGCTTTACAGACCTGCAGTTTCGGGTTCAGCACACGGCGCTGGTGCGGCAGGGACGCCTGGTTGTGGGGGTAGATGCCAATGTGCCTACGGGCACCGAGGCGCTCACGGCACGCGAGTTGCGCACGACTATTCAGACAAGTCAGCGCCCCTATGGATTTCGCGTGCCAACATTTGGGCAGGGCTGGTCGGTAGCACCAGTAGTGACCTGGGCTGTGCCCATTACCCAAGATCTGGCGTTGGGCGTGGGGGTGTCGGGCCGGTACCAGGGGGGCTATCGTCCACTCACAAGCAGTACCGCCGACTACGTGCCCGGCCATGAAGTCGAGCTGCGTCTGGGGGGGGATTACCGCATTGGAGAGGCCACAACGGTAGCACTGGACGGCATTGCTACGTATATTACGCCGGATACCGAAGGGGGGCAGACGCGGTTCGAGGCAAAGTACACCACCGCTCTGCGTGCACAGTACCTGTGGCAGCGTCGTAGCCAGGCCGTCCGCGTGCAGGCGCGGTATGAAAGCTGGCCCGAAAGTCGCTATCGTCCGGTGTTGCTTACGGAAGACACCATAGGCACCGGCGCCCCCGTTACGCAGCAAGTTCTTCCATCAATTTGGCAGGGCGCAGTCGGATACACACGGTCGCTTGTAGGGCCGCTCGGTCTGGGGATGCGTGGTGGGGTGTCGCACTACACCGCCACCAATCGGTTTGATGCACAGACGATCGCACGCCTGCAAGCCGTCCCGCGCCTGCAGTGGAACGACACCGTACTCACTGTGCACACCACCTACATTGTGGGGAGCTTCACGGGATTCGAAGCTGGGCTGCGTACCGCTATCCAGTTCTGAGCGATCCTGGGTCCTATTCCTATGCCGGAGTCCCACCCAGTGCATATCCATCGTTACTTTTAGCCCATGCGCCGCTGGTACAGGAGGCTGTCCGCCTTTTGGGGGAATCCCCGCTTATCTACATACCCGCGTGTTCTGAGGGAAGCGGGCCCAAGGCACAGAATCCCATACATCAAGCCAGGCACTCCTATGAAGTCATATCGCTGGTATCCAACAGTACTCATTCTACTCATCATACCCATGGTCTTGTGGACCGGGTGCGACTCGACCGACGCTATGGATGACGGATTCGCGGTTGAGGGCCAGGTGCTCAATGCGACAGAGCGCCCTGTGCGCGGAGCCACGGTTTCGCTGTCAGGGGAGCGTCAAACCGTCACGACTAACGACGAGGGTCGTTTCACCCTAACCGGTGTGTCAGAGGGTGAATACACGATTACATACGAAGCTGAGGGCTATCAGGACGCGACACGAAGCTGAGGGCTATCAGGACGCGACAGCTTCGGCACGCGTTGCATCTGAAGACCTTGTTCTGGATCCGGTGCGTATGCAAGGCCCGGCTACAATTACCGGAAGCGTAGTCGATTCGCAAACCGGGGAAGGAACGCCCAATGCCACCGTGATCTTTGTCCGTCAGGAAAATACGAATGCAACGCAGCGCGCTGCAGCCGAGGTGGGCGACGACGAAATTGCTGATCTGGTCGTTGAAACCGATGAAAACGGTGCATACACGATCCAAAATGCCCCTACCGGGCAGTTCCGTCTTGTCATCCGCCGTGATGGATATGCCGAGGATCGGGTCGAAAATGTTGTTGTGGAAGAGGGAGAAAATGAGATTGACCCGCGCCCAATTAGCGAAGAGCTGGCCGAAGGCCAACTGCGCATTGTGCTGTCATGGGGCGAGTCGCCGAGCGACCTGGATTCACATCTAACCGGGCCACTGGCAGATGGTAGCCGCTTTCATGTGGCATTCTTCAGCCGAACGCCTCAGGGCTCTAACGCCAACCTGGATCGTGACGACACGACCAGCTACGGCCCTGAAACTATCACGGTAACCGCCCTGCGCGACGGATTGTACCGCTACTCGGTGCATAACTATAGTAACCAGTCGGAGGATGGCGCGGTCGGCATCTACGAATCGCCTGCTGAGGTACGGTTCTACAACGAAGACGGCTTGGTTGATGTCTACAGCCCGCTCGAAGCCGAGGGCGGCGACGGCAATACCTGGCTTGTGTTCGAGTTCACCGTCGATGACGGGACCGTGACGCTCGACGATGGGAATGGAGCTACGCTTGGCTATGACCAGGCCAGCAGCTCGGGCGACATGAGCACATTTGTGAGAACAGAAACGGATAAGTCTCCTGTATTGAGCGATCTGTTCTAAACATCCCAATAGCATTCGTGCCGGTGTTCATGATCGGATGAAACGCTGCCTCCAGGATGCTGGGGGCAGCGTTTTCTATGATGGAGACGTTGCGTCTAAAAAACGTGCGTAAAGCGCCTGAAACCGCTGAGTAATAGCTTTTCGTTCGGTACGAAGGAAAGACACAAGGTCATCGTGCTTCCAAAATGCTGTACGCACCAGAATACGATCGCGATAGAGCACAAGGGTACGGCGGTAGCTGAGCACCGCAAATCCGGTAGGCGGTAACAGGGCAATGTAGGCCGTGCGTTCCAACCAGTGCAAAGTGGTATAGCGCCAAAGCCCGACACCAAGGAGGGTGTATGTCGCGCTAAATGTGCCAATGCCCAACACAAAGTACGCAAACCCGCGCACCGCCTCGTTGTCAAAGCGCCGTGCAGTGAGCTTGGTGATAAGATAGGGCAGAACGTTGTGTACAAACCCAAATGCAACCACGGGCGCCATCAGCACGGCATACAAGGTCATGCGCAGCCGTAGTAAGCGCTCGCGGGGCTCTGCGAACGAATGGGAGAGCGCGTAGCGAAGCTGCGTCTGGCTTGCATGGTCTTTATAGCGCTCAACCCGAACGCGGAGATCGTGCAACGCACTCGGTGCATGCACAGTGGCCCAGCGCAATACGTCGTAGATACGGGCACGATGCAGCATGCGTTGCTCAAACGCGTAGCTATCATCGGGGGTGGTGCGCTGATACCAATGCAGAAGCAGTTGTGCCATGCGTCGCCAGAGCGAGGGCGATGTGGTTGAGTCGCCGGTTGTAGATTCGGGATGCGTGATCCCCACGCGGTCGCTATCCATCACCTGCGACAGGTCCTCGGCGAGCTGCCCAGCCTGCTGATCCTCAATGTGAACCGCTTGTGTGCGCAGAGCCGCCTGGATGTCGGCTGTAAGCTGTTGCACAGCTGCCTCCGGATCGGAGCGGTGCAGCGTGGCATAATCAGCCACGCAAATGGGTTCGCCAAAGTGCAAGAGTACGGCGGCTGTGAGCAACTCGCGGCTTTCGAAGTTGATGCCCACTGGCACAATGGTAAGGCCCAGTGCATAGCCATTACGGGCCTCTGCCCCCAGGGCCATGCGGGCCGCACCGGTACGCAAAGGCGCCACTTGCAATGTGGGAGAGTTCTGCCCCTCTGGAAAAATGCCTACGCATCCGCCTGACTCAAATAGGTCATACACCCGGTCGAATACGGCCCGGTTGCGCACACCGGCATGCTCGGTTTCGTGAGAACGATACACTGGAATGGCGCCCATCTGACGAAAGAACCAGGCGACCAGAGGAATCCGAAACAGACCGCTTCGGGCCAGATAGCGGATGGGCCGCGGCAGTGCTGTGCTCATGAGCACAGAGTCAAGAATTGAGCTGGGATGATTGGCGGCCAGCAGTACAGGACCTGTATCTGGCACGCGAGAGCGCCCGGTAGACCGCACCTCGACAAAGTACAGGTGGTTGATGACGCGTAAGATCTGAACCAAGACCGTGTACAGCGTCATGAACGCACACTACAAGTCACAGAGTAATGAACCGGGGTATGACGTACTGAACGGAGCTGAAATGTGTCCGGCACGAGCGGTACAGAAAGAACCATCTGCGTTACCTGCGCATTACATACGCTACCTATGTCAAGATCAACGGCGTATAATAATAGGCGTCCTGGTCTATTTGCATAGCGCGAAGACCTTGTCGTGCCGCTTCTGGGTTGGAAGCGGTTCCAAGGCGTAGTCTTCGCCCCTTCGCATCGTCCACACCCCAAAGGAGCTACGACTGTTATGGATTCGAATACCGCCTCTGCAGAACCGGTGTCTAACACAGCCCCCGACGAGCGGTCGGCGTATGAAAAAGCGCCTTCCGACGGCCAAGACGTGGATCCGCGGTGCATCCCGCAGAACCTGGAAGAGCCGCCGCCCGTGGGCGATGACATTGAGTATCCCGATTACGATGACGACCGCCATGAGATTTGGGGCACGCTCGTTGAGCGCCAGTTAGAGCAACTGCCGTCGCGAGCTTGCAACGCCTACATGCGCGGCCTCGACGTGCTCGACATTACGCCCAATCGGATTCCAAAGCTGAGTGCGCTGAGCCGCAAACTGAACGAGCAAACCGGATGGGAGGTCGCCCGCATTCCGGGGCTGCTGCACGAGAAGGAGTTCTTTACGCTGCTGGCCAACCGCAAATTCCCCTCGACTGATTACGTGCGCAACTGGGACGAGCTCGACTACACGCCCGCGCCCGACTGCTTTCACGACATGTTCGGCCACATGCCGATGCTTACGCAGCCGGACTTTGCCGATTTCTATCAGCTCTTTGGGAAGGCTGCGCTCAACGCCGAGGGCGCCGACCGTCCGCGCCTGGAGCGCTTCCACTGGTTTACTGTCGAGTTTGGGCTGCTCAACGAAGACGACGCCACGCGCATCTTCGGAGCAGGCATTGTGTCCTCGAACGAGGAAGTGACGCATGCGCTTTCGGACGAGGTCGTTACGCATCCTTTCGATCCGGCACACATCACAGAGAAGGACTACGAGGTGTACAATCTACAAGACGAGCTCTTTGTAATGGACTCGTTCGAGCAGCTTGTTGATGGCTTCCGCGATTGGACGAAGAGCCGCGGGCTGCTGTAGCGTCTCGTTGTGTACTTGTATGAGCATTAGGCTCTGCTCCTGTGCCATCTCTCACCCGATTGAGGGATGGCACAGGAGCTTGTTATTGAGAGACATCTATAGACATCTGCTCGTTTGCCTCCCTAAGTTCCAGCGCATGTAGTGCCCTCACGCACGGGCGGTGCCGCATCATACTGGGTTTAATTGATACGCTGGATCGTGCATTCATCACATATCCACCTCATTCTATAGATTTTCCTGAGATGTGCTGTCTATCGTGATCCTGAACACTTTACTTTGTCGTTGAAAATCGTCACGTTGTTGCAATAGATATGCCGTTGGCATTGGCACAGGCGGTCACATAAGGGGATTGGGCCTGCTTGCAATGTCACAATACAGAATCTTTCCCTTCATAGCGGATACGACAATGAGCGACAAACCTAAAAATATATTTCGGATCGACATTGAGCCGACCGCTGACAACCCCGATCGTCATCCCACCCACGGGTGGCAGGTGCGCATTAAGCGTCAGAAGAAGCAGCATACGAAGTACTTCTCGGATAAGCGCTACGGCGGTAAAGAGGAGGCGCTTGAAGAAGCGGTCGAATACCGTGACGAACTGATCGAAGAACTGCCCGACCCAATGGATCCGGTCCGCCGCTCCGCAGAAGCACGCTCGAAAACGGGGGTGATTGGCCTGAATTTCTGTTGGAAAGATGACGGCAGCGGCACGTCGAAGCCATACGTGCAATTAAGCTGGCTGGAAGGCGACGGCACGCGTCGCAGCGCGGCCTATTCGGTGCGCAAGTGGAACCTTCGTCGGGCCGTATGGAAGGCCTGTGTTCGTCTGCACAAAGCGCGCGCCGAGCACCAGACTGGCGAGGTGGAAGAGGTCAACGAGATGTTTCAGACGGCGTATCCGAACATCCGCGAGCAGTACAACGCGGGCCCAGATGGCGATGGCCTGCCGGAGTCGGACCAGGCGGCGCCTGAGAGCGCTGAAACCGCAACAGCGTAAACCACCTGCACGAACCGACATTCAAGACAAATTGTGCCAGTATGCGTTGCATCTGCAGGTAGATGAGTCCACGTAACGCATGCTCTGTAAACTACATCCACGTGTAGTGTGCTGCCGTCTGTATTGTAGCGCGCCACTCCGTCCGGGTCAGTAGTGGCAAACACACAGTTGCTGTTTGGGGCGTGGGCGTCCAAGGACCGCGCTCCAAAGGGCTGTGAAAGAATTGCTTTGCCGCCTTCAGCATCCACTTCTTGCATGCCAACGCGACCTTTGAGGGCGTTCGGAATAGCCTGTTGATTCGTGGCCTGATCGCTGGAGCTACGATGCATCCGCACGGTCTGGAAGTCCTCTGCACCAGCGACACGCCCGGTGTCAATGAGACGGCTGTCTGTATCAAACATAGTACGTGCGGCACGTCTAAAAGCCTGATAGCTCATGCGAATCCGTCCGTTAAGGGTACTGCTTTCTGTATCCCCCGAACGAGAATAGCGGACGGTTCGCCTCAGAGACGGTTTTTATCAAGAGAGCTATCACTTAGCGTCTATCCACTACCAGATCTCCGACTCCGCTCAAAATGACATCTTGATAGGAAGCAACTTGAGTTAAGTACGGAACAAAGGATCCTGTGATGAAACAATGCATGGTCTTCTGAAGCTTCTCGTACTGAACCAGAACCGATAACATTGCGGCTTTCCTCGCGGCGGCTCAATCGTCGAAAAAAGCATGCTTTCTGGGGCTTTCGTGAATCGTGTGGTTGGGGCTATGGTACGTAAAACGCGGTTGATCAAATAAAGCAAGCCGCACAGTAAAAAAGGTAGAGATAAGTCGAGAAGAGGAAGACACACATACACATTCGTTACACGCACCACAACCTACAACAAGTGTTTATGATACGTTCTACGTTCCGAACAACGTACACCATTCTGCTGGCGGGTACGCTGGCGCTGTTCCTGGCTGCCTGTGGAGGCGGCGACACATCAGACGCGGGCTCGAATGCTGCTGATTCTGGTGAGTCGACCACCCAGCAGAGCGGAGAGGTCGACCGCGAAATTACGCTGCAGCCGCAAGGTAATCAGATTGCGTATGCGACCACCGAACTGACTGCCCAGGCCGGTGAGACGGTGCGCCTCGTCTTTGAAAACACCGCCGACTCTCCGGCGATGGTCCATAATGTGCTTCTTCTCAACACCAACGATGAGGAAGTCATTCAGCGGGTTGGTACGGCCAGCCAGGCCGCTGGTGAAGCCGAAGGTTACGTGCCCGACGACGACGCCATCATCGCGTACACCCCGCTCGCCCAGCCGGGTGAAACCGTGGAGATGACCTTTACAGCCCCCGAGGAGCCCGGTGAGTACACCTATCTGTGTACCTACCCCGGTCACTGGGCCATTATGCAGGGCACGCTGACTGTTGAAGGTTAATTGCCACCTGCAGCGTGACATACGTGACAAAGGGGATAGGAAAGTTCATTTCCTGTCCCCTTTTTTATTGTGTAGTGACGATTTTATGGCAGGGGACATAAAGGGCTCCGGGGGCACTGTGCCCAGGTCGTGCTGGCAGCACGCAGTCCAGAGCCATCAGTAGCGCAGCCGCACAACCTGAGGTACGCCCACCTCGCGGCTGTAGCGAAACCCGTAGATAGTGTCTTCAGTGATGTGCCCGCGCGCAAGCATCACATCGTTGGGCCATTGCACTACCTGTACCAGCGTGCCGTCTTGGTCATACACATCGGCTTCTTTGGGCGCACCTTGGGGCACGGCGCGTTGCACCCACAGGCGGCTCTGGGCATCAAAGAAGATGCTTTCGAGTGGAGGTTTATGCTCAGGAATGAGCTGCTCTAACTCGCTCGTTGAGGCGTCAAACCGTTGCGTGAGGGATTCGATGGTCTCACGAATCTCTTCTTCCTCTTCGGCAGACCGCTCTATTGGCTGGGGCGAGCGGCGAAGTACGTGCAGCGTGTCGCCATTCGCATCTGCGCGGATGATTTAGTACCGGTCGGTAACAGCATAAGCGAAGTTGCTGTTGGGGGCGTGGGCGTCCAGTGCTTGTGCGCCGCCCGGTATGGTGTAGCGGGCAATACCTCCCCCCGCTTCGGTCTCGTAGATGCTGAGGCGTTCATCAGGGGGCTGCGGGATGCGTACTGTGCGCACGGTCGTGCCGTCTTCGCGCTGATGAAACCGGGTAGGAATTGACCTAAGCGTGCCCTCAATCCGCCGGGTGCCCACATCAATGACATTGCCATTTGCATCGAACGTGGTTGCCGCTTGAAGACCAGACATCGCGTGGCCCATCTGGACGGACGCGATCTGCGAGGCGCCTTCGTCAGTTACCTCATACTGGCTATAGCGCCAGTTCTGGTCGTCACGAACCCACAGGTGACCATCGGGCCCAATCGCGAGGCAGCACGGATTGTCGACTTCCCCCGGGCCCTGGCCGTGCGTTGCCACATCGAACAGATATTCGCCCGCTGTATCGTAAGCGCGCACGACATCGCCCTGGATGTCGGCAACGAAAATGCGACCTTCAGCATCGCTGGTTACACCTCCAAGCCGACCGAACAGGTACGGCTCTTCTCCGTCTACTGCTCCAAGTTCAAGGTCGATGGTAGC
>CAZBTM010000056.1:0-2634 GCA_964494425.1 uncultured Rhodothermales bacterium | reverse complement strand
CTTAACAGGGCAAAGAGGTTGCAACCGGTGTAGCGATCGTCGCGGAAGCGCAGCCACGTTCGCCGCGCGTCCGGGTAGGCCCCGAGCACGCTGGAGGTGCTGTCGGGGCCCGACGAGTCCGAGCCGCAGCCACTGAGAACGAAGAAAAGAATCGTGGACAGAATCGCAGACGAGACCGTTGGGCGCATTCGCATCAGATAGGCAGCATGTGGGGAGTGCAGTATGCATGAAATATGCAGGGCGCGCGTCCCAAGCGCAAGGGATACTGTGGATAACGAATAACGGTGTCCTCCTGAAACGCTTTCTATCGGCAGTTAGCAAGAACCTGTTTCCACATGCGCAAAGCCCGCCTCTGCAGCATACACTGCAGGACGGGCTTTGCTTTGCTCGGGGGCGTATGTCGATGCCAGCCGGGCTGTGGTTATACAGCCAGACCGTACCCTCACTCCGCGTAGGCGTGCTGGTTGGCTTTCTTACGCTGGTTCGGATCCAGGTAGCGCTTGCGCAGGCGAATCGCCTCGGGCGTGACCTCAATCAGTTCGTCGGCGCGCAGAAATTCGATCGACTCTTCGAGCGACAGGTCGCGGGGCGGAGGCAGACGCTCCAGCTCTTCGCCTGCTGCAGCGCGCATATTCGTAAGCTTCTTCTCTTTGGTGATGTTCACATCCAGATCTTGCGTGCGGTTGTTCTCGCCCACAATCATGCCTTCGTAGACCGCATCGCCCGGACCGACGAAGAAGGTGCCGCGATCTTGCAGATTCAGCAGCGCGTAGCCGGTGGCTTTGCCGCGGCGGTCGGCCACGAGCGCGCCCGTGGTGCGGTGCGGAATGTCGCCTGCCCACGGCTTAAACGACTCAAAACGATGGGTCAGGAGGCCCGTGCCCTTCGTATCCGTAAGGAACTGCGAGCGGTAGCCGATGAGTCCGCGACTGGGCACCTCAAAGGTCAGGCGCACGCGCCCGCTTTGATGGTGGGTCACGTTCTGCATGACGCCTTTGCGCGTGCCCATGCGCTCCACGACCACGCCCATGTGCTCCTCGGGAATGTCGATCTCGGCCAGCTCGTACGGCTCGTGGCGCGAGCCGTCAACCGTCTTGGTGATGACGCGCGGCATCCCCACCGTAAACTCGTACCCTTCGCGGCGCATCTGCTCAATCAGGATCGACATCTGCAGCTCGCCGCGTCCGTACACCACCATGCAGTTCGAGGCCTCATCCTGCTCCACACGAATGGCCAGGTTATTGCGCGACTCGTCGATCAGGCGCTCGCGAAGCTGACGCGACGTCACGTAGTCGCCCTCGCGTCCGCTAAACGGCCCAGTGTTCGCGCGAAACTCCATCGACAGGGTCGGCTCGTCCACGTCGACCGGCTCCAGTGGATCAGGATCTTCGGCGTCGGAGAGGCTCTCGCCCAGCCCGATGCCTTCTACGCCCGCCACCGCCACAATGTCGCCGGGACCGGCTTCCTCCACTTCGACGCGCTCCAGCCCTTCAAACGCAAAGAGCGCCGTCACGTCAGCGGTTTCGATGGAGCCGTCGCGGTGGCACATCGACACGCGCTGGCGGTTTTTCAGCGTACCTTGCTCCACACGGCCAATGGCGACCGGACCCAGGTAATTGTCGCGCTTCACGCTGGTCACGAGCATCTGTAGCGTGCCCTCCGCGTTGCCACTCGGCGGCGGCACCGTGTCGAGAATGGTGTCGAAGAGCGGCTGCAAGTCCGTCAGTTCGCCGCCAAGCTCCGTTGCGCACTGGCCCTCGGTGGCAATGGTGTAGAGCACCGGAAACTCAATCTGGTCGCCGTCGGCTCCGAGGTCGATAAACAGGTCGTAGATTTCGTCGAGCGTCTCTTCCGGACGCGCATCGTCGCGGTCGATCTTGTTGAGCACGACGATGGAGGGCAGCTCCAGCTCCAGTGCCTTCTGGAGCACGAAGCGGGTCTGGGGGAGCGGACCTTCTGCCGCATCCACCAGCAGCATAATGCCATCCACCATGCGCAGCGTGCGCTCCACCTCGCCACCAAAATCGGCGTGGCCCGGCGTATCCACAATATTGATCTTGGTGTCGTCGTACCGCACGGCCATGTTCTTGGCCATGATGGTGATGCCCCGCTCACGCTCCAGGTCCATCGAGTCCATGACGCGCTCTTGCACGTCTTCGTTGTCGCGGAAGGTACCGCTTTGCCAGAGCATGGCATCGACCAGGGTCGTTTTGCCGTGGTCAACGTGCGCCACAATGGCGATGTCGCGAAGGGAGGTAGGCATGATACAGTTGGGCTAACCAGAAAAGCAGGACGCGCAGGCGGCGCCCTGCCAGAGAACAGATCGTGTATAAAAGCGCGTGCGCCGACTCGTGTTCAGGGGAAAAGCGACAGTCCATGCCGAATTCGGCAGATCCTCGCATCTTCAAGGCAGCGTGCTTCGGGCATTGTTCGGGCGTGCCCGTGTCAGGACCACGCCAGCCCCTCCAATTCGACACAAGCGCCGATGTGCTATCCCCCACACGCCGGCAGGTGAGGGCCAACCGAGCCGGAGATGGTTCGCCGAATGCGTATCTGTTTAGCGCAGTTCAATAAACCGCCCGGGATATCCGCTTCGCTCCTGATCCCGGGCTAAGGAACGGCGCGGTACGGAGG